>NZ_JACGXB010000049.1:0-1152 GCF_014138065.1 Ochrobactrum sp. P6BSIII | reverse complement strand
ACGTGGATGTCGCAGAATGCCGACGATGCGCCGGAGGCCGCCGGTAGCCTGATGGTTGCAGCGATTCAGGCGTCGATCCTGCTCGGAGCCGTAGTTGGCGGATTGCTACTCGACGGCATCTCCATCCAGGCGACTTTCGTCGGAAGTATCGTCCTGGCGGTGCTGGCACTCATGTTGATCGGTAACGGCGAGCGGATGCTGAAGCCCGAGGCAGCCTGACATGAGGCCGTATGCGCCAATTTCTCGTCGTCGATTTCTGGCAGCGGGCACTGTTGGCCTCGTCATCCCCGCTCTTGCTTCCGCGTTGACGGGGAAAACTCACGCGCAGGGAGAAACCACAATGCGCCTCAGACTGACCTTCGCCGATCAGGATTTCACGGCAACACTGGAGAACAGCCCTTCGGCACGCGAACTGTTCGCGATGCTGCCTCTGGATCTCACCATCGAAGACTACTCAACCAACGAGAAGATTGCGTACCTGCCGCGCAAGCTGACCGAAGAAGGCAGCAACCGCTTTAGCAACGAGGCGGCAGGCGACCTTTGCTACTACGCGCCGTGGGGCAATCTGGCGATGTTCCATGGCCAATACCACTGGTCGCGTGGACTGATCCGGCTTGGCCGTCTGGACCAGGGCGCCAAACCGTTACTGGTGCGCGGCGAATTTCCGCTCCGTATTGAAGCGTTGTTCTGAAGCGCGATGCCAATCTCTGGAAGGGCCCAGCCCGTCCGAAAACAGCAAGGAGAACCTGCAGTGAACCAGCATATTGAATCCGCAAATGCAGCCCAGCATCAGGACGCGCCGGACGCCGATCGTCGCAATCTGCTCAAGCTGACCGGTGTCGGCATGGCCGCTCTCGGCGGGGCGTCCCTTTTCGACATTTCCAACGCGAAGGCTCAGAATATGTCACAGGAATGGGACAAGGTTTTCCCTAAAAGCGAAAAAGTTGACCACCAGAAAATCACATTCAAGAACCGCTATGGCATCACGCTCGTCGGCGATCTCTATCTGCCGAAGGATCGCAACGACAAGCAACTGCCAGCCATCGTCGTCAGCGGTCCGTTCGGCGCGGTGAAGGAACAGTCATCCGGCCTCTATGCGCAGACTATGGCCGAGCGCGGCTTCGTCACGCTGGCCTTCGATCCGTCCTTCAC
>NZ_JACGXB010000048.1:0-1232 GCF_014138065.1 Ochrobactrum sp. P6BSIII | reverse complement strand
ATGACAATTCATCAGAATCTGATCGCTGGCGAGTGGGTTGGCGGTGACGGCACTGCCAACATCAATCCGTCCGACACCAATGATGTGGTGGGCACCTATGCCCGCGCGACGGCTGAAGACACGAAAGCGGCGATTGCAGCTGCCAAGGCCGCTTTCCCGGCCTGGTCACGTTCCGGCATTCTGGAGCGCCATGCGATCCTGCGTAAGGCAGCCGACGAGATTCTGGCGCGCAAGGACGAGCTTGGCCGTCTCCTGTCGCGTGAAGAAGGCAAAACACTTGCCGAAGGCATCGGCGAAACCATCCGCGCCAGCCAGATTTTCGATTTCTTCGCAGGCGAGTGCCTGCGCCTTGCCGGTGAAACGCTGCCTTCGGCGCGTCCGGGCATCGGCGTGGAGGTCACCCGTGAAGCTGTTGGTGTCGTCGGTATCATCACGCCGTGGAATTTCCCAATCGCCATCCCGACCTGGAAGATTGCGCCCGCGCTCTGCTACGGCAACACCATCGTCTTCAAGCCAGCCGACCTCGTGCCGGGCTGCTCCTGGGCGATTGTCGATATTCTGCATCGCGCCGGACTGCCGAAGGGCGTTCTCAACCTCGTCATGGGCAGGGGTTCGGTCGTCGGCCAGACCATTCTGGACAGCGCCGATGTTCAGGCTGTGACCTTCACCGGCTCGACCGGCACGGGCAAGCGCGTTGCCGCTGCCTCCATCGAGCACAATCGTCGCTTCCAGCTTGAAATGGGCGGCAAGAACCCGGTCGTCGTTCTGGATGATGCCGATCTCAATGTTGCGGTCGAATCCGTGGTCAATTCGGCCTTCTTCTCGACCGGCCAGCGCTGCACCGCATCCTCGCGCATCATCGTGACGGAAGGCATCCACGACAAGTTCGTTGCCGCTGCCATCGAAAGGCTGAAGGGCGTTGTGGTCGACAATGCGTTGAAGCAGGGAACGCATATCGGCCCGGTCGTTGACGAAAGCCAGCTTCAGCAGGACATGGATTATATCGAGCTTGGCCGCAAGGAAGGCGCGAAGCTCGCCTTTGGCGGCGAGCGCCTGAACCGCGAAACGCCGGGCTTCTATCTCCAGCCAGCACTTTTCACCGAAGCCACCAACCAGATGCGCATCAGCCGCGAGGAAATCTTCGGCCCGGTCGCTTCGGTCATCCGCGTCAAGGATTACGAAGAAGCGCTCGCCACTGCCAACGATACGAACTTCGGTCTGTCGTCGGGCAT
>NZ_JACGXB010000047.1:0-1522 GCF_014138065.1 Ochrobactrum sp. P6BSIII | reverse complement strand
GACTTCCGATCGATGTTCGCCTTGTTGAAGCGCCCACATTTTCAGCGCGGACTTGCAGCCTGCATGCTGTCCTGGGGCTCGGCCTTTACCATGTTCACTTATCTGCGGCCGTTTCTCGAAGAGGTAACGCAGGTGGATGTTACGACGCTATCGGTTCTCCTGCTTCTGCTGGGCTGTGCTGGATTCGTCGGCACATGGGCGGCGGGACGCTTCCTGAAAGGCAATGTCGCTCCCTTCCTGAAGTTGCCGGCCTTGATCATGGGCGGGGCCACCCTTGGTCTCCTGCTGCTTGGTTTCTCGATCATCGCCGCCGGCATGTTCATGGCCATCTGGGGGGCGATGAACACCATGTTCTCCGTTATCTGGATGACGTGGATGTCGCAGAATGCCGACGATGCGCCGGAGGCCGCCGGTAGCCTGATGGTTGCAGCGATTCAGGCGTCGATCCTGCTCGGAGCCGTAGTCGGCGGATTGCTACTCGACGGCATCTCCGTCCAGGCGACTTTCATCGGCAGTATCGTCCTGGCGGTCCTGGCACTCATGTTGATCGGCAATGGCGAGCGGATGCTGAAGCCCGAGGCAGCCTGACATGAGGCCGTATGCGCCAATTTCTCGTCGTCGATTGCTGGCAGCGGGCGCTGTTGGCGTCATCATCCCCGCTCTTGTTTCTGCGTTGACGGGGAAAACTCAAGCGCAGGAAGAAACCACAATGCGCCTCAGACTGACCTTCGCCGATCAGGATTTCACGGCAACGCTGGAGGACAGCCCTTTGGCACGCGAACTGTTCGCGATGCTACCTCTGGATCTCACCATCGAAGACTACTCGACCAACGAGAAGATTGCGTACCTGTCGCGCAAGCTGACCGAAGAAGGCAGCAACCGCTTTAGCAACGAGGCGGTGGGCGACCTTTGCTACTACGCGCCGTGGGGGCAATCTGGCGATGTTCCATGGCCATTACCAATGGTCGCGTGGACTGATCCGGCTTGGACGTCTGGACCAGGGCGCCAAACCGTTACTGGTGCGCGGCGAATTTCCGTTCCGTATCGAAGCGTTGTTCTGAAGCGCGACACCAATCACTTGAAGGGCAAAGCCCGTCCGAAAACAGTAAGGAGAACCTGCAATGAAACAGAATTTTGAATCCGAAAACGCATCCCATCATCAGAGCGTGCCCGATGCCGGTCGTCGCAATCTGCTCAAGCTGACCGGTGTCGGCATGGCCGCTCTCGGCGCGGCGTCACTTTTCGACATTTCCAACGCGAAGGCTCAGAATATGTCACAGGAATGGGACAAGGTTTTCCCTAAAAGCGAAAAAGTTGACCACCAGAAGGTCAAGTTCAAAAACCGCTACGGCATCACGCTCGTCGGCGATCTCTATCTGCCGAAGGATCGCAACGACAAGCAACTGCCAGCCATCGTCGTCAGCGGACCGTTCGGCGCGGTGAAGGAACAGTCATCCGGCCTCTATGCGCAGACTATGGCCGAGCGCGGCTTCGTCACGCTGGCCTTCGATCCGTCCTTCAC
>NZ_JACGXB010000046.1:0-1551 GCF_014138065.1 Ochrobactrum sp. P6BSIII | reverse complement strand
TAATCGGCAACCTGGAAGATCGGCGCTTCTTCGTCCTTGTTGATGGCGACGATGACGCGGCTGTCTTTCATGCCGGCCAGATGCTGGATCGCGCCGGAAATACCGACAGCGATATAAAGCTCTGGTGCAACAACCTTGCCCGTCTGGCCAACCTGCCAGTCATTCGGCGCATAGCCCGCATCGACTGCTGCACGGCTGGCGCCAACCGCCGCACCGAGCTTGTCGGCAACCGGCAGGATCACTTCCTGGAACTTTTCAGCCGAACCAAGCGCACGACCGCCCGAGATGATGATCTTGGCCGAGGTCAGTTCCGGACGGTCCGAAGCCGACAGCGCATTGCCAACAAAGCTCGACAGGGCCGGATCGGCAGGCACGGTTGCACTTTCAACTGCAGCCGAACCGCCATCGCCGGTGGCCTGGAAAGAGGCGGTGCGCACTGTGATCACCTTCTTGGCGTCGGTGGACTGCACCGTCTGGATTGCATTGCCTGCATAGATCGGACGCTTGAACGTGTCTGCCGATACGACTTCCATGATTTCCGACAACTGCATCACATCGAGAAGTGCGGCAACGCGCGGCAGGATGTTCTTGGCCGAAGTCGTCGCCGGAGCGATGATCGTGTCGTAATTGGCGGCGAGTGCCACGATGAGTGCTGCCGTCGGCTCAGCCAGACGGTTTTCCAGCGCATCGCTTTCAGCCAGCAGAACCTTGCGCACGCCTTTCAGCTTGGCGGCAGCATCGGCTGCTGCCTTTGCACCCTTGCCTGCAACCAGAATATCGACATCGCCGCCGATCTGGGCGGCTGCCGTCAGCGCCTTTGCCGTCTGGTCCGAAAGGGTTGCATTGTCATGTTCGGCAAAAAGAAGAATAGCCATTTATCGTGTCCCTTCCGATTTCTTAGATGATGCCATCAGCTTTAAGCTTCTCGACCAGCTCGCCAACCGAGCCAACCTTGACGCCAGCCTTGCGGCCACCCGGTTCTTCGGTCTTCAGGACCTTCAGGCGCGCCGTGATATCGGCACCGAAATCGGCAGGCGACTTCTCGTCCAGCGGCTTCTTCTTCGCCTTCATGATATTCGGCAGCGATGCATAACGCGGCTGGTTCAAACGAAGATCAACCGTGACAATCGCCGGAAGCTTCACATCGATGGTCTGCAGACCGCCATCCACTTCGCGCGTGACCTTGGCCGAACCGTCGCCCAGTTCCACCTTCGAGGCAAAGGTTGCCTGGCTCCAGTTGAGAAGCGCCGACAGCATCTGGCCGGTCTGGTTGGCATCGTCGTCAATGGCCTGCTTGCCGAGGAAGACGAGGTCTGGCTTTTCTGCATCGACCACGCCCTTCAAGACCTTGGCGACGCCGAGCGGCTCGACTGTCTCATCAGTCTTGACCAGAATGGCGCGGTCCGCGCCCATGGCAAGTGCGGTGCGCAGTGTTTCCTGCGCCTGTGCCGGGCCGACCGATACAACCACAATCTCCGTGACCTTGCCAGCTTCCTTCAGGCGGATCGCCTCTTCAACCGCAATCTCGTCGAACGGATTCATCGACATCTT
>NZ_JACGXB010000045.1:0-2025 GCF_014138065.1 Ochrobactrum sp. P6BSIII | reverse complement strand
ACGCGTTACGACAAGAACCCGGACAATTTCCTCGCTGCTGTCAAACTGATCGCTGTCCGCATCTGGTGCATCAGTTTATGAGTCTACGCCCTAGTACCGTTTATCACAAGCATCGCCCAGCTCGTGGTTGTAGTATTTGCTTTTGGCTTTTCATACAGCGCCGTCAATGTTTCGAATAACACACAAGCCAGCATCATGGAGAGGTTGAGTGGCGAAACGAAACTACCATTCTTTCATGGCCTATGGGGACTGGCGGGCTTCGTCGGCGCAGGCATCGGCGCTTTGACAATAGGTCAAGGCATCAGCATGTCCCTGCATTTTAGTCTGATATCAACCATTGCGATTGTCTCTGCCTTTGCTTGCTGGCGGTTTCTCTACAATGAACCATCCCTCGAAACGACTGGAAGTGCGTTCGCAATACCGGACAGATCTCTCTTGAACTATGGCCTGATCGCCTTCTTTGGCATGGCATGTGAGGCGATTATGTATGACTGGAGTACCGTCTACTTTCACGATGTAGTAGCACCCGACCAACGCTATGTGGGCCTCGGCTTCGCAATGTTCATGGGTGCAATGACAGTCGGGCGGCTGTTTATCCTCAACAAGTTCGTTAATCGGTTTGGCATGAAGAGAACGCTACAATGGAGCGGTGCGTTAACGCTTGCCGGTTTCGCAACCGCTGTCGCTTTTCCAACTCTCATACTGTCAATTATCGGCTTCTGCCTCGCGGGGATCGGTATCTGTGGCGTCATTCCGTTGGTGGCTGGTGCTGCCGCCAGATCGTCGAACATGGCACCAAGCTCTGCGATAGCATCGGTTCTGACCATCGGTTTTGCCGGACTAATCATCTTTCCCCCATTGATAGGATTGCTCTCCGACACAGTCGGCCTTCGATACGCTTTCCTCGTTGGTGTGGTGTTAGCACTTGGGACTATTTATGGGGCAAGCAAAATCCCGGAATAGCGTCGAAAGCACGATGACCACTAGGTGTGGCGTGCGATCGCCAAATCTTTATTAGCTCCGCTCAAGTTTGATTGAAAGAACCGTCATGAGTCAAAATCAATCCGGCCAAAGCCGCTTCCCATTTTCTTTTTGCTCATGCCAAGGGAAAGCAAAACCAGTACCATTGTTGAAGCTTAGCTTCATTTATAAGCACACACAGGACAATGCCCGCGGCGATCGATGGCGTTTCTTTAAAGCATGGCGGGCGAATCCGCTGCAAATTGCTGCACTCGCACCCTCTGGCGCGGCTCTTGCTCGGATAATGACCAGCGAGCTTTCGCCTGAAACCGGAAGAGTTCTCGAACTGGGCCCGGGAACCGGAGTGTTCACACGCGCAATCCTGGCGCGAGGGATCAGCGAAGCCGACTTGACATTGATTGAATATGAAGAGGCGTTCGCCACCCTCCTGACGGATCGATTTCCAGAGGCTGTCGTACTCCAGATGAGCGCAACTTCTCTGATGCCTGATCCGCGTTTTCAACAAGCGGGCTTTGGGGCCGTGATAAGCGGCCTACCGCTGCTTTCGATGTCATCACGCACCGTGTTGAAAATACTTAGAGGCTCTTTCGCGGCACTGAAAGACGACGGGGCGTTTTTCCAGTTCACCTATGGCCCCGTTTGCCCCGTACCCCGCAGATTATTGGATCGGTTAGGCTTGAAGGCAACGCCCATCGGCGGCACATTTGCAAACATTCCGCCTGCCCGTGTTTACCGCATCTCGAGACGTTCTATCCGTAGCAATCCATAGCAACATCATTGCATCTGAGTTCAGGCGTGATGCCATAACTCCGCGCAGCAAAAATTGCGTTGTGATGAGTTGGCATCATGGGAATCTATGCATAACGGCCGACCGCATCAGACCAATCTCGCCCGCTTTTAACAATGGGTGCGGCTGAACATAGACGATTAGATATGCGCTTTCCGTCGCCAACTAGGCGGCGTGGACGAATTGGTTGACGAATTGATCGAAGCTTGATTCAAGACTGCTTTTTGGAGGCAGTCATGAGCCGAGGCGATCTGAGC
>NZ_JACGXB010000044.1:0-2106 GCF_014138065.1 Ochrobactrum sp. P6BSIII | reverse complement strand
ACTGAGAAGTGACCCGGCATTTGCGCCGAGAATTGACCCGCCTGTTAGTTATGTTTCGGGTCGATAGTAGTGGTCAAGTTCCTACTTTTCTCCTTTGCGGTTTTGCGTTCATGCGCTGAGCTGTTCTTGAATCGGAAGCTGTCGTTTCCGGTTTCCAGGATGTGGCAATGATGCGTTAGGCGATCGAGCAGCGCGGTGGTCATCTTGGCGTCGCCGAAGACGCTAGCCCATTCGCTGAAGCTCAGATTAGTGGTGATAATGATGCTGGTCCGCTCGTAGAGTTTGCTCAGCAGATGGAAGAGCAGTGCACCGCCTGACGCGCTGAATGGCAGGTATCCAAGTTCGTCAAGGATAACGAGATCGGAGTACATAAGCCGGTTGGCGATCTGACCGGACCGTCCTTGAGCTTTCTCCTGCTCGAGAGCGTTGACCAGTTCGACGGTCGAGAAGAAGCGAACCCGCTTATGATGATGCTCGATGGCTTGAACGCCGATCGCCGTGGCGACATGCGTTTTACCTGTGCCTGGTCCACCGACCAACACGATGTTGTTGGCATCATCCAGAAAGTCGCAGCGATAGAGCTGGCGCACGAGCGCCTCGTTGATCTCGCTGCTTGCGAAGTCGAAACCGCTCAGATCACGGTAAGCGGGAAAGCGTGCCGTCTTGAGCTGATAGGCTGTCGATCTGACCTCCCTTTCTGCTGTCTCCGCTTTGAGGAGCTGTGACAGGACCGGAATGGCGGCCTCGAACGCCGGGGCTCCCTGTTCGGTCAGCTCATCGACGGCCTGGGCCATGCCGTGCATCTTCAATTGACGCAGCATGATCACGATTGCGCCGCTCGCCGGGTTATGACGCATGGCGAACCTCCGTCTTCCTCAGGCTGTCGTAGCGTTCGACGTTGGCCTTTGGTTCATTGGTGAGTGTCAATGCCTGAGGAGTGTCTATCGGCGGCGGGAAGGTTTTGCCATCGACGAGGCGATGCAGCAGGTTCAAAACATGCGTCTTGGTTGGAACGCCCGACTTCAGCGCCATGTCGACGGCTGACAAGACGGCCTGTTCATCGTGCTGCAGGACGAGCGCCAGGATGTCGACCATCTCACGGTCTCCGCCGGGCTTCTTGAGCAGGTATTGCTGCAAGGTCCGGAACGCGTCCGGTAGCTCAACGAACGGTGCACCATTACGAAGAGCGCCGGGCTTGCGTTGCACCACCGCCAGATAGTGCCGCCAGTCGTAAATCGTCTGCCCCGGTCGGTCGTGGGAGCGATCGATAACACGGTGATGCTCGCAGACGACCTGACCTTCCACAGCGACAACGACACGATCTGGATAGACCCGGAGGCTTACAGGGCGATTGGCGAAGGATGCCGGCACGCTGTAGCGATTGCGTTCCAGATGAACGAGGCAGGTTGGCGTGACACGCTTTGTATACTCGACAAACCCATCGAACGGTCGGGAGACCGGCATTAATGCCAAAGCCTCCTCAGCCCAGATATCGGCAATGGTGCCACGCATCTGGCCGTGTGGGGTCTTTGCCCAGAACTCCTTGCACTGAAGCTCAAGCCAGTCGTTCAAGGCTTCCAGTGATGGAAAGCGCGGGATCGGTTGAAAGAAGCGATGACGTGCATCCTGAACGTTCTTCTCGACCTGTCCCTTCTCCCAGCCGGACGCAGGATTGCAGAACTCCGGCTCGAAGACATAGTGGCTGGCCATCGCCAGGAAGCGCACGTTGACATCTCGCTCCTTGCCACGGCCAACCTTGTCGATTGCCGTGCGCATGTTGTCGTAGATGCCGCGGCCGGGAATACCGCCAAACACACGGAATGCATGATTGTGAGCATCGAACAGCATCTCGTGCGTCTGCAACAGATAGGCCCGGACGATGAAAGCGCGGCTGTAGCTCAGTTTCGTATGCGCGACCTGCAGCTTGGTGCGCTCATTACCGATGATCGCCCAGTCCTCCGACCAGTCGAACTGGAAAGCTTCTCCGGGCTCGAATGCTAGAGGCACAAATGTGCCGCGCCCCGTCGTCTGGAGTTCTCTCTGCCGGTCCGCCTTCCATTCCCGCGCGAAAGCTGCAACACGGCAATAGGAACCGTCATAACCGAG
>NZ_JACGXB010000043.1:0-2731 GCF_014138065.1 Ochrobactrum sp. P6BSIII | reverse complement strand
TCGAACTTCTGGAACGCGTCGGCCTTGCCGATGCCCGTCATGCACTGGCTGCCGATCTGTCCTATGGCCGCAAGCGCGCGCTGGAAATCGCCACCACACTGGCGCTCGATCCGAAAGTGCTGCTGCTTGACGAGCCGATGGCTGGCATGGGCCATGAAGACGTTCATACCATTGCCGCCCTCATCGCCGATGTCGCGAAGGATCGCGCCGTTTTGATGGTGGAACACAATCTCAAGGTGGTGGCCGATATCGCCCACCATGTCACGGTGCTGCAACGCGGCGAGATCCTCGCCTCCGGCAGCTATGCCGACGTCTCGAAGGACGAGCGCGTGCGCACCGCCTATATGGGAACCGAACATGAATAAAGGCCAACCGCTCCTGTCCGTGCGCGGACTGAATGCCTGGTATGGCGAAAGCCATGCCCTGCATGGCGTCGATCTCGACATCTGGCCGGGCGAAACCATCACGCTTCTGGGCCGCAACGGCGTTGGCAAGACGACAACCTTGCGCGCCATCATGGGCATCATCCGCAAGCGGACCGGCACGATCACGCTGGACGGCCGGGATATCATGCGCGTGCCCTTGCATCGCATTGCCCATGCGGGTCTGGGCTTCGTGCCGGAAGAACGCGGCATCTTCGCCACGCTCAGCGTGCATGAGAACCTGCTGCTGCCGCCGGTTGTCGCAAAAGGCGAGCAGAGCCTGATGTCATTGGACGAGATTTACGCGCTTTTCCCCAACCTGCATGAACGGCGCAACAGCCCGGGCACCAAACTGTCGGGCGGCGAACAGCAGATGCTGGCCATTGCGCGCATTTTGCGCACCGGCGTGAAGGTGCTGCTGCTGGACGAGCCGACCGAAGGTCTGGCGCCTGTCATCGTGCAGCGCATCGGCGATGTGCTGGTGGAACTGAAGAAGCGCGGCATGACCATCCTGCTGGTCGAGCAGAACTTCCGCTTTGCCGCCAAGGTCGCAGACCGCTTCTATCTCATGGATCATGGCGTGGTGACGGAGAACTTCCCGACCGCCGAGCTGCCCGACCGCATGGCAGCCCTGAACGAAGCCTTGGGAGTCTGACATGACAATGATCTTCGGTATTCCCCTGCAGGCGCTTCTCGGGCAGTTGCTGGTCGGCCTCATCAATGGCTCGTTCTATGCCATGCTGAGCCTTGGCCTTGCCATCATCTTCGGGCTGTTGCGCATCATCAATTTTGCCCATGGCGCACAATATATGCTGGGCGCTTTTGTCGGCTATCTGCTGTTGAGCTGGCTTGGCATCGGCTATTGGCCAGCCCTTGTTCTGGCCCCGATCATCGTCGGTCTCGGCGGTGCGATCGTCGAGCGCGTGGCGCTGTCACGGCTTTATAATCTCGATCCGCTCTATGGCCTGCTCTTCACCTTCGGCCTGGCGCTCGTGATCGAAGGCACGTTCCGCTATTATTATGGCGCGGCCGGACAGCCCTATGCGGTGCCGCCGTCGCTTGCTGGCGGGCATAATCTCGGCTTCATGTTCCTGCCGAACTATCGCGCCTGGGTGGTCGTGGCCTCGCTGATCATCTGCCTTGGCACCTGGCTTCTGATCGAAAAGACCAAGCTTGGCGCTTATTTGCGCGCCGCCACCGAAAACCCGACACTGGTCAAAGCCTTCGGCATCAATGTGCCGCTGCTTCTCACCTTCACCTATGCGCTGGGTGCGGGTCTTGCAGGCGTGGCCGGCATCATGGCGGCCCCGATCTATCAGGTCAGCCCGCTGATGGGCTCCAACATCATCATCGTGGTTTTTGCCGTGGTGGTTGTCGGCGGCATGGGATCGATCCTCGGCGCCATCATTACCGGCTATGTGCTGGGGCTGGCAGAAGGGCTCACCAAAGTCTTCTATCCGGAAGCCTCCAGCATCGTCATCTTCGTTATCATGGCTATCGTCCTTCTGGTGCGACCCGCCGGACTGTTCGGGAAGGAGGCCTGATATGGCTGATACCGCTCTTAAAGCAACGGCTGCAAGCCATGGTGCTGCTTCATCCCGCAAACCTGCGATCAACAGCCTGTCGGCGGCCATTCTCGTCATCGCCATTCTCGCACTGGCCGCCGCACCCTTCGTGGTCTACCCGATCTTCCTGATGAAGATGCTGTGCTTTGCGCTGTTTGCCTCTGCCTTCAATCTTCTGCTTGGCTATACCGGCATTCTCTCGTTTGGCCATGCGGCCTTCTTCGGGGGCGCTGCCTATATCACCGCGCATACGGTGAAGGAATGGGGCGTGACGCCGGAAGTGGGGCTGATCCTCGGCGTTCTTGCCGCCGCAGCGCTTGGCCTTGTCATCGGCTATCTGGCCATTCGCCGTCAGGGCATCTATTCGACCATGATCACGCTTGCGCTGTCGCAGATGTTCTTCTTCTTCTGCCTGCAGGCGGCCTTCACCCATGGCGAGGACGGCTTGCAGGGCGTGCCGCGCGGATATCTGTTCGGCTTCATCGATCTCAACAACCAGATGAACATGTATTACTTTGTGCTGGCCGTGTTCGTGCTTGGGGTCTTCGCCATCTGGCGCATCACCAACTCGCCCTTCGGCATGATCCTGAAATCGGTGCGCGAGAACGAAAGCCGCGCCATATCGCTGGGCTATTCCGTCAATCAGTACAAGCTGGCCGCATTCGTCATGTCGGCTGGTCTTGCGGGCCTTGCAGGCGGCATGAAGGCGCTCGTCTTCCAGTTTGCAACGCTGACCGATGTCGG
>NZ_JACGXB010000042.1:0-2783 GCF_014138065.1 Ochrobactrum sp. P6BSIII | reverse complement strand
TATCGCGCCGGTGTCAGCGAAGCACTGAAACCAGCCGAATTCAAGGAATCCAACGAAACAACGCATTATTCCATCGTGGACAAGGACGGCAATGCTGTCGCCGTGACCTATACGCTGAACGGATCGTTTGGCACGGCCAAGATAGCCGAGGGCACCGGCATTCTTCTCAACAACGAGATGGATGACTTCACTATCAAGCCGGGCGTGGCCAATCTTTATGGTCTCATACAAGGCGAAGCAAATGCCATTGAACCGCGCAAATCACCTTTGTCCTCGATGAGTCCTACCATCGTATCGAAGGATGGCAAACCGTTCATGGTTATTGGCAGTCCCGGCGGTTCGCGCATCATCACGATCACGCTCGAGGCAATCATGAATGTCATTGATCATGGGATGGATATTCAGGAGGCGATTGACGCCCCGCGCATCCATCACCAGTGGCTGCCCGACCGGGTCTATATGGAAGCAAACGCGCTTTCGCCGGATACGATTAGGCTGCTGACCGGCATGGGCTATACGGTTGGAGAAGACGCTGACTGGCCGGTCTGGGGTGAGGCAGCCGGCATTCTTGTCGGTGGTAAGGATATGGCGGCCATCGAAAAGGGCGGCGATAACCGCTATTACGGTGCTATCGACAGTCGTGCAGTCGGTGGTGCAGCCATAGGACACTAGAGCGCAAAAGTCGTCGACCGCCTTGATTGCCAGTCAAGATTCCTTGCGGCTGCATTCTCCTATGTTGTAGGTCGACCTTTGCATGAAAAATGACGTCCCGCTTGCTGAATCAGATCGAATAGTTCGACAGATTTGCAGCTTCACTAAGCACGATATTGTTTGTTGTCAGCGACCCCTATGGGATGGATGCTCTTGGTCGGTCGATATTCTTCGTGCGCGGCCTGAGGTAACCGGAAAGATGGAAACACCATCCGCCCTGTAAATCATTGATTTTGCTATATGTGGCAGCCAAGTTGAATTGTCCGTTTTTCTGCAAAGTTAAAATGTCACTTTGATGCTTTTGCGCGCACGATGATTAGCCCCGCTCTGCCCAGCTGATCGGGGTTGCAAGGGCAGAGCGGGGGCGGGTGGAAAGGGATCAAGAAATGGTGGCTAACTTTCTCGCCTTGATGCCGGTAATTGCTTCATCGGCCCAACGTTGAAGCTCCTCTGCGGGGGCGCCGTCTCTCGCCTGAACTGAAAGGCCTATTAACACGACCATGAGATGCCCGGCCAGCGCGTCTGCTGTTTGGGGATCGAGCCAACGCACGAGTTGGGCTGCTATCGAATTTCGTATCGAACGGCGCCGTTGCGCAACATCACTCGCCAGTTCGCAGTGCTCGGGTGCACACTCAATCATCCCGGACGAAATCATGCAGCCTCGTTCCCGTGACGCATCGGTGATCGCCCGAACACCGGCGTGCAGAACTGCTGCGACAGCATCGTCTAAGTTGAGTGCCGACTTTGCGGCCTGATCGAGAGCGGCAGACGAAGCCGTATAACGATCGAGAGCCTCCCGATAAAGCCCAGCCTTGCTACCAAAAGCGGCATATAGGCTCGGCGGGGCGATCCCGATCGCGGCTGTCAGATCGTTAATCGATGTGCCTTCATAGCCCTGCCGCCAGAAAAGGCGCATTGCCTTTTCTACCGCCTGATCTCTGTCAAACTTACGTGGACCGCCACGCCGCTTCTTTTTTTCCATAGCGTTCACTAAAGAATACAGAGACGAAGATTGCAAGCAGATATAGAGAGGCGTGTGATATAGTTCGAAAACCGATATTGACGCTATCTAATGACTGTTGCGCCGAGTGTCTGCATTCGGTTCAGGGGATGCTGGTGTCGGTAGCACGACTTGCGGCAGCCGATTCTTCATTGAACTCCGAGGCTCTCAACGAAAACTTGGGAAAGCGCCTTTTGGTTTCGGCTGCCGCATTGCAGATTATAGAGATCGTCCTCGGATCACGCCGAGTGAGTGTCAGCGACCATCGGGGATGGAATCTCTGAACGCCGTCAGGTCACGGTTAAAGCGACGCGCTTCTTCGATGAAGGGTGCATGGCCAGACTTCGCGTAGATCTTCGTCTGGATGTCTGACTTGAGTGCGCGAGCTCGTGCAATGCTTGGGTTGACGCGAACAAGATCATCCTTGCCACCATATAGCAAAAGGACAGGTACGCGGGTTTTAGTCAAACCCTCGGCTGCAAACACTGTCATCGAGGGGACGGCGCGCGTCATGACCCAGGACGCCATTGCTGCATTCGAGAGGAGCCGCTCAAAAGTGATCGTGTCAGGCTGCATTTCAAAGCATAATTTCAGAAATGTGCGAACCGAGTCGAGGTGAGATTTCAGATCGGTTGATGCTAACCCCGCATAGACGGCAGGATGCGGCGTGATCAATTTCTCGTTCAGTTCAATCACCCCATCAACATATACGATCCCGCCGATGCCGCTATCCCCGTAACTGGCGAGGTAGTTTGAGAGGACAACCCCGCCCAAGGACCATCCGACCAGAACAGGATTTCTGGCGCCACTGGCCTTCAACACTGCCGCCAAATCATCCGCCCAACGACGCCCATCGTGATATGCTTCCACATCGTCCGGCTTTCCCGACAATCCATGCCCCCTCATATCGTAGGTAATGAGGCGATACTGCTGCAGTGTTGTGCTGGTTACTTGCTTATCCCAGTTAAGATGGCTGCCTAGGCGGCGTGGACGAATTTGAGCCAGTATCTTGCGGTAGCAATATGAACCATGCTGATGAAGCTCTCGGCGAGTTGGTCGTATCGAGTAGCAA
>NZ_JACGXB010000041.1:0-3542 GCF_014138065.1 Ochrobactrum sp. P6BSIII | reverse complement strand
TTGCTACTCGATACGACCAACTCGCCGAGAGCTTCATCAGCATGGTTCATATTGCTACCGCAAGATACTGGCTCAAATTCGTCCACGCCGCCTAGAGCCTTATGGTGAAAACAATTTTCATATCACGGGCCATGATCCTGCCGTCACAGGAAAGTCGTTGACAAATCTCTCGCTGCTTTTGCATGAGCTGACAACGAATGCTGCCAAGCACGGTGCATTAGCGAGTTCTGAGCGCGAGCTTTCGATAGATATTCAAGAGTCGTCTGACACTATTTTCATTTATTGGCTTGAAACAGGTAATGAGTATCATGATGACCAACCCAGCGAGGGGTTCGGTACAAGACTGGAAAGGGCACTGGTGTCGGCCTTGAACGCAGGCTTTGATCGATTGTGGGTGGAGAATGCCCTCAAAATATCAATTTCACTTCCAAAAGCGCTACCCGAATAGGGTGTGCTTCCGTGGCATCCTTGGCGGACAATCAATGCAAATCAACACGTAAGGCGCAACCGGCTTCCATTTCCCTCGGTCCAGATGTGAAAGGCTCGTAGTCTGTATCATCGCTTGATTTATGGATCAGCGATATCGGAAGAGTTCTGTGTCAGGAACTGTCTCGCCTGTTATGGCGGCTGTGATATTTTGAGCTGCAATCATCGCGAAGGTAATTCCGTTGCCACCGAAGCCCATAGCGGTAAAAATGCGCTCGTAACCGGGAACTCGGTCGATGATCGGCAAGCCATCTTTGGTCACACCGAATGGAGCTGACCAAACATAGTCGGGCTTATCAATCGTCACTCCGATGAGGTCTTCCAGCTTACGAATGATGATTGCCGCTTTATCTGCGAGTTTCTTCGAATCCTCATTGCTATTTTGCGCCTGTTCGTCCTCGCCACCGGCAATAATACGCCCAAAATCATCGGTTCTGAGATAAAGATAGGGATCTGCAGCCTCCCAGACGAGCATATCTCGCAACCAAGGTGGCGCGTTTCGCAAAGGCTTTGAAGCCAACGCCCAGGTCGATGTGATACTGTGCGATTTCGCCTCCATTTGAGGCAGATATTCGTAGCCGGTGCAAAATACTGCATGTTCAGCAACCAGAACTTCGCCTCGACGAGTTGCCAAGGCTACGCCTGAAGGCGACTCTGCCATATCCGTAATCTCGACGGGCGAAACGATCTGGGCATTGCGGGTTAGAACCGTGTGCAACAACCCCGCGGTAAGTTGCGCGGGATTAGCTGATGCGGAAATGTTCGACAAAATTGCTGCGGGGCGGTTCAATCCAAAACGCTCTAAGAGGACTTTATGACTAAAATAACTGGCGCTGATGCCAACCTTGTTGCGTGCAGCGGCCTCGTTGGCAAGCGCTTTCGCTCCCATCTCATCGCCAGCCAGGTAAAGCGCTTGCTTTGCATGCATTTGGCAATTGAGCTCGAGCGCACCCGACAAATCAATCAGGTCCTGAACGGCCTGCGCTGATCTTAACCAAGCAGCATGAGCTCCGTTCTCACCAATCTTCCGGCTTAGTCGGGTCAGGGGGACGTCGATCTCATGTTGGATCATTGCTGTCGATGCTGATGTCGAGCCCCGTGCCGGAGGGCGCCGATCAACGATCAACACGTTTTTTCCCCTGCGCGTCAACGCTTCTGCCGTCAGTGCTCCGGATATACCTGCTCCGACGACGATTATGTCAAAAGCCCTTCGAGGAAGATGGGTTTCTGCTTGAACGGTGGAATTGGGTGTTTTTATCCAGAAGGGGATGCCTGTTCGAAGGTCGTCTTTCCGAGTTTCTGCATCATGATCGGGCATGAACGATCTCCTCCAAATGTATTCTACGATAAATTTGGCAAATACCCTCTGATATTCAAGGACGTCTGTAATTCTATTGCGCCCGTAAGTCCGCACATTCAGTCGTTATGCCGGACAGATATCAGACTCAATGAGGAACAATCACCCGGATGAAATGTTCGGTTTTCTTAGAGATGAGAAAGGATTGATCAATGGACGCGCCGCAATTTGATGTCAAATGTACGTGGTCAGCCTTAAATGGTGCCGTTCTTCTGCCAATCGGGGGATCCGACAGAAATCCCGCCTGCTGAGCCGAAAAAGCAACCGAAGCCACCACCGGAATCAATACCCGATAGCGAACCAGCTAATCCGGATGAACCCGAGCAGATACCTCCTCTTCCGAATGCGGGGCAACCTTCACCGGAACCAAACAGTCCTGGCCAGCCAATGATGTGGGCATCTCGCGACGGTCGGGATAGGGCTGACACTCGCGAAGCATAGGCGGGGGTGCCGCAGTTTTTTAGAACGATCATTTTTTCGCACCGTGCTGTTTTGCCCTTCTGGTCGCAGCGCGAAGCAATTCTTCTACATTCGCAGTGGTAGATTTATTGCCATTTTCGTCCTCGATGGCTGCTCGGATGGCTTCAACTTCGCTTTCCGTAAGGTGTTCAATCCCGATAAGCCGTGAGCGCGCACCCTTTACAGATCTAAGTACCTCGTCCAGCTTTGCTTCCACAGCGGTGGAATCGCGATTTTGCGAGTTCTGGATCAGAAACACCATCAGAAAGGTAATGATCGTGGTGGCGGTGTTGATGACCAATTGCCAGGTATCGGAAAAGCCAAAAAGCGGGCCAGAAACCGCCCAAACGACGATGAAGCCCAAGGCACAGCCGAAGGCATAGGATGTCCCTGCAATTTCAGCGATGACTTGGGAAAGATGAGTGAAGAATTTTTCCATGACAATTCCTCTACAACTGTAAGAACGTGCCCTTATCCGCCGCCCAACGCTCAGCGTCCCGATAGAACTGACTTGCTCACCCATCGGTTCCGTTTTTGTGAATTTTCACTGAAAAGCGGGCAATTCGCCGAGGTATTCTGGTTGGAAGTAGAAAGCCCCCTACGACGAAGACTATGAAGTGGCCGGAACATTTATCCTGTGTAATCATTGGGAAAACAAGGTCGATAGCAATGACTGCACAACGCAAAGCTAGCGATAATGCTCGTCTTGATAAGATGCTGACGACCCCAAAAAAAGAACCGATCACCGGTTGAACGTCTCCGTGGCCTACAGGAACGCCACAGTTATGTCATCCGTCGAACGATCATACTGGCGATGCTCGTCATAACGTCATGGATTTAGCGATGAACAGTCAGACAGGTCAGAATTCGAATTCCTATCGGGATCGATCGTCGGGAATTTTGCGATACTTCCCGCGCATGATGCTCCTTGTCATGGGTCTATTGTTAATGGTCCTGTTTATATGGGCCCTGTTCGGTGGCGGACATTTTACAACTAATCGAGAGGGAATTCCAAACTTGCCGGCTGGTGGCATTACGGAAGATCAAGGGCTCATGCGTTTTGACAACTCATCCCAACAAACGCGGGCACTAAAGGCGGTCGGCCGTGGATGCCCTAAAAGCGTTAACGGAAGGAAGAACCATCATGCTAGGCCGTGCACTCATAAATAGGCTAGCTATTTGAATGGATTAGTTATTGAAAGGCCTCGGATTTGGAGGTCTTTGATGTCACGTCGCCGCT
>NZ_JACGXB010000040.1:0-4633 GCF_014138065.1 Ochrobactrum sp. P6BSIII | reverse complement strand
AAAGACAGCCGCGTCATCGTCGCCATCAACAAGGACGAAGAAGCGCCGATCTTCCAGGTTGCCGATTACGGCCTCGTCGGTGATCTCTTCACCGTACTGCCGGAGTTGCAGAAAGCTATCTGATACACTTAGAAAACATCCCTATGCCTGAGTTATCCAGGCGATGGGGATGTTTCATTACGGCCAATCGCAGGAACAAAGCCGTAATAACGATTCTTGACTGGCAATCAAATTCGTCAGCTAGATGGGATAACGTGCCACTGTTCGCCCGCTGCATCATTTCGCGCGATAGCGAAGCACCTCAACGAGAAGCGTAAAGGCTGGCGTCTGTTGTCTACGGTTGAGGTAACAGAGTTGGTAGCCCGGGGAGAGTTCACACAAGTCGCTTAAGACACGGATAAAACGTCAGTCGTCGAGATATGGCCCAAGCTGTTCTTCTGTCAGGTAGACAAGGCAGCAACCTTCGGCGACTTTGGGTATCAGACTGGACGTATTGAACACCAACTGTGTCGAGTTTTCATGAATTTGAACTGGGTTTGCATTTCACCGTGGCTCTACCCTCGGACCGAAACTAATGACTTCCTAAGCACTTGAAAACGTATGAGCTGAATCACAGACAAATAAAAACGGGATTAAACCGTGGCGTATATTAACACTCAATGCTCGCATGCTTCTGATAGTTCACCGCAGATTTCTCGATAATAGTTCGTCGTCAGTTTTGGCGCGTATACTCGACTAGACGATTGAAAGCGTGGCTGATGCCGTCCAGTGCAATGGCAAATTCTCTCGACTGGCCCGTTGCGTTGTCGAAAGAGACGATTTTCATTTGTTTTGATTTTAGAATGTGCTCCATACTGTTGGGAGGCATGGTTAACGGGATCAGACATCCTTCTGGGGTGCACGTCGAAAATGGAACGCGATGATCGGCCGGTTTTCCGTCGATGAAAATGGTGACGCCTTGCGCGATCTGAAGCCCGAATGGCAAAATAATCATGGCCTTGGTGTCTGTTCCATCCGCAGATGTGATGAGTTGGATAGCCAACTGGTTTGCCAGTTTCTGATTGATCGAACACTTTGGTTGAGAAGCGAACATCCGGCACTCAAAAGTCCAGTTTCCGTAACTTTCAATAATCGCATCGGCACCCGATGGCCAGTTGGAAGGTGTGTTGGCTTCTCGCTTCGGGAGCTCCATTTGCGGATTTTTTTCTTCCTGCCGCGGTAGAATTTGGTCCTTCTGAGGAGAGCCCTGGGAAACGCTGATAACTGACGGATTGATGTCTGCCTTGTTCAGGGCATCAACGATGTTTGCAGATGCATGCGCTATGTATAAATTCGTTACGGCTGCTGCCAGAACTATGTGCTTAATCTTGCTTATTTTTTGTTGCATTGAATGAGTTCTCGTCAATGATCATGCATGAGTGACGGAGCAAACTCGTCGGAGGAGGGGTAAGTGCCTTCTGGCGGACCTATTATCTTGTTGGAGAAAAACGCCACGTGCGGGTTAAACCGTGCCGGGCGAAGGTAGGCATCAGCTTCGTGCAGCTTTTTGATCTGTTCGCCGTTGAGCGCATTGAGCAATTTAGCCAGTGTGCCCAGAAGCCCAGTTGCCTTTTCTCCCTTGGCTAATGCTTCTTTGGCGATGGTCTCAATCGGTAAAGACGTGGCCATTGCAGCGGTCGGTGGGTGCCCGTAAT
The DNA here is from genome assembly GCF_014138065.1 of Ochrobactrum sp. P6BSIII. NCBI lineage: Bacteria > Pseudomonadati > Pseudomonadota > Alphaproteobacteria > Hyphomicrobiales > Brucellaceae > Ochrobactrum > Ochrobactrum sp. P6BSIII. The sequence continues at coordinate 2,939 of NZ_JACGXB010000040.1, read as the reverse complement.
CATGTTGCGGCTTCTTGGTGTCGGGATCTCTGGATGTCGCCAGAAAGTCGATCAACGCGGAGGTGTAGTCGCGCCAACTATCCATCTGGCTGGATCTGACGCCGACATAGATCTCGACTGCGCTCAATTTCTGAGCCAATTCCAGTGCTGGGTTTGTGGCGCGGCTCTGTTTTTCTAACGGAAAGGGCATTTGAGGTCCGCGTGGGACCTGCCCATCAGCAGGAAATTCATGCGGACTGTCAAAGTGGGGTCCGCGCCCCTGTTTGTCACGCAATCTGTCGGCAGTTGCTTTGAGAGGAGTTGAGGTCGCCGGTGGTTGGTAAGGTTCGATCTCTTGTGCCGTCGCTATTCTCGAGAGCGAACAAACGGCAACAACCGAAAGAATAATGGCCCGTCCATATCGGCGTATCATGGCCTCGTCCCTTAATGCTGAATGACTGCGAGAATAAGGATAAAACCGATATGTAATTTTTACGGGTCCGAATATTGCTGGACTTGCATCAATCGATGAGATTTGTTTTTAAGTATTGCTCCTTTCTATTCAGAATAATTCGTTTACAAAATAACGGGCCTGGTACCCATTGCCAGCCATATTGCACTATTGATTAACACGAATCTCGTCAGCCTCCCATCCATATTTGGATCGTGCACGGTCTCGTGGCGAGTATTACGGCTTCGGTTCTTGCAGAAGGTGCCTGATCACCCAAGCATGATCACCCTGCATCAGCGGTTAGTCACAATGTTGCGAATGGCGGATTTGAGCAGTTTTCCAGTTGCGGTATGAGGCAGTTCGTCAACAATGATGACCTCGTCCGGAACACTCCATTTTTCTATCTTACCAGCATAATGCGCGACCATATCATCGTGCGAAAATTGTGCCCCGGGATGCAATCGCACCACGAGAGCAGGCCTCTCCCCCCATTTTGGATCAGGTTTGGCGACCACTGCTGCTTCGGCAATGGCCTCATGCGCTTGCGCAATGTTTTCCAGCTCAATCGAACTGATCCATTCTCCGCCGGATTTGATAACATCCTTCGTACGGTCGATGATCTGAACATAGTTGTCTTCGTCAATGGTAACGACGTCATTCGTATTGAACCAGCCTTCGATTTCATGCGCTGCACTTGTCGGACTATTGTAATAGCCCGCAGCCACCCAAGGCCCACGAACCAGCAGACTACCAAAGGCCGCACCATTGCGCGTGATCGGCTTGCCGTCGGCACCATCGACGCGCATCTCAACACCATAGATCGCTCGTCCTTGCTTGACCTGAATGCGCAGTTGTTCTTCCGCAGATAATGAATGGTGTTTTGGCAACAAAGTCGAAGCCAGACCAAGCGGGCTTGTTTCAGTCATGCCCCAGGCATGCAGCACGATTACGCCTCTGGCCTGCAGTCGCTCGATCATGACCGGCGGCGGTGCTGATCCGCCAATTACAACCCGGCTGAGTGTGCTGAAGGTCTTTTTATGCGCGTCCATCCAGTCCAGTAGGCAAAGCCAAACCGTTGGAACCCCGGCCGTGAAAGTCACAGCCTCGCTCTCAAACAGACCATGCAGGCTGGCGCCATCGAGATTGGGGCCGGGCAGAACCAGCTTGGCGCCGACAATCAGGGCGGCGAAAGGAATGCTCCATGCATTGACATGAAACATAGGCACGACTGGCACGACGACATCTTTGGCGGAAAGATCGAACAGGTCGGGCAGGCAGGCAGTCAGAGCGTGCAGAACAATGGATCGGTGACTGTAAAGAACCCCCTTGGGCTCGCCCGTCGTTCCCGATGTATAGCAGAGACAGGAAGCTGTGTTCTCATCGAGCTGAGGCCAGTCGAAAACCTCCGGCTCGGCTTCGATCAGGGTTTCATAGCAGATCAGATCCGGCAGAATAGCAGATGCGGGCATATGCTGCGGATCGGTCATCACGACCACCGCTTTTACATGCGCAAGCCGGTCAGCAAGAGCCTCAATGATTGGAACAAAAGCCAGATCAACGAAGAGCACACTGTCATCGGCGTGTTCTATGATATAGGCGATCTGCTCCTGAAAAAGACGAGGGTTGATTGTATGGCAGACAAAACCAGAGCAGGAGACACCATAATATAATTCAAGATGACGATACCCGTTCCAGGCCAACGTGCCGACCCGATCTCCTGATTGCAGACCCATGCGCTGCAAGGCATTGGCCAGTTTTTTGCATCGTTTCTCAAAATTGGCATAAACATAACGGTGAACCGCACCTTCAGATGTGCGCGAGACAATTTCCCGGTCAGGATGGTTCAGGGCGGCGTGGGACAGTATCGATGTTATCGACAAAGGCATATTCATCATCAATCCAAGCATGTATCCTCCTCATTTTTTATATATACATATGATGTTCTTGGAAAATATGCGCTGTCATTTCCGTAATATTTACAGAAGATTCGGAAGAATGCCATCAAAACCGAAATTTTCGCGAACATGTTGGATATTGAGCCGGTGTTCTGCCCAAGCTGGTTGCACTTTATAAGCGATTGGAAATGCGCCAAAACCAATTGTGGAGCAGAGTTAAAACGAACTGAAAAATAGGTTCAATTTCACTAGAAAATCAAAGCCGCGAGCGAATGGATCATTTTCGCATGATTATTGGTGCCTTTTGCGTGATCAATGCAAGAGGCTGGCGCAGACGATGTAGGCGTAGAAATATCCAGAAAATTCTTGTTACAAATTTCTGATTGTCCGTCAGTGCCTTTCGTATGACAACCCTTCCATTAGAGTCTCCCTAGTCGGCTTTATAATGAACAGTCGCAATGAAAGTGCACGCGTATATGTCTGGAGTATCTCGTTTCTTCCATGCGGCCTCCGCGCTCACCATGTCGGTGGCTCTAGTGGCTTCGGGTACTGCAGCGCTCTCGCTGGCATCCGTGAATGTCGCGGAAGCTGCCGTTGTGAGCCGTATCGACGTT
>NZ_JACGXB010000039.1:0-4866 GCF_014138065.1 Ochrobactrum sp. P6BSIII | reverse complement strand
AGGAACTTGACCACTACTATCGACCCGAAACATAACTAACAGGCGGGTCAATTCTCGGCGCAAATGCCGGGTCACTTCTCAGTACAAATCAACATATCAATCCGCTCGCAACCAAATTGATATCGGTATTCCAACCAGGAGACGTGTCGCACGATCCTCACAACTTCTCCAACACCAACATGAAAATGGCGCGCGGCGGACCGCATGTCTCTATTATTGCTGGGACCATCAACGGCTATGGTGCTGAGGTTGAACGAACATGGTTCATTGAAACAGTCCCAGAAACAGCAAAGCGCCCATTTGAAGCCATGGTTAAAGCACGCGAACTGGCGCTGGAGCTGACTGTTCCGGGAAATCTGATGAGTTACGTTGATCAGCAAGTGATCGCGCTGCTCGCACGAGAAGGATATGGTGATAATATTCTTCACCGGACGGGTCACGGCATGGGTGTAACGGGTCATGAAGCGCCGTTTCTGGCGGATGGTTATGACCGAATGATTGAGCCACGAATGTCCTTCACTATTGAACCAGGCATATATCTTCCAGGTGTTGGCGGCTTTCGTCATTCTGACACGATTGTAACGACAGAGGATGGAAATCAGCTTCTTACCGGAGGTCCCGTCCAACTGTCCGATCTGATCCTGGGCAAATAAAACAAACAATTTTCCAGGATTAAGGGGAACGAAATGAATAGTCGTGTCTTAAAAGACCCATATGCAGACACTAAAAAGAGAACTACCACCAAATTTCATGAGGTTATAGCCGCTTCACTTGGTAACGCATTTGAATGGTTTGATTTCATTATATATGGATATTTTGCCACGCTGCTGGCAAAGCTCTTCTTTCCGGCAGGAGATGAGTTCACCTCCTTGTTGCTCGTACTTGCGACATTTGGGCTTGGATTCGTCGTCCGTCCGGTTGGGAGCATCGTATTCGGTCTATATTCAGACCGCTACGGCCGCAAACAATCCATGATTGTAACAATTTGGTTGATGGTTATCGGCACCGCCGCGATCGGCTTTGCACCAGTGTACACTACTGCCGGTTGGACTGGTGCCGTCATGATTGTGGTCGCCCGTCTTCTTCAGGGGTTTGCATCGTCTGGAGAATATGGCTCCGCTATTGCCTTTCTCGTTGAAAAAGCACCTCAAAATCGGAAAAACTTATATGCGAGCTTTCAAGTAGCGAGCACCATGCTGGCCATTGTCATGGCTGGGATAATAGGCTCGATGATGACATTGTATTTAAGTCCGGAAACCCTGGAGAGCTGGGGCTGGCGTGTGCCGTTTCTGTTGGGGCTCTTAATTGGACCGATTGGATATTACATCCGCCGCAACGTCGATGAAACAAAAGAGTTTGTAGATTCTAAACGCCTGTCGGCCAAAGCCGCGCTTGCCAGCGTTTTTGGAGAGCATCTTCGAACGACCACTGGAGCACTGATGATCAACACAGCAGGTACAGTGACGTTCTATCTCCTATTGGTCTATATGCCAACGTTTGCCAGCCGCGAGCTTGGAATATCAGGGGAAGTGAAATTCGCGAGCTCGGCGCTTGGGGGCTTCGTCATGATAATCATATCCCCCATAATTGGTTATCTCGCTGACCGGTTCTTCAAGCCGACAGCCGTGATGGCATCCGGAATGGTGCTTTTGGCTATTCTCGCTTTCCCGCTCTTTGCCTGGATCATCGAGAACCCGACAGGTGAAAAGCTCATTATTCTTACTGTCCTTCTGTCGATGCCGCTGGCCATTATTACCGGCTTGTCCGGTGCGATCGTTGCACAGCTTTATCCCACTGAAGTACGCACGACCGGTCTGTCATTTGCATATAACATACCACCCACCTTTTTTGGCGGCCTGTCTCCCCTTGTTGTGAGTTATCTGATTGCAACAACAGGCAACAAAGCGTCCCCTGCACTCTACATAATCCTTGTTGCGGTGATTGGCCTTTGCGGGGCATTGTTGGTGCGAGCCAAAAAGCCAATAACTGTTAAGGCATAATTCGAAGCGGTGGGAACGAGCTCATACCAAAGAGGCAGCATCCGTTCCCGCCTTCCCAATTCTCATTTCTCGGAACTTGGCACTTTGATTGCCGGTCAAGAGTTGATGGCAGCAAGGAAACTTCAATCGGGTTTGCTACCATGAGACTGAACGGGAACGGAGGACATCGAAGCCATCTGCGGATTGGAGCAAATCTGCTGCAAGCTGCATTCGCCAACTCGTGAGATAATCAAGTGGGGTTTGGCCGATCACTTCCAGAAAGCGCGCCGCGAAAGTTGTTCTGTACATGTTGGCAATCCCGGCAAGCTCGGGTTGCTATGTGCATAGCTACGCAACGCCGCTGGGGACATGTTTGGCAGTCTCGGTTGATATTCCCAATTTCGTTGAACTGCTGCGAAAAGGATCGTGAATAAGACACGAACAATGGTTCTAGTCTCGAAGACCCAGATAAGAAATCCGCCCATGCTGCTTCATCTAATATTAAATTTGATTTCCATATCGCAAAATTTTCGTATAGCGATACAATGCTGTATCACAATGATTTCAACAAATACTATGCGGGAAAAATGGAAGAGCAAGCTTCTGAATTATTCAATAATACAAATCAATTTCTCATTCATTTATATGAATTATTGATACGGTATTCGTTATCAACGTTTGGTGCGGTTATTATTCTTTGCGTTGGCTGGCTTATTGCTGGTTTACTGCAACGCTGGGCCGTTGCCTCTTTATCAGCAGTGCGCGGGCTGGATCAAACCATTGCGAAATTTTTCGGTGGCGTTATTCGATACGGCGTGCTGGCAATCATCTTGGTGATGGTGCTGGGCCAGTTCGGTGTGCAGACAGCATCCATCCTCGCGGCTCTGGGTGCAATTGGTCTGGCAATCGGCTTGGCACTGCAGGGCACCTTACAGAACATTGCCGCTGGGATAATGCTGTTAGTTCTTCGACCGTTCCGCGTGGGAGAATATATCAGTGCTGGTGAAGTGGTCGGTACGGTCGAAGAAATAGGACTATTCACAACCGAACTTAAGACTTATGACGGGCTTTATGTGATGGCGCCCAATTCAACGTTGTGGAACACGCCGGTAATTAACTATAGCCGATTGAAAAACAGAATGCATGATTTCAAAGTCGGCATCGGTTACGACGATAACATTGAAGCCGCATTTTCGATTATCAGAGACGTTATAATTAACCAGGCTGGTGTACAGTCCACCCCGGATCCGGTGTACTTTGTGGATGAGCTGGGCGACAGTGCCGTGGTTGTCTGTTGCCGTTATTGGGTAGCAAGTGAGCACTACTGGGACGTCGTGCGTACGACAACAAAAGCAGTCAAATTGCGCCTTGACGATGCCGGGATATCAATTCCCTATCCGCAGGTCACATATCATGCACGCACGAATGCCACGGTGTTTCAAGATTAGTTTCACAGGATTTCATGCTGTCTGGAAATACTAAACTTTGAGAGGCGTGAATTGTCGAGTTCCCGAGTTTTATGGCTGTCATCCCAGATAACGCGACGCATTTGGTTTCGAGCGTCGTTGTTTTCTGTGCTGGCAATTGTGACGGCTCTGTTGGCGATTGTATTAAAGCCGTATATTCCGGCTGATCTGTCCACAAGGATAGGTGCAGATGCGGTTGATAATGTGCTCGGCATATTAGCAACGAGTATGCTAACGGTTACAACATTTTCGCTGAGCACGATGGTATCCGCATATTCTGCCGCTACCAATAATGTGACACCTCGCGCCACAAAGTTGGTGATGGAAGATAGCTCAACACAAAATATGCTTTCGACATTTGTTGGAGCATTCCTGTTCAGCTTGGTGGGAATTATTGCACTCAGTACTGGAGCGTATGGGGACAGTGGTCGGGCGATCCTGTTTCTGGTCACCATCATTGTGATAGCAGTCATTGTCATCACGTTACTGAGATGGATTGATCACCTGGCGAAACTGGGCCGCGTCGCAGAAACAACTCAGCGGGTGGAAAAAGTAGCAATTGCCGCAATGCGTACCTGGCATCGCAAGCCTAATTTGGGCTGTCAGATATGGGACGGTACCTCCGGGCTAACTCAAAATGCAATGCCCATTTCTGTGCCACAAATCGGTTACGTTCAACATATTGATGCAGCACGTTTGTCGGCTATTGCTGCGAAAGCTCAAGGAAGAATTTTTCTTCGAGTGATCCCTGGACTACTGGTCGCTCCTACCGAACCGGTAGGGTGGTTAAACTGTCCCGATCCTTCAGATCATTCGGACGCCATTAAGAACTGTATCACAATTGGTGAGAGCCGATCGTTTGATCAGGATCCCCGGTTCGGTGCTACCGTACTTGCAGAAATCGCTTCTCGAGCGTTATCGCCGGCAGTAAATGACCCAGGCACCGCGATCGACGTGATTGCGCGGGCCTTGCGTATTCTGGCTGTTTGGAACGAACCGATCGAGATTGAAAATAAGATCGATTATCCTGAGGTTTTCTTAAAGCCTTTGATAATAGACGACTTGTTTGATGATTTGTTTACGCCTATCGGCCGCGATGGCGCCGGACTTGTGGAAGTCGGACTCCGGTTGCAGAAAGCTTTTGGTATACTGGCTCGCTTTAATGGCGAACGGTACAAACTAAACGCCTTGCGGCATTCGAAGGACGCTTTGAGCCGAGCAGAACATTCTCTGACATCCGACATCGATAAAGATCGAATTAAAAACGCGGCCCGAAAAGTGTGGGAGGGACCGGAAATCCCGGCAAGACCATTTTTGAGACCCCGCTAAACGATTTCTCTGAGCCAGAGCATGACGTTGTATTTCTCTACCCACGGTATCGCAGAGCGTCGATGATGACTTTGAATGCAGGCAGGTTCTGG
>NZ_JACGXB010000038.1:0-5041 GCF_014138065.1 Ochrobactrum sp. P6BSIII | reverse complement strand
GGAACTTGACCACTACTATCGACCCGAAACATAACTAACAGGCGGGTCAATTCTCGGCGCAAATGCCGGGTCACTTCTCAGTGCAAATCAACAGTCACGTCGTTTCATCCAGTCTGGATGATAGATATATTGCTTTCTGTCACGCGCATCACGGCCTGTTGCCTGTATATGCCCATATTCGCTCTGACATATCCAAACGTCCTTCCAAGCGGGTGGAATGGAAAGGGCCGCAATGCGCGCTTTATCCGCCGCACTAACAGCACGTTCTTGGCTATCGACATAGCGAAAACCTTTGCCACAGCGAATACGCTTCAGCCCAGGTTCGGCATCACTGGTATGAATCAGGCGTGAACGGAGCGTTGATTTCTTCGCCAATGCGATCCCCGATTTTTCTGTTGTGATTTTATCGGTGAGATAACACCCCAAAGGAGCGGTGGGTTCCCGCATCAACATCTAAACCCGGAACCTTCCAGCCTTTAGCTGGTTATTCTCTACTCAAAAGAGGATAAGCCAGTGCCCCACGCGTTCTGGAAAGGCTATTTAAAGTTATCGCTCGTCACATGCGCAGTGGAAATAATGCCTGCGACCACTGAAAGCGAAAAAGTGCGCTTCCACACGCTCAATGCTAAAACGGGCAACCGGGTGATCAGTCGCTATGTCGATTCAGTGACACATAAGCCCGTGCGCGACGAAGACGAAATTAAGGGTTTCGAGAAGGCCGAAGGAGACTATGTCCTCCTCGAGGACGATGAGCTTGAAGCCGTGGCTCTCGAAAGCACTCGCACGATCGATATCGAAAAATTCGTGGAGCGCGATAGCATCGGTTGGATTTGGTACGATAAACCCCATTATCTTTCACCGTCTGACAAGGTCGGGCAGGAAGCCTTTGCGGTTATTCGGGAAGCGATGGACAGGAGCGATGTCTGTGGTCTGGCACGGTTAGTCATGTACCGGCGCGAGAGAGCTATCCTTCTGCAGCCCCGCGGACAAGGTATTATTTTGTGGACCTTGCACTTCGGTGATGAAGTCCGAAAAGCGGACGATTATTTCGCGGATATCCAAGCTGAAAAACCTGACAAAAAGTTATTCTCCCTAGTGCGCAAACTGATCAAGGATAAGACAGACGACTGGAATCCAAACATGCTGAAAGACCCGGTTCAGAAGAACCTGAAATCCATGATCGGCGCCAAGAAGAAGAAAGCAAAGTTGCCGACAAAGCCTAAATCCGACGCGAATGTTGCGCCAACCGGCGGCAATGTCATTAACATTATGGATGCTTTGCGCAAAAGCCTCGCCAGCGAAAAAAAACAGCGTTAGAGCGTCAGTTCAGAGTATTGTTTTAATGACTGGGCAAGGTCGTCTCCGCTTTGCGAAAATTGTGCCAGGGATCGTGCTTCAAAGCCGCAATTCGCGTCGGCGTATTCAAAATCGTAAAATGTGCTGGACCGATAGCGGGATTTAGTTCATTCCAGGCGAGTGGCATGGAAACGGCTGCTCCAGGGCGAGCACGTGGTGAGTAAGGTGCAACAGCCGTCATGCCTCGTTGATTGCGCAAATAATCAATGAGTATTTTGCCTTTGCGTTTGGCTTTGGAAATGGTCGAAACATAGCGATCAGGACTGTCTGCCGCCATCTCATCGGCAATCGACTTGGTAAAGGTTTTGAGGCTGTCCCAATTGGCTTTCGGCTTCAATGGCACGACGACGTGCAGTCCCTTTCCTCCGGATGTTTTTACAAATGTTGTCAGGCCATGCTTCTCAAGCCGCTCTTTGGTTTCAAAGGCCCCGTCGATGACACGTTCCCAGGCAACCCCCTCCCCTGGATCAAGGTCCATGATTAGCATATCCGGCAATTCCCAGTCCCTGAGGCTCGAACCCCAAGGATGGATTTCTAGCGAGGCAGCCTGAACCAAACCGATCAAACCGTTAAAATCCTTGATTGCGATGTAAGGCTCTTCATCCTTCTCCGAGGGATCATTCACCTCAACAATATGTTCGTTCAAACCCTTCCAAGCATGTTTCTGGAAGAAATGCTGGCCATCTATACCGGTCGGACAGCGCAGCAGAGCCAAAGGCCGATTGACAATAAATGGTTCAATTCGTGACCAGACTTCGGCGTAGTAATCCACCAGCCCCTGTTTTGTAATGCCCTCCTCTGGCCAGTACACGCGATCCGGGTGAGTGAGCTTCACATCAGTTTCTTCGTGGGATGTTCTATACGGCTGAGATGGCATTGCACTTTTATCCAATGTGACCTCCTCGGCGGCCTTGTCGTCACGCAGTCCGCGGAAAGATGCATGGCGCAGTCTTTTGTCCGCCGTCCATGCACGGAACTCGACTTCTGCAACCAATTGCGGCTTGACGAATATCGCATCGCGTTTTTCTTCAGCGTTCAGCTCTATTGCGAATGGGCTTTGTTCCTGACGTATCGACGTGAGTTTCGTGTAAAGATCTTTGGCCAGCTTGACGGAAAAACCAGTTCCCACACGCCCAACAGGAACAAGTCCTTTCTTCTCCTGAGCGCCCAACAGCAGAGAACCAATTGCGCGAGACGTTGAAGTTGAAGGCACAAATCCGGCAATTACAAACTCCTGCCGTCCTATGCATTTCGATTTGCGCCAGCCCTTGCTGCGCCCGGAAATAGAAGGAGCATCGCTCAATTTCGAGACGATGCCCTCCAGTCCGAGCCCACAAGCGTTCTTGAATACAGCGTCACCATCGGCATCAAAGGCTTCGTTATAGCGCAGCGTTCTCGAGGCATGGGAAATGAGCTTTGCCAGTAGGGATTTGCGTTCGACGAGCGGCACTTGCCGCAAATCGCGGCCATCCTGATAAAGCAGATCAAAGATATAAAAGGCGAACCGGTCCGAACGTCCGTCACTCAGATCGCTTTGCAGTGCCGAAAAGTCCGACAGACCCGCCTTATTTTCCACGACAATCTCGCCATCAAATATGGCATTCTGGACCCCCGTAGCCAGAAGATCGTTGACTATCGAACGGCCAAATTTCTTTGTCCAATCCAGCCCGCTGCGTGAATAGAGCACGACTTTACCATCAGCGACATGCGCCTGAATGCGATAACCATCAAACTTGATTTCGTGAATCCAGCGGCTTCCTCCGGGCGCGGCTGATACCAATGTCGCCAATTGAGGTTCTATGAATGGCGGCATCGCAGCTTTCTTTGCGCGCCTCGACAATGGCACAGCATTGCCTTCCTTCGCTGCGCGGTTTTTATTCAGCGGTCCGGTTTTGGACGACCAGCCCGGCGCTTCATGTTCCACATCGGCGATAATTCGCCCAGTTTTCACCGATTGCGGTTTCTCCTCAAGAATATCGGGGTCGTCAGCCTCTCGTGAAAACTCGTCCTCGCCCTTTATGAGTAACCAGTTTTCTCGCTTTTCACCCGGTTTTCCATGCATTCGAACCAGATGCCAGCGCCCCTTCAGTTTATCGCCGCTCAGTTCGAATTCGAGATGCCCCTTCTTATAATTTTTGCGAGCATCGCCAACCGAGGTCCATTGTCCGCTATCCCACACAATGACCGTCCCGCCGCCGTACTCCCCCTTGGGGATCGTACCTTCAAATCCGGCATATTCAAGCGGATGATCTTCCACATGGACGGCCAAACGTTTCTCGCCCGGGACCAGACTTGGGCCCCGTGTGACCGCCCAGCTTTTCAACACTCCGTCCATTTCCAGCCTGAAATCATAATGCAGCCGACGCGCATCGTGTTTTTGCACCACAAATAAATCGCCCCTGCTTCGCCTGGCTTTGCCGCGGGGCTCCTTCGTCAGGTTGAAGTCACGTTTCTTATGATAGGTTTCGAGCGGCTGTCCCATTATCCAGCCTTTCGGGGCTTCGCTTTGGTTGTTCCGGATTTAGCCAGTTGCTTTTTTGGAGAGCTCAAGGCTGCGCTCTTGCGTAAGGCTTCCTTCAAATCAATCACGTCGGCCGACTTGGGAGCTTCAGGCTTTCTGAGAGGTTTTCCTTCAATCTTTGCCTTAATCAAGTCGGCTAGTGCTGCATCATAGCGGTCGTCAAAACTTGACGGATCGAAGCGGCCCATCTTGGTGCCGATAATATGTTTGGCCAGATCGAGCATTTCCTGATCGAACTTGAATGCTTCCAGATCTTCGAAAGCCTCTTTGACGGGTCGAACTTCGTAATCAAAGTTCAGCGTCGATGCGATCATGCCATCGCCATCCGCACGAATGAGAATTTTACGCGCACGGCGAAAGAGCACCGCCTCAGCGACTGCCGCCACGTTTTCAGCTTTCATTCCATCACGGAGAAGCAAGAACACTTCGTCATCATCTGTGGGCGTCAGATAATAAGGTCGATCGAGATAAACATCGTCGATTTCACTGCATTTGACGAAATGCGTGATATTGAGTGTTTTATTGCTTTCGGGAATTGCAGACTGGATTTCTTCATCATTGAAACTGACGTATTTGCCGGATGAAACTTCATATCCCTTCATCTGCTCCTCTCGCGGAACAGGTTTACCCGTATCGCTATCGACAAATTCACGACTGAGACGATTACCCGTCTTGCGATTGATCAGATGAAAAGAAACCCGCTCTGATGTCGATACAGCCGTATAAAGGCCGAACGGCATCAAAAGTTGATCGACTTTCAACAGACCTTTCCAGTTTGCGCGCAGAGCCATAGCTGCCTCGCTCCTGTGACGAATTGAACCTGATTAGATAAACTCACGCCACCTACTGGTTGTTCCCGACGATTTAGGCAGAAATGCTGCTTTGATATTTCTATCAGCCGCTCTAGCTTTCCGCTTTGAATTTCGTCGCCTCTGCAAGAAGTTTCGGTCGGTCCCGGTGACCAAGGCGATCAATCAAATCACGCGCCTGCAAAGGCGACAGGTCCGAATTCTCGACCAGAAACTTGATATCCTCATCTTCTGTGAGAGGAGCGTGCTTATCGGGTTGACTAGGGCGTAGACTCATAAACTGATGCACCAGATGCGGACAGCGATCAGTTTGACAGCAGCGAGGAAATTGTCCGGGTTCTTGTCGTAACGCGTG
>NZ_JACGXB010000037.1:0-5739 GCF_014138065.1 Ochrobactrum sp. P6BSIII | reverse complement strand
TTCGCTCAGATCGCCTCGGCTCATGACTGCCTCCAAAAAGCAGTCTTGAATCAAGCTTCGATCAATTCGTCAACCAATTCGTCCACGCCGCCTAGCTTTTCGGCAACGAAGTAAAATCCGGCTCCCCAAATAGACAGGAGCCTGATCATCGGATCTGCACGAGCAGTGTGGAACGACAACAAGGCCGCTCCGCACAAAGAATACTCTAGCGTCGATCGGACGAGCCGGAGCGACCGAGAAGCAATCCAACCAGTACGCCGACGATTCCGATGGCAGCAAAAGCAGTAGTCGCGGCACCGGGGTTGTCGCGTGCCGCTCGCAAGACGCGTTCACCCTGATGAAGCGCTGTTGAGACTACGTCGTCAAAAGCCGAACTTGCTGAGTTGAGTGCGTTTTCCGTCTTGTCTGTTGCAGACCCTAGGCGATCTGCCAACTGGGCTGAAAGGCCGCTCAACTGGCTGCGCAACTCACCGATCTGTTCCGCCATTTGGTCTTCGGGTTCTTTTGCCATCAAATCATTCTCCTTGTAAGATCAATTGCTTCAGTTGGCTGCGTGACGAATGTTTCTGCCAGCCTGCTGTGTGGCATCCACCGAATTTGCAGCGTCACGACCAACTCCTCGGATCGTATTGGCACAGCCTGCGACTGTGCCAATAATAAGCATGACCGCCATGAGACGTGTTGCAAAACGAATATTCATGTGAACTCTCCTTTGAGGGTTTTACCAGACTTTGAAATTGAGTTTGTATTGGCGGAAAGTCTTCGGCGGCGCTGTTGAACCGCGGCATAATTTATGCGGATATCAAGCAACTATCGGCGATAGGCTAACCCGCCCCAGATCCGACCTTCATCACGATGACGGCCACCATGAACCCCGCCAATATATGCTGCTGCCGCGGCGACTAGAGCCGATGCAGCTAACAGAAAGGCGGACAAAATCCCCGCAACGCGGGTCTTTTCCGCGAGTTCAGCCGCCTTGGTTTTTGCGTCTTCGGCTATTTGCTGTGCTTCAGCCTTTGCGTCAGCTATTGCCTTTTGTGCTTCCGCGAGCTTCTGTTCTGCATTTGCTCGGATGTTTTTGACCTGTTCGATGGTTTGATCCACCCGAGTTTGGACCTCGGATTGTTCGATCCCGGTTTGCGCTGCGACCCTGTTTACGATCCATGACCGATCCGAATCTGAAATTTCCCCAGTGCGAACGAGATTTGAGAACACCGTCGTAACCTGACGTTTGAAATCAGCGCTATTTTCGCCATCAGTTCGGTTCTCCGAGCGCGTTAGCGTATCCACGAAATAGTCGATCGGGTTGTTAGCAAGTCCGTTCGGTAGCATCTTTTCAAGTGATGGAGATGCGGCCTGCCCCGCGCCTTGTGCTGCACCACCCGCCACCGAGCCGGCTCCAGACACGATGCCCCCAGCCAACTGTCCAGCGCCTTGTGCTGCGCCACCAACGGCTGATCCAGTAGCTTCCGCCGCAGTTTGCGCGGCACTACCCACCACCTTTGCGCCATTGGCAACGGCTCCAAATGCGAGAATGCCCGAAACTAGTACACCAATACCCCAGACCACTAGTCCATTCAGGCCATCACGGACGGTTCTTTCATCTTTGGTTGACGCCTCGACGGGACGGCGCAAACGTCCCGATATGTAGCCACCCAACATATTCGAAGCGACGACAGATATAACGACAAACAGTGCAGTTAAAACCAGCCAAACCAGACTGAAATCACCATCATCAAGTGAGATTGAACCAAGTCCCAGGCCACCCGCAAATGTTGTCAATACAATCATCACGCTTGAAGAGATTGTCGCTCCCGCCAGGATCGCTGGCCAATCAACGTAACCCCGATCTGCAGTTTCCGATACGAGCTGATGTCCGGACATTAGCGTAACCCCAGAAATGATAGGATGAACAGGACGATTACAACAAGACCGACCAAGTATATGATTGAATTCATGCGTTCTCTCTCCGAAAAATAATCAATGCAAAGCGCGCACCTCTCCCGAGAATGCAGATTCTCAGGACCATCACTCAACTAACATAAAGACGATTTGTTCCGGCGGTGCTATAAAGAATGCACTTTTTCGCCTTTTCACGAGTTTAGATAATTTATGTCTATATCAATATTATTTGAGATTTTTATTAATTTAACATAAGGAGGGATGATTTCTATTAAATATTATTTTTTATTTCCGGGGCAAAGGAAAATACAAAGCATCAATGCCCGCTCTTTCGGGCGAAATTTTAAAGCAAGTATAGATCGGGTAGTGCGGGCGCCAGACTCTCGCGCACCTAACGCATGAAAATCCATTCGCCTGCGTCCAAATATAGCCGTCGCTATCCGCGGCTTTCTTGCTAAAAAAACAAAGATAGCGACATCCCGATCAGTTATTCACATATTATTTTCGTTTCATGTTTTGAAATAAGCAAATGTATCATTACAGTATATATGGGATGAGATCGCAATAATCAATTAATTAATAGGGCGAAAAATGATAAAAACTACAACACATTATATGAAAAGTATAATTCTATATTCTTTTAATTTTAAACACCCAATAATCAAAATCACTAGAGCAATAATATTTATACCGCTTACGTTTAATGTGAGTTTTGCTCAGTCCGTTGTTGTGACGGGCGATGTTGTCCCCATACCAGCGACATCACCTACTTGGACCCCCTTCGGAACGTTGAGCGTTGGCTCAACATTTCAGGGGATGTTATCGATAAATAATGGTGGAACTGTAACTAGCACCGATTGGTTGTACGTAGGCGAGAACGCTGGCAGCGAAGGCATCGTGAACGTCAGCGGCTCAAATGTTTCCACCGGTGGCCCCTCGGTTTTGAATGCCAATTCTGCTGCAATTGGGTTTTATGGGGACGGAGTACTCAATATTGCCGACGGCGCCCTGGTTACCAATAGTAGCGGCTTCTTGGTCGGAGATTGGGCTTCAGCAATAGGTGTCGTCAACGTCGCAGGCTTTGCAGCGAACGGTCAATCATCCACTTTGGATATCAACTGGCTTATAAGCGTTGGTGTTAACGAGGGAACCGGTATCGTTAATGTCTCTGATGGGGGCTTTCTTCATACCGTGGGCGCGCTCGTTGGAGAATATAATGGCGCGTCAGGTACAGTAAATATCATGAATGCAACTTGGGTAAACGATAGTACCATCGAGATCGGTCGTAACGGTGCGGGCGTACTGAACATACTGGATGGCGCAGTGATAAATACCACGGGCCCAGTTGTTGCCGGGACGCTTAATCAAGGAACTGGAAAGATAAGTGTTTCCGGTACTAATGAAAGCGGATCACCGTCCACGATAACAAGCGCCTCCGACGCTTACATCGGATATATGGGCGCAGGCGTCCTCAATTTGGCTGATGAGGCGGTTTTTTCAGTGCCGTCGGCTTTCTTGGCTGTTGAGACCGGTAGCAGCGGCGTTCTTACGATTGGTGCGAGCTTCAATGAGGCGGCGAGGGCTCCTGGCACGCTTTCTACGCCGTCGCTTGAATTTGGCCCCGGTGCCGGTCAGCTGGTGTTCAATCATACCGACAATACGGGTGCGTATGAGTTCGGCGCCGTCATCACCGGCGGTAATGGCTCGGTCAGCAGCGCGGTCGATGTTGTTGCAGGTGAAACGGTCATGACCGGTGTCGGCAGTGATTATTTCGGCACAACGACTGTGTCAGGTGGTACGCTTGCGGCAGGTGCTGCCAATGTGTTCAGCGCCAATTCCGATTATGCAGTCGATACGGCCGGTACGATTGATCTGCGGGGGAACAGCCAGACCGTTGCAAGCCTTGCCAATGGCGGACTGATCAATATGGGCACCGATACGGCTGCAGGCGCTGTTTTGAACGTGACCGGTGATTATGTCGGCAATGCCGGCACGATTGCTTTCAACACGGTTCTTGGTGACGACAATTCTGCAACCGATCTCCTGAACGTATCGGGCAGTACGTCAGGCACGACCAGTGTCGCTGTCACCAATGCCGGTGGAAACGGTGCGCCGACCACGGAAGGCATCAAGATCATCAACGTTGCCGGTGCATCGGAGGGCGAGTTCACACTGCTCGGTGATTATGTGACCGAAGATAACCAGCAGGCTGTTGTCGGCGGTGCCTATGCCTATACGCTTGAGCATAATGGCATCAGCACGCCAACCGACGGCAACTGGTATCTGCGTTCGCGCATGACCTATACCGACGATGTCGGCAATGGCGACAACGGAGGTGATAATGGCGGTGGCACCGGGGGTGACAACGGTGGAAACGGCAATGGTGGCAATGGCGGCGGCGATCGGGAGCTTCCGGGCGAACCGGAGGATCCGCGTTATCAGCCAGGTGTTCCGGTTTACGAAGCCTATGCACAGTCGCTTCTGGGCCTGAATGGTCTGTCGACCCTGCAGCAGCGTGTCGGCAACCGTGTCTGGGCAGGCTCGGGCAACCGGGTCATCGCCCAGGGTGCAGATGCCATCCAGCCTTATGCTGCTCCTGAAGAAGCAGGCGTTGCCATTGAAGGCAATGGCGTCTGGGGCCGTATCGAAGGCGCCCATCATCGCATGGAACCGGGTAGATCCACGACAGGCGTCGATTACAACCAGAATGTCTTCAAAATGCAGGCCGGTGTCGATGGTCTTCTCACCGAAACCGAAGCCGGTCGTCTGATCGGTGCCGTGAGCGTGCATTATGTCCATGGCTCGACCAAGGCCAGCTCGATCTATGACACCATCAATGGTGGCGGCAAGATTAGCACTGATGGTTACGGCCTTGGCGGGACGCTGACCTGGTATGGACAGAACGGCTTTTATTTCGACGCACAGGGTCAGGCGACCTGGTATGACAGCGATCTGAGCTTCGACGGTGGCAACCGGTCGCTGGCCGACGGCAATACTGGCTTTGGTTATGCCCTGTCGCTGGAAGGCGGCAAGCGCTTTGCCATCGATCCGCAATGGTCGATCACCCCACAGGCACAGCTTGTCTATTCCCGCGTCAAATTTGACGACTTCAACGACACGTTCGGTGCAGGCGTCAGCTTCGACAAGGGTGCAAGCCTGCAGGGCCGTCTTGGCGTGACGCTCGATCACCAGACCTCGTGGCAAAACGACAAGGGTCTGATGAACCGGACCAAAGTCTATGGGATTGCCAATCTCTATTACGAGTTTCTCGAAGGAACCCGTGTGGACGTGTCCGACGTCAGCTTTGCAAATCGCCAGGATCGCACCTGGGGCGGCCTTGGCATCGGTGGTTCCTACAACTGGGATAACGACAAGTTCTCCGTCTACGGAGAAGGTCTCGTCGATACCAGCCTGAACAACTTTGGCGACAGCTATTCCGTCAAGGGCAATATCGGCTTTCGTGTGAAGTTTTAGCTCTGACTCAGTTTTTGCTGATGCTTCAGTGGACGATACTGCTGATTCACGGGTAGCGGGCGTGCCCGTCCGAGTGGTTTTTCGCGAACGTATTAGCCTGTTGTCGGGCGAACGGGTTGCGGTTTCGGCAAAGCCTGAGCACAACCATCTTTTTCACAAGGACATGGGTTTGCCGAACTGATAGCCAGTCAAAACCCCAACGAGCGGGATTCGATCAGACGCAAAATGCTCGCTGTTTGTTCTCATTTCCAGCGTTAATCTGCGTTAACTGTTGATTTGCACTGAGAAGTGACCCGGCATTGCCGGATATTGTCATCGAGAATTGACCCATGTTTTGAACCTTGCTCCGCGTGTTTTTAACGG
>NZ_JACGXB010000036.1:0-2500 GCF_014138065.1 Ochrobactrum sp. P6BSIII | reverse complement strand
TAGGTAGAGCGTCCAGCGAATACCCCCGGGGGTAGAGCACTGAATGGGCTATGGGGACTCACCGTCTTACTGATCCTAATCAAACTCCGAATACCGGGGAGTACTACTGGGCAGACACACGGCGGGTGCTAACGTCCGTCGTGAAGAGGGCAACAACCCTGACCACCATCTAAGGTCCCTAAGTTATGGCTAAGTGGGAAAGGATGTGAGGATCCCAAAACAACCAGGATGTTGGCTTAGAAGCAGCCATCATTTAAAGAAAGCGTAACAGCTCACTGGTCTAAATAAGGGTCTTTGCGCCGAAAATGTACCGGGGCTAAAGCCATACACCGAAGCTGTGGATGCACGTATGTGCGTGGTAGCGGAGCGTTCCGTAAGCCTGTGAAGGGACAGTCGTGAGACATCCTGGAGGTATCGGAAGTGAGAATGCTGACATGAGTAACGATAAAGGGAGTGAGAGACTCCCTCGCCGAAAGTCCAAGGGTTCCTGCTTAAAGTTAATCTGAGCAGGGTTAGCCGGCCCCTAAGGCGAGGCCGAAAGGCGTAGTCGATGGGAACCACGTTAATATTCGTGGGCCTGCAGGTAGTGACGGATCGCGTGTGTTGTAAGGTCTTATTGGATTGATCTTGCAGCGAAGCGGTTCCAGGAAATAGCTCCTGCATATAGACCGTACCCTAAACCGACACTGGTGGACTGGTAGAGAATACCAAGGCGCTTGAGAGAACTGCGTTGAAGGAACTCGGCAAAATGCACGCGTAACTTCGGAAGAAGCGTGACCTCCATTTAGGCAACTAGGTGGGGGTGGCACAGACCAGGGGGTAGCGACTGTTTACCAAAAACACAGGGCTCTGCGAAGTCGCAAGACGACGTATAGGGTCTGACGCCTGCCCGGTGCTGGAAGGTTAAGAGGAGATGTGCAAGCATTGAATTGAAGCCCCAGTAAACGGCGGCCGTAACTATAACGGTCCTAAGGTAGCGAAATTCCTTGTCGGGTAAGTTCCGACCTGCACGAATGGCGTAACGACTTCCCCGCTGTCTCCAACGCAGACTCAGTGAAATTGAATTCCCCGTGAAGATGCGGGGTTCCTGCGGTTAGACGGAAAGACCCCGTGCACCTTTACTATAGCTTTACACTGGCATTCGTGTCGGCATGTGTAGGATAGGTGGTAGACTTTGAAGCAGTGGCGCCAGCCATTGTGGAGTCATCCTTGAAATACCACCCTTGCCTATATGGATGTCTAACTGCGGCCCGTTATCCGGGTCCAGGACCGTGTATGGTGGGTAGTTTGACTGGGGCGGTCGCCTCCTAAAGAGTAACGGAGGCGCGCGATGGTAGGCTCAGAACGGTCGGAAATCGTTCGTCGAGTGCAATGGCATAAGCCTGCCTGACTGCAAGACTGACAAGTCGAGCAGAGACGAAAGTCGGTCATAGTGATCCGGTGGTCCCGCGTGGAAGGGCCATCGCTCAACGGATAAAAGGTACGCCGGGGATAACAGGCTGATGACCCCCAAGAGTCCATATCGACGGGGTTGTTTGGCACCTCGATGTCGACTCATCGCATCCTGGGGCTGGAGCAGGTCCCAAGGGTATGGCTGTTCGCCATTTAAAGCGGTACGTGAGTTGGGTTCAGAACGTCGTGAGACAGTTCGGTCCCTATCTGCCGTGGGTGTAGGAATATTGATAGGATCTGTCCCTAGTACGAGAGGACCGGGATGGACGTATCTCTGGTGGACCTGTTGTCGTGCCAACGGCATAGCAGGGTAGCTATATACGGACGGGATAACCGCTGAAGGCATCTAAGCGGGAAACCCACCTAAAAACGAGTATTCCCTATCAGAGCCGTGGAAGACCACCACGTTGATAGGCCGGGTGTGGAAGTGCGGCAACGCATGTAGCTTACCGGTACTAATAGCTCGATCGACTTGATCACTCCCATTTACAATATCCATCAAGCGTAGCTTGATGAAAACTTTGCCCCTCACGCCTTATTCACTTCGTGAATGGCTCCGGGAGGGCGGCGCACAGGCGCCGGCATGCAGTCGCATGCTTATTGTTTATCAGCGCTCTATGAGGGCGTTGATGCTATCAGCACGAAAGACGGCATGGTGAATGAAGCAGTGAGTGAACATACTCACTTGACTGCCTTATTCCCCTACTGCCCTAATCCAGCTTCTCAATTTGTGTTCTTCGCCGACCTGGTGGTTATGGCGGAGCGGCTGCACCCGATCCCATTCCGAACTCGGCCGTGAAACGCTCCAGCGCCAATGGTACTTCATCTTAAGATGCGGGAGAGTAGGTCGCTGCCAGGTCTGCTAAGCACACAAATCAAACCATCTTCTCTAAAACATACAAAACACTGAAATTAAGCGAACTTCGCGAAAAATATCCAACCGGTTCTAAAATAATCACCCTGGCGCGGGGTGGAGCAGCCCGGTAGCTCGTCAGGCTCATAACCTGAAGGCCGCAGGTTCAAATCCTGCCCCCGCAACCAAATCTTC
>NZ_JACGXB010000035.1:0-8452 GCF_014138065.1 Ochrobactrum sp. P6BSIII | reverse complement strand
TTCGCTCAGATCGCCTCGGCTCATGACTGCCTCCAAAAAGCAGTCTTGAATCAAGCTTCGATCAATTCGTCAACCAATTCGTCCACGCCGCCTAGTTGTCGGCATCCGGATTATCAACCTGACAGCCGACGCCATGACATCCGATATAATCGCCTTGCGTATCAAAGTTCGGGTTGCCGTCCTTATCAAACTGGGGTCGCGTGTCGATCTGACTTTCTTCACGGCGACGGCGCTCTTTCTTGCGTTCGCGCTCCTGCCGCTCATGAAGACCATCCATATAGCGCCGCTCTTCATCGTCATGACGCGCGCTCTGCTCCATCATGCAATTCGCGAATGCATCTGTACCAGGACGGAAGCCGAAGGATGAACATTTGTCCTGATCTACCTCCTCCGCAGTAACACAACCGGCAACGGCCAGCGGCAGGAATGCAAGCAGCATATGTCTGAACTTGAAGCTCTTCATTTGATATCCCATGTTGGAAACCATGGCGCCAGTCGACGACGGCTGCCATCTCGCTTTTGCTATAAGAGATTTTTATGGGCTTTGCTGGTAACGCATCTGTCCAAGCGCTTGATTGTCGATATCTGGAATGAATGCAGGGCCAACGACGCGAACATCGCGGACGGGAGCTGACCGATATTGTTCGGGAGCAACTTCTGCGACCACAGTCGTCACTTTCTCCGGCCCCGTATCTGGCAACGGATTTGTGGTATCTGCAATCTGCCGCGGTTGCTTTATGACAGTCATGAGTGAGGCAACTTTCGCAACATAACCATTCCAGTTACAGCGCTTGAATTCTCCATCACCGTGATAATCGTAAGCCGTTGTCAAATCGGCATAGGCTTGACCCGTCTGGACCGAAACCATTTCGGCAGATTCTTCATTCTGGTCATTAATATAGACTGCCATATCGTTCGTATCGCAGATCAGTCTGCACTGAATAAGCGCGGCGTCTGTGCCGCCTTTCTGACCGAACTGCGAGTTAGGCGTTGGAAAGTAGTAACCGTCCGAAAGACGCACACAATATTGCAGTGCATTTTTGAATCCAGGGACTTTTTTTGACCTATCTATAGCAGGCCCCGTGCGGGCGGATGCTGCGGAACTCAACACGTTGACTGCCTTTGGACGCGGTGCTGCAGATGCAAGAGCCTTGCATTCACGATCGGCGGCCGAAGCAAGGCTCAGTTCCTGCTGGACTTCACCAATTTTCATGCCAACGTCACGACAGGCATTGAAAAAACCACCCTCAGATTTACCAGGTTTACAACCCCGACTCCGCTCAATGGCTCGAAGCGCCGAAAGTTGTCGTTGCAGCATCTTAACTGCGGGATTATTTGCCGATGCACCTCCGCAGGAAGCCGCGAAAGTATCCTTTGGTGTTAACCCAATCACGAGAAGGGCAAATAGGGCGGTCACCTTGATCATAGTACCCGTCCCCCGACGTTCTAACCAGCTTGCTTCATGAGCTCGCGTTCACAGCCTTGATGATCATTATCATTGTATCTTTGTAAAAATGGAGCGGGTTGGGTTCCTGCCATCAGCGCGGTGAGAGCCAATTGCAGATAAAGAGGCGCCCCTCGACGGTCGATCGCTTTTAAGGCAGCCCTAGACAGCCCCAATGTGTGAGCAAGCTCGCATTCCGTTTTATTCAATATCGCGCAAACCTTCGCCAAACGGAATTTGACCGCCTGCCCTCGTTTCGCCATCGCCCACAGCTCCTTGATAGTCTGTTATGAGTTTTGAATACACTTACAGGGTCACTGAGCCTGACAGGCTGGAAGCTTTGAAGGACTAGCTGGATGCTATCGGAAACTGCCTTCCCGAAAGCGTGCCGTCGATGAACTGCGAGACACGCAATTCCATCCGAATACCCCCAGCGCCTATCAAGTCACCAACAGCCATCGCTGAGTATCTGGTGCCTTCGATCATTGGCACAAGATCGGCATTGCAAATGCACTCTTAGCAAGAGTGATGATCATGTGTCTTCACAATTCGCCGAACTATTTATATATTCAATAAATATGATTACATTAAATATTACTCTATGAACGAATTCAGATTATCGTGAAATAACTATATTTTTTCCAATTCTGCTAAAAAGAGCACAAGCGGAAAAGCCCACTCGCTATCTAATAATGGGGAGGTGGGCGCTTGGGGGTTGATGGGTCCTGAACATCTCGCGTAAACCGCCAGCACGCTGGCAGTTTTAGATGCAATAATGGAAAAATAAGAATTTGAGATTCGAATTCTAATGGCGATCAAAAATTATCGGTGACATTCATTACATTATACTAAAATACAATTTCTGAAATCCTGGCAATCGTCACGGCGTAAAAGAGGGACGAGCTTCTTGTCCCTCTTTTATCTACCGCCAGCCTAGTCTGGATCGTCAACCAAGCATCCGACGCCATGGCAACCGATATAATTGCCATGAGTATCGTAATTGGGCTCTCCGTTTTTATCGAACTGCGGCGTTGTATCTATAGTCCCGGAATCATCAGGTCTGTCGACTGTACACCCAATTCCATGACAGCCATTATAGTCGTCGGAATCACGATGATTGCTGGTCGTGTGATGATGCTTGTGCCCACTATCTGCAACCATTCCCTCAACGATCGCGCCGAGCACAGCACCCGCTACGACACCGCCTATATCATGACCGTGATGATCATACTGGCGCGCACCTGGATCAAACCCATCACCACGACCGTGGTGATAGCCGCCAACATCTGCAAATACACCAGAGCAACCCTGAGCAACCCATATGTAGCGGCTCTTCGGATTATATCCCCACGTGCGATTTAAGATGCATGCCGAACTCGAAGTTTGATGAATGAGCTGAGGTTTGGACAGCGGCCCCGCGTAACATTCATCGTACTTGTAGTCTCTGGATCGGCATTCGACTGTCGTTTGAGCTTGCGCGTCGACAATGAACGACGGCGTAATGTTGGCGCCCACTAAAATGGCTGTAGCCATGGACAAATATCTCAGCATTCTTCCCTCCGAATACAGTTCACTTTCGCATTGCACATGAACATCAGAAATGCAGGCTGGCGGCGCTGCAGGTCGTCAATTTATACTTGTATTCTGTCCCAATAGCTTTGTGTAAAATAAGCATAATTAATATTAACGCGACGCAAATTAGCTATATTTAATATACAGACGGTATGATAATATGTATCCATCTCGAAAATCTTATTGTCGCAGGATGACATGGGAGATTCGGTTTTTGCGCTTACTAAGCAGGCCACATCAGAATGGCTAACATGACATCATCCCGCACGCAGCTTTAGCCGCACATGATCCAACTCATCTGAACGACATCTATAAGCAGACTTTTCGTGCGAATGCCTTTTGCGTCACATCACATCGGACAGACCGAAGGAGGGCACCACTGCGCCAAGCAGAATAAAATTCACGGAATTCGCTACGTGCTTACTGAGATCGCTTTCGAAGGTATATATCCGTTGAGAACTACGCAGCAAGAAATTGATCGTTTTCAGAATTCTGAGCAGTTTTAGGCTAAAAAGACACCACGTCCGACTTGCCCAATTCCAAGTATATTATATTAATCATCTTAATTGATTCTCGAAATGCTTACCACACAGGAAGCGTCGTGACAGAGGGGGCATCGATTGCGTGTTGACCATGTGGAGATGCCTGTTGTCATTTCAGGCCTTCGTGCGCGGATCTGCAACGCGCGCAAGAAAGCACTATTAAGCTCTATTTGCTTCCATCCTGCGACCTTGGCCGCAGCGATGACGGTGCTGTTGCCCTCCGCTCAAGCCTTGGCGCAATGTGCGCCATCGGCACCGGCTGCAGTCAGTATTTCTTCAGGCAGTTGTTCGGATCTCGCTTTCACCACGCGAGAAAGCGCTAGCGCAACGCCGGTGGTCGACGTATCAGGTACCGGAAGTTATAGTGGCACCTCTGTCTATCTGACGGCCAACGGCAGCGGTTACGGCGTCCGCGCGAGTGGCGGGGGGATGATCAGCTTGATTGGCACCTCCGCGGATGCGGCTGAAGTCACCACCAATGGCACGGACAGCTATGGTCTCTACGCCGAAGACGGTGGAGTAATCACAGGAAGCTACACTACCATCACAACGAACGGTGTCGGTGCCTATGGCATCAGCGCAGTTGGCACAGACAGCAGCGTCACGCTCACCGACAGTGTCGTATACACCGCGCTAAACAATGCGCACGGCGCCTATGCGGCCAGTGGCGGGACCATCACTCTGACCCGCACCGACCTCATGATTGACGGTACAGCTGCGTCTGCCGTATTTGCGGATGCCGGGGGAACGATCACTCTCAATGATCTGAACACATATAGCTCCGGCGACAATGCCCCGGGCGGAGTAGCTTCAGGAGCCGGCAGTAATCTCATCCTGAACAATAGTTACTTGAACGGCTTTGGAAGCGGCAGCGCTGTTCTGTTCGCAACTGGCAGCGGAACAATCAACATGAGCGGCGGCGCCATCGCGTCCGGCGACTATTATGGCGCCACAATCAACGCCGACGCGCCAGGCATGCTTGCCCGCGGTATTGACAGCAGCATCGTCGTCCGCGGTGGCGCCAGCAGCGCCACCTACGGCACAAACAGCCAGGGCATATGGGCCGATGCCGGAGGCAGCATTGATTATGCTGGTTACGGTATTTTCACCTACCAGCCCAATTCAACCGGCGCAGAGGCAAGTGGCGCAGACAGCTCTGTCATTCTCACCAGAACCATAATCCGAACGACCGGCCCTTCCAGCGCAGGTCTGCTTGTCACCGACACCGGCACAATCACCGTGACGGGAACAGAAGTCACCACAGGTTACACGATAGCGGGCGGCAGCGGCCCCGCCCTCCAGTTTCCGGTGGCTGAGATTGGACTGGAGAGCTATGGCGCGGATGTGATCGGAGTGGATAGCACGCTGCAAGCTCAGGACACGATAATAACGACTATTGGCGATGGAGCCATCGGCGTTCGTGTCAGTCAGGGGGCTGCGGCCTCGGTTACAGGTGGCACCATCAGGACAAAGGGTGGCGAAAGCGCCGTAATCGGTGGCGCCGACGGCGTCCAGGCGACGGATGCTGGCAGCACCATCACCTTGTCTGGTACCAATATCACCACGGAAAACAATAGCGCCATCGGCATGCATGCGATGGCGGGCGGTTCGATCACTGCTACTGATTTAAACGTCACCACGATGGGCAGCGCTGCTCATGGTCTTGCAGCGGTCAATGGCGGCATGCTCATCGCATCCGGCACGGCAGTCGCGGTTAACGGTGCCGGATCTGCCGCTATCTATCTTGCTGGAAGTGCACCGAGCACTATGTCTTTCACCGGCGGCAGTCTGAGCGCCACCGATGCCGCGATCATCCTCGCCGAGGGCGGCATTGGTACAGTCTCAATCGATGGCAACACGGCAATCAGCCCGGCTGTGGTCAACGGACAGCTCTTGCTTGCAAAGGTTACCGAGGATGGAGCGAATACGCCTAGCAACCTGACGCTCAATATTGACCGCATATCGTCTCTGACCGGTGACATCGTCGTTGATCCTTCGACGCTCACCTATAATCTCAGCAACAGCCAGTGGGCCGGTAATCTTGTACTGACCGGCCCGGGCAATACTGTCAGTGCCAGTCTGACTGCATCGCAATGGACAGGCGACTTGCTGGCCGACGCTGGCAACACTGCGGATTTGTCCCTGGCGCAAGACAGCCTTTGGACCGGATTGTCGCAAAACGCGACGAATATCACGATCGATACCGGCAGCATCTGGAACGTCACCGGCGATTCCAACGCAACCGGTGCTATTTCGAATTCCGGCCTGATCGAGTTCCTGCCGCGATCGGAAGCCTATAGCACTCTGACCGTTGGCAGCTACGCCGGCAGCGCTGGCAGCCGTATCGGTTTCAACACCTATCTTGGTGCCGACGGCTCGCCGAGCAACCTGTTGGTGATCAATGGAGGCCAAGCCAGTGGCACGACATCGCTGCTCATCAACAATACAGGCGGTCCGGGAGCGCAGACCGTCGCGGATGGCATCATGCTGGTGCAGGTAACAAATGGCGGCACCACCACAACCGATGCTTTCACTCTCGGCCAGCGCGTGGCTGCCGGTGCTTACGAATATCAGCTCTTCCGCGGCGGCAGCACTGATGCGAACGATTGGTTCCTCCGGTCCCATATTATCGACACACCGACGGGTCCAACGACGGAAGAACCGGATACTCCGATCTACCGTCCAGAAGTGGCACTCTATGCGCCAATCCCTGCAATTGCGCGGCAGATGGGCCTTGCTACCCTTGGCACGCTTCATGAGCGCGTCGGCGAGGAGGAAAACCTGCGCGGTGTGCCGGAGTCACGCGCCTATGTGAACGGCGCGTGGGGACGAGTGTTCGGCGAACACCTCAGCAACCGATGGGGCGGTTCCGTTGATGCCAGTGCGACGGGTGATCTGACAGGCTTCCAGACGGGCCTCGACATCCTGCGGCGAACAACGGATAGCGGCCACCGTGACCATGCTGGCCTATACTTCGCTTACTCCAACTACAATTCGAGTTCGGTGCGCGGCTTCGCGCAAGGAATAGAAGATTTGGCCGTGGGCGAGCTAACGCTGAAAGGCCCATCGGTCGGTGCCTATTGGACTCATTTTGATCCAACCGGTTGGTATCTGGATGCTGTGGTACAGGGCAGCTGGTACGATGCTGATTCGACATCGCTTTATAATGCCGGTCTCTCCACAAAAGCGACTGGATATACGGCATCGCTCGAAGCGGGCTATCCGATCCACTTTGGTGACGATGATCGCTGGCTGATTGAACCACAGGCACAGCTCGTCTATCAGGACATATCAGTAGATGGGTCCCAGGATCAGTATTCGAGTGTGGATTGGGATGCAGGCAAAGCCTGGACCGGACGACTGGGAGCCCGGCTGCAATATACAAGACGCGACGAGCGCGGAACATTGTGGCAGCCCTATGCGCGGTTCAATCTCTGGCATGCCTTCTCAGGCAATGACACTGTGGCTTTCGGACAATCCTCACCCGCGATTGAAAACAGGTTTGGCGACACAGCATTCGAAGTCGGTGGCGGCATAACTGCGCGCTTGAAGGAAAATGTGAGCCTGTATGGCCAAGCCAGTTACCGTTGGTCGTCCAATAGCGGGCGCAGTCACCAAACAGCAACGGCTGGTACCTTCGGCGTCCGCTTTGATTGGTGACTGGCGCACGATGCCATGAACCAATTCAAACCGTAGCGCTGGTTGCGAGTATAGACACTGCTGAATACCTACAAGTACAAAGTGATCGCGAACAGCTATTGCCAAGGCCACTCAGCAGCGTTGTATTTCGTTCTCAAGTCGTTCAAAACTAATCGGTTATTTTCGATCATTTTATCAATTGACCCTGCCCTGTACCATTCTAAAAACCGGTCGAAGCCGTAAAACTGTCGATCAGTTAAGCCTGTATTCTGTGCCTGCATGAGAACGTCATCCAGAGATGGCCTCGTTGCAGAGGCGATACGCATTTGCGCCTCCAAAAGCATATATTCCCGCATTTGCCTGTTAATCGTTTCCAGACGATGCGGAACTTCGACGATTTCTCCCTGCGTAAAAACTTCACGCATAATCCGCCCAGCCCCTGGCCCTTGATTGGGTGCGGCCACGTGGAGCACGGCTGCGATGGTCGGAACGATATCCGTCTGTTCTCCGTATGACAACGTGCGACCTCTGGCGATGCCTGGGCCTGTGATCAGAAAGGGTGTCGACCACGATGCTTCAGATATCGGCGCATGCCAGCCATGGTCAGCCTGACCGTGGTCCGAGGTAACTATCAATACGGTATCATGCCATTTACCATTGGCTTTTAGTGCATCAATAAGGCGGGCAAGCTCGCTATCAGCTGCCTCTGCCGCGCGACGATAGGGAGAGTTTTCAGCCCAGATATTGTGACGCCAGGGAACATCCTTAATCTGATCTGCACTTTCCACCCGACCGGCCTCGCCAGTGTTTTGCAGATGTATGCGCATGAACTTGACATCTGTGCTTTGAAGCAGAGCAATCGACCAGTCAATGACAGCGCGATCTGGACCGCGCTGCATGAAACTGTGATTAAAGCCGCGATTAAGCGAGGCATAGGCGGTACTGTTGGTCGCATGGGCTGTTATTCCAACAGGCCTACCTCCGCCAAGCTGTGGCGGAAACCATATTTCTTGCACGTAACGCGTATCGGGTTTGATAAAGAGTGTGCCTGTCAATTGAACGACATTCGGGTACGATGTCGTTTGCAGATCACCCCATGGGCCGATGGTTGGATGCCAGGGCGGAGCCACAAACATTTGACGTATTCGCACTCCCTGTTTCGCTAGGGCGTAGACTCATAAACTGATGCACCAGATGCGGACAGCGATCAGTTTGACAGCAGCGAGGAAATTGTCCGGGTTCTTGTCGTAACGCG
>NZ_JACGXB010000034.1:0-9829 GCF_014138065.1 Ochrobactrum sp. P6BSIII | reverse complement strand
CGTTAAAAACACGCGGAGCAAGGTTCAAAACATGGGTCAATTCTCGATGACAATATCCGGCAATGCCGGGTCACTTCTCAGTGCAAATCAACAGCTGCGAACACACAGCGCCAGCAGGCCTTAAATGAGCGATATGAAGAGCGCTCAGCTCCGATCAATGAAATCTCGGCACTGATGAGCGGCGGGCAGGTGAGCAAGCCGCAGTTCGGCGGTTCACAAATTCAGGGAATTCCAACCGTCGATTACGCCGGATTGGTACAGCAGAAGTATGCGAATGATGTTGGCGCTTACAATACCGCCTTGCAGCAATCCAATGGGTTCCTTGGCGGTCTGGCAAGCCTGATCACAGCGCCGTTCAAACTCTCTGATGAGCGCGCCAAGAAAGATATCGAAAAGGTGGGACGCGCAAACGGCCTGAACCTTTACGAATATCGATACAAGGGCGAGCCTGAAACCGCTCCTAAGCGTCTCGGCCTGCTGGCTCAGGATGTCAAAAAGAAGAAGCCGGAAGCTGTTGCGAAGACGCCAAGCGGTTTGCTGGCTGTCAATTATAAAAAGGCGCTTGGAGGCAAATAATGGCTATTCCGTCTTTCATTTTCGGGCAGGGCACGCCCTATAAGACGCCTGAGCAGTTGCAGGAGGCGCGCCGCCGCGTTCGTGACTTGATGGGTGCGGGCCCAGAACAGTATTCGCGCCCGGGCGGCTGGCTCTATGCGTTGAGTGATGGCCTGACCGGCGCAGTCGAGCAGAACCGTATCAATCAGGGTGAAAAGTACGCCGATGAGCAACGTCAGAAGGGCAGCACGCTTTTCAGCCAGCTCATGAATGGCTTTGGCGGGGCGGGCGGCGCTTATCCTTCAACGGTTGCCGCTGGTGGCTCTCCGACAAGTGGCGCGGCGACCGGTACGACACCGAGCAACTTCAAATTTGGCGAGAACGCTGACGCGCTCCGTTCTGGCATCGTTGAAACCGCACAGGCAATCGGCGCTGATCCAGTGGATCTTGCCACGGCTATTTCCTACGAGACTGCCGGCACATTTGACCCGTCGAAGGCTGGGCCGCGCACTCAGCACGGCCAACATCGCGGACTGATCCAGTTTGGCGAGCCGCAGGCACAGCAGTATGGCGTGGATTGGAGCAATCCCCTCGGCTCACAGCTTGGTGCGAATGGAGCCGTCGCCAGCTATTTCCGCGACCGTGGTTTCAAGCCCGGCATGAGCGGCCTCGACCTCTATTCAACCATCAATGCCGGTTCTCCGGGGCGCTATGCGGCTTCCGACGCCAACAATGGCGGCGCACCCGGCAGCGTTGCAGACAAGTGGAACAACCAAATGAGCGGCCATCGTCAGAAGGCGCTTGCTCTTCTGGGCGGCGGTGGTTCGCAGGGGCCGGGTACTCCACAGGCCGCTATTCAGGCGATTTCACCTGTTGCCGATCCTGACGGATTGTTTGCGCCCGGTGCAGATGTATCTCAGGCCGATTTGGATTTTGCGCGACAGGCGTCAGGTCCAGAAGACTACACGCCACCTGCCGTCAGCGCACCACAACAGCGGCAGGCAGTGGCCCCGTATGATTTCACGGGCAACGATCAGCTATCGTCGGCTCCTGCAATGGCGTTTGCGGGGCCCGGAAGCAATTTCAATGAGCGCTGGAATGCTGGTGCGGTTTGGCAACCGGTTATGCCAGAACAGGCTTATGCACCGGGGCAGGTGATTACAGGCCCGGATGGGAAGACGTATCAGAACGTTGAACAGGTCGGCGGTGGCTATGGTCTGTCGCCGGTAAACCTTAACAATGGCCCGTCTGAAAGTCTGTTGCGCCAGAATGATATGGCTTTTGGCAGCGCGCTGGCTCCGCAAGGGCAGGCACCACAGCAGGCCGCAGCCCCCATGGGATATTTCCCGGAGGCTCCGTCTGCATCCCGTGCGCCTATTCAGCCGCAGCAGGCCCCATCCCAGCCGCAGAATAGCGGGCGGTATCAGGCGCTTGCCGAGCTTTTAAGCAATCCATTCGTTCCGGAAGATCAAAAGCGCATTGCTCAGATGATGCTCCAGCAGGAAATGGAGCAGCAGCAGCAGGCTCGACAACAGCAATCTGCTCGCGACAACTGGCTGTTCCAACAGCAATATCAGGAGACGGCACAAGCGCGTGATCCGCTGCGACAGGCGCAGATTGCGGAAGCGCAGGCGCGAGCAAATGCCGCAAAGGCCGGAGATATCAAGATTGCAGGCAATCGCGCTTTCAGGATCATTGATGGGGCGGTGACAGACGTTACCCCGGCTGCAACCGCTGAAGTGGGCGGGAAGTCCATTAATCTCGACGGATTGCCGCCAGTTTCCATGTCTGAAATGGGCGTACCTGACGCGGGATCTCAAAACCAGTTCTTGCAGCAGTTGCCGCCAGCTCTGGCCTCGCAGGTCAAAGGGATTTCTGACGGCCGCATCGATATCAGCCGCGTTACCTCTCTTCGTGGTGGCGAGCGTCAAGATCTGGCAAAGTTGGTTTCTCTGTATGACCCGACTTGGGATATGTCACAGACCGGTGCGCGTGTGGCGACACGTAAGGACTATGCGACCGGAGAAATGGCAAAAATGGCCTCTTCCACGAACCTCGCCATTCAGCATATGGCGGGTATGGTCGAAGAGCATGGCAAGCTGAATAATTCCTCGTATCCGGCTTGGAATTGGGCGGCAAACAAGTTCAACACCCAAACCGGTGACGCGGCACAGCGTAGCTTTGAAACGTACCGTCTTGGCGTTGCTGACGAATTGGCTAAGGCATTCAAGGGCGTAGGAGCGCTTAATCAGCAAGAGGTTGAAGAGTGGAAACATGCCATCAGCACGAGCAGTTCTCCCGAACAGCTTCGTGGTGCGGTTGTCTCAGCGCTGCACATGCTCGCCGCTCGTACAGACACGTATGAGCAGCGGTATCGCAATGTGATGGGGCAGGATGCACCACTGTTTCTGACCCAAAATTCACTCTCTGCGCTGAAGAAAATGGGCATCGATCCTTCGGAAGTTGATCCCCGTTATACCGCTGAGCAAACCGCAACCGACAGCAGCACTCAAAACCAGCAGTCAGGACAATCGGGAAAATCTGGCCGCACCAGTTCGGGCCTTCCTTGGAGCATTGAACCATAATGGCTACACTCAACATTGCGGGCCGTCGCGTGACGGTCGATGACAGCTTTCTCCAGATGTCGCCACAGGAACAGCAATCGACCGTGGATGAAATCGCGGCTACATTGCAACCGGCGCAAGCACCGATAACCCCGGAAGTCCGTCAAGGGCTTGATGAAATGTCGGATATGACCCGCAATCCGACGGTACGGAACCCTGACGACAGTGCTCGAAACTCTATGCTCGGCAAAGTTGATACCGCCATGCGTGGAGCAGCCGATATGCTTTCGCTTGGTTTTGCTGACGAGATAGCAGCGGGCCTTGGAACGGGCTTCGGCTATTTGGGCGACTACGATCAGGAATTGGCACGCCAGCGCGGTATTGACCAGTCTGACAATGAAAACCGGTTCGGTTATCGGCTTGGCGGTCAGCTGGCTGGAGGTATCGCTGGCGGCGCGGGGCTGGCTCGAAATGGCTTGTCTGTCGCCACGAACGCGGCCAACGCCGGTAAAGGCCTTGGAAAAGTCGCCTTTGGTTCCGCCATTGATGGCGCGTTGCTGGGTCTCGGGCAAGGTTTTGGCAGTGGCGAAGGCGGCTTTGATGAACGTGCCAAAAGCGCGGTGAAGAGTGGGGCCGTAGGCTTCGGTCTGGGTGGAGCCACCCCTCTCGCAGTGGCGGGGGCGTCCGCTGTGGCTAAGCCGTTGCTTGCTCCGCTCACAGCTCGGCTCAACCCTCAAAAATATGCCGATCAGGCATTGGAGACCGCGCTTACCCGCTCCGGAAGCTCCAAGGAAAAGGTTGCACAAGCGCTTCGAAACGCTATTGCCGATGGTCAGGACCAGTTCACGGTTGCTGATGCCCTCGGGCATTCGGGACGAAGAATGCTTTCCACCGCCGTGAGAAATCCGAACGATGCGCGGCAGGAGGTTTTCGAGCAACTGGTGAAACGGCAATCTGGGCAAGGCGACCGCTTGGCAAACACCCTTGCAGAAGGCTTTGGGGCGACCGACACGGCAGCACAGCGGGGAGCATTCCTTACGGAGGCCCGGGACACTCTCGCCAATCAGAATTATCGCGCAGCACGTCAGGATGCTGGTGCGGTCGATCTGTCGCCGGTCATTCAGCATATCGATGACGTTATTCGCCCTGGTGTTCAAAAGATCGTCTCTCCGGCTGATGAAATCGCGGGCGACAGCATTGAAAAGGCGCTCACCGGTTATAAAAACCGTATGACCGATGGGAAATCTGTTCTCTCGGACTTCACCCGTGCTCTGAACCTGAAGACCGACGTAAGCGATGCGGTGCAGCGGGCACAAAGAGCAGGAGAAGGCAATCGCGCTCGGGTTCTTGGTATGCTCAATGCCCAGCTTGATCAGGCGTTGGAGAACGCTTCACCTGCTTATCGGGCGGCGAATGACACATTCAAGAGCCAAAGCAAGGTGATTGACGCCCTTGAGACAGGGAAAAACGCTGCGTCGAGCCGCATGCGGGCTGCTGACAACATCGGCACATTTGACGCCATGAACACGGCGGAGCAAAACGCATTTCGCCCCGGATATGCTGATCCTTGGATTGCGCGGGTAGAGGCCGCTTCGTCTGCCCCAACCACAAACAAGGCGCGAATGCTGATCACTGAAAAGACCGCGCAGGAATTCCCAGCTTTCGCGGTCCCTGATCGTGCCGCGCAAATGGGACGCCGCATTGCTCGCGAACAGAAGATGTTCGAAACCGCGAATGAAGCCATGGGCGGTTCGAAGACCGCTGATAATTTGGCCGATGCGGCTGAAATGGCTCAGTTTGATCCTGCTGTCTTCAACAGCCTTCTGCGCGGGGATTGGAAAGGGGCGGCAATCAGCACCGCTATGCGCGGTATAAACGAATCAAAAGGCCTTCCGCCATCAGTGCTTGGCCGGGTAGGCCGCGCTTTGACGGAAACTGACCCGGAGAAGGCTTTCAGTATCCTTGATCGAGCAGTAACGAAAAAGCAGATATCTGTTCAGCAACGCGACATGTTGCGGTCAATGATATTGGGATCAAGCTCGGGTGTTCAGCCGCGCATCCTTGGCCAAGAGCGACGGGCCCCGTTGGAAATTACTGTGAGGCCGAACCGTTAACGCTTGGTTCGCCAGCTATCGGGAGTGCGGTTGCCCGTTTTCTCGATAGCCCAGATTGCCAGAATGCAGCCGGTGCCAATTCCTAAAAGGGCCGAATACCACTCGATCAGGCCGTAATAGATAAAACCAAGCCAGAGTACAGCCGCAACAATGCCGCCGAGCCACCAAGGAAAAGGGTCTCGGTCAATCTTCGGTTCGTTCTGATCGTGATCGATTTGCATAGATGCCCTTAACTATCGCCAATCCCAATATAGGAGATAACAGCATGAACGAGCAAGGTTTGCGCATTCTCATTATTCACTGGATCGCAAAGATTTTGGGCATCCTCATTCATATCAACGGGATGCCCTTTGGAAGCAACCGAAACCTTAACCGTCAATCCACCTTTTCAACGTTGGACCACTCTGCCCGATAAGATTATTCCAAGCTGCTCCCTGAGTTATCGCGACAAGAATACCATCATTCGCATCCATCCTGCTGAGAAGATCATTTCTCAAGTCAGTTGCGTTCGTATTGGCGTTCACTGCCCAAACTGACTCCAGAAGGCGAATAGCGCCCCATCCTGATAGCCTATCATATAATGGTTGATAGTTGCGTCCCGGCTGTCTCAAGTCATAACTTACAATAAAAACAGACATCCAAAGCCTCCCGTTGTTAACCACCTCAGATTGAAGTGAGTCGCATAGTACTCGCAAGTCCCCACCGCAAGCCGCCTTCGGGCGGCTTTTTTAATGGAGAATGCCATGCCTAGAACTGATGGCGTCTATACCCCTCCGGCTGGAACGAAGGGTGTTCCTGACACAACCATACGAAGCGCGCCCTATAATGCACTTGTCGATGATCTGACGGCTGATGCGAATAATGCGCGTCCGATCACGGCAGGCGGTACAGGCGCGACCAATGCCACCGATGCGCGCCAGAACCTCGGCGCCCTAGCCAGTGAGGACCTGCTGGCCGCATTGCCGAAGGAAACGCCCGTTGATGCTGACAGCGCCGTAATCACCGACGGTGAAGATGACGGCAAGGTCAAGCGCGTCACGTGGGCCAATATCAAGGCAACGCTCAAGGCATATTTCGATCCGCTCTATGCCGCTGCTGGCGACTATTTGAAGCTGACTGGCGGTACGCTGACGGGCAGCGGGCTTACTGTTGATAGCTCAGCCGGGATTATCCTTAAGGCTCAAACGGGCATTCGGTCGCGATACGATGGCACTCAGCAAATCGCCTTTCAGACCGCAGACGGTTCCGCAAATCTGGGGTTCATTCAGAGCCTAGTAACGGGCGCAATGAACCTCGTCGCTACGGGGGGAGTCGGGGTTACTAGAACTTTCGGCTTCAAAACTGATGGTCAGCTTGCGCTACCCGTAACTAGTTCTTCGACAAATGCCGCCGTTCGGCGTGACGACATGCTTGCGCAAGTGGCAACCCTTAACAATTCGATTAACGGCAAGGTTTCCGCCGATCAAATAACGGTTGCAGGGTTCGTAGGGGGCATCAAAAGCAGACCGTATTTCCGCGCCGCTGCGGACAATTCCATTAACGAACTTCAACCCGTGCTTGGCTTCACCCCCACGCGTTCGTTAAGCCCTAACACCATTGGTTTCCAGTGGACCGGAAGCCTTAACATAAATATCGATAATGGCGGTTATTCCGCGCAGATCGTTGATAGCAACAATCTCCTTGCTTGGCTGAACAACCAAGCGGTAATGCGACAGAACAACTATAACTACACCCTCGGCGCGGGCTCGGGGGCGGGCGCAGGTCAGGTTTGCTTGATCGCGAACATGAACAGTTCTGGCGACGCTCTTTCGGTTCGGGATCGCGGTGGCGAAAAAGGCTCCGTGCGAATGACAACCACGGCCACGCAGTTCAACACGTCATCCGATTATCGTCTGAAGTCGGACGTTGCGCCGCTGGTGTCGTTCACCCTCACGTCAGAACAGTTCGACTTGCTCGACACGAACCTTCTGCGCATCATGCTCTTGCGACCAGTTAGCTACCGCTGGAACGTCGAGCCGGATCAAATCGCGCACGGGTTTATCGCTCACGAAATGCAAGAGGTCATGCCTCATGCAGTTTCCGGGCAAAAGGACGCTGTTAAACGCCTTGGCAGGGCGACCGTTCGCGGGCCGTTGATTATGCCGGAATACGTCACGGGCGACGTGGTGAAAGAGGTGCAATCCGCTGTCTACGGGCCGGACATTGTATATGAAGGCGTCAAAGAGGATGACTATCCGGGTGCTGATTGGGAATACACCCATACCGTTCCCGATTATCAGCAGATCGACAATTCCAAGGTGGTTGCTGACCTGACGGCATCGGTTCAATCGCTGACTTTGATGGTTTTGGAGCAGGATAGGCAGATCAAAGATCTGCAAACAAATCAGGCCGCATAAGGCCCACATCCCATCTGACCGACAACGCCGCCTTTGAGGCGGTTTTTTTATGCCTGAAAGGAAATCCAATGGATAAAACCGTGCCAGCCGGTGCGGCGCTTTTGCTCGATTTTATTTATCGAACCGATGCAGGTAAAGCGCCTCCTGATTGTTATCAGGTCATTTTCGGAAACCGGCAGAACCGGCTCGCAAAGCCGATCACTCAGATGACGCTTGGTGATCTGGTTGACGCGCAGAAAAACTGGTCGAGCAAGACTTGGGTGAAAGCGAACTGGGGTTACACCACCGCATCATCCGCGGCTGGCGCTGCTCAGTTTATGCGCGCCACGCTTCAGGATCTCGCCAAAGAGCTTGGCCTGAAGGGAACCCAGATATTCGACGCCAATTTTCAGGACCAGCTCGCTTTTCATCTGCTGAAGCGGCGCGGCTATGAAGATTTCATGGCCGGAAAGATCAACCGCACCGAATTCGGCAAGCGCCTCGCTCAGGAATGGGCGTCTTTCCCAGTTCTGGCCGCTGTGCAGGGTGCGCACCGAAAACTCAAGCGCGGTGAAACTTACTATGCGGGCGATGAACTGAATAAGGCGCTGGTCAAACCTGAAGCCGTTGAAGCGTTGCTGGACAAGGTGAAGGCGGCAGGAAATGCCGTCACGCCGTCGCCAATTGCTCCAAGTGATGAACAAGAAGCCCCAAGTTTGCCCGAGACCGCTGTTACCGCGCCGGTCTCTGCGAGCTTCTGGGCTGATTTCTTCAAAGCCATTCTCTCGTTTTTCGGAAAGGCCGCATGATGGATATCGCTTTGCTCATTCCGGTAATCCGACAGATTTTGCAGATTGCTGGCGGCTTTCTGATCGCTCGCGGTTGGCTGGACGATGGCGCAGCTGATGCACTGATCGGCATCGTCGTAAACGCAATTGTCTTTGGCTGGTGGCTGATCGACCGCCACCGGATCAACAAGAAGAACCGCGAACTGAAACAGGGGAAGGGGGAGACCGATCATGCTTGAAGCAATATTCGCCCTTGTCGCCGCTTCGAATGGGTGGGTGGCATATATCGCTCTGGCTATAGCCGGGGCATTCGGCCTTTACCTCAAAGGGCGATCAGACGGGAAGGGTGCCGAGCAGATCAGACAGAAGGATGAAAGCGCCCAGGCCCGCTCGGTTGCCGACGAGATTGACGCGGCCATATCCGGACGGGACGCCAAGACGAACCGGGAAAGGCTCTCCAAATGGTCAAGGTAATTGCACTGGCAGCATTCTGCGCGCTGGCAGCTTGCGGTAGCCCGCAAGGCTCATTCTGTATGGTCGCGAGTCCTTTGCGGCCGTCGCCTGCCGCTTTGGCGGCTATGACTGATCGGGAGGTTTCAGCTATGCTGGCTCATAATGAAAAAGGCGAGAAAATGTGCGGGTGGAAGGCATGAGCCCAATGGATAGCGAAGCACCTACAGTTAACCGCATGGTCGAGCTTCCGGACCACACGAAAGAGTTCCTTTCGAAGCTGGACGACAAGGATATATCGAACCTCGAAGGCGTAATGACCCTTTGGGAAACGCTTGAAACATTGGGCCGTGTCGGTAAATGGGTTGCAATTACCGTTCTCGCGATAATTGTTGGCGTCGCATCACTATATGAGAACACTCTCAAAATCTGGAGTTGGTTTCACAAGTAAACCCGTCAGAAATACGCTGTTACGCTGATATCGAACCGAAAAGCCAACGCGTGAATGCACTCACTTGATTTTTTGTGCTTTCTTTTTCGGTACAGGCGTTGCCGCGGTAAGCGTGCGCTCTAACCGCTGCTTTCGCAAGCGGAGTGTTTTTGCGACCCTCTCGTCTACTTCTGCGTCTAGAATGGAACGCACGGCTTTATTAGTGCGTGAAGCGACAGACTCCCGAGAGGAAGGAATTGGCTTAAATAATGTATCCTTTGTGAAAGGACCGCGTGGACTTTGGGGCAATTTTTTTTGTTCCTTATTAAAGGTAAATAAAAAGGCCAAGCGATGCTTGGCCTCAAAGCTAACTTCTTTCGACAGTGCCAGTACATCCGTGGTCAAAGGAAAGAAAATCAGCTGTTTAAGCGGCTTGCAGGTTGCAGGCCGACATTTTGCCTGATTTACGATCCTGTTCCAGATCATAAGTGAGCTTCTGGCCTTCGGTCAGCGAGTACATACCTGCGCGTTCAACCGCAGAGATATGAACAAA
>NZ_JACGXB010000033.1:0-11664 GCF_014138065.1 Ochrobactrum sp. P6BSIII | reverse complement strand
TTCGCTCAGATCGCCTCGGCTCATGACTGCCTCCAAAAAGCAGTCTTGAATCAAGCTTCGATCAATTCGTCAACCAATTCGTCCACGCCGCCTAAAAGGCCGTGAATGAAGACTATGGGCGGTCCATCAGGATCGCCCGTTTCTTGAACCGCAATAGATACCCCGTCCGGGGCTTTGACCATGTAGTTCTTCTCGGCTGCTAGTGCTGTCGAAGGGAGGTATATAGCCAACAAGGCAACCACCCAAACCCGATGCAGAATTTTCAAAATTCGTTCGCTAATCACCTCGGCATACCTTTTTTGCGGGATCGATATCATAACAACATCACTCCCAATTGGCTCAAGCGGCCTTTGCCGCACTACATCTTAATGTAGTGTTCACTACAAATAATGACACAGCCCGATCTGTCAACTTGTTTTTAGCGTTCACTACAAATACACGTTAAAAGCCATGCGGAACCATCTCGTCGATTGCCGCGCACACAACTATTTCTGGAAAGCCAAGGGCACGACGATTTGAACTGGCCGTCACCGAGGCAAGGGCGATAAGGTGGAATTGACAGTCATTGCCGAGCAGAGCAAGGAGAGAGATGGCCCTGCTTTGCAGTAAAAAAAGGACTATGAACGGGATTATACCGAAAAATGGATGATAGCGACGTTTCCTTGGATCGCATGCGGACTTTTGTCGGTGTTGCGCAACGTGGCAGCTTTTCAGCAACGGCACGAGAGCTTGGTATTGGACAGTCGACAGTCACCCGTCATATCAACGAACTTGAAACAGCACTGGGTGTCCCCCTGCTCGGTCGAACCACCCGGCGCGTCTCACTGACTGAGGAGGGCAGTCGGTATTATTCGAACTGTCTGCAGATATTGCGTCTTGTGGACCAGGCTGCTGAAGAGGCAAGAGCTTCTCGGCTCATACCTGTCGGCACCGTGCGTGTCTCCTGTACCGCAGCGCTCGGCGTCCTGCATGTCACGCGCATGATCTTCGCTTTCCAGGACAAACATCCAGATATCCGGATAGACCTCAATCTCACCGATGAACGCATTGATCTCGCCCGCGAAGGTGTGGATATCGCATTGCGTCTTGGGCCTGTCATCGATGAGGCTATGAAGCTCGTAGCTATAGGAGCAAGCAGCCGAAAAATCGTGGCCTCACCTGATTACATTGCTGGCCACGGGCGGCCCGAACGTCCGGCAGAGTTAACGCATCATAATGGCGTCGTAATGTCCAACGTCGCTGGAAGCGATCAACTTTCTCTCTATGGGCCGGACGGAACGCGTCTGATCGTACCGATGGCCGGAACACTGCGCGTCGACCATGGGCTGGCCGCGCGAGCTGCTCTCGCTGCCGGCCGCGGTATTGCCCCCGCGCACCTCTGGCTTGTTCAGGATCTACTCGATACCGGTAAGCTCGAAACCGTGCTCGATAACTACGATCTTGACGCCGCCCCCGTTAGTCTACTTGTTGTTCCCGAACGGGCAGGTATTGCGCGTGTCCGGCTGCTGGTGAAATTTCTCGTTGATGAACTCAAGAAATTACCGGGGATCACGCCGTACTGATTGGAGAACGACCCAGCCTAAATGCCAAAGGATTGCCGGTCCCCACGCCATCCTGTCGTTTGCAAGAATTGTTCCCAGTTCAAAGTCTCGGGGTTAAGGCGACGGCTCCATTCGAGATCATGCTCATTACTGAAATAGCCATATTCCACAGCATATTCCACCATGCCGAGAAGTTCTCGTACGAGCAGTTCATTGTCGGCGAAAGCTGGAAAATTCTCCAACAGACCAGCCCTGGTAAAAGCGTTTCGATATAAGGCCTTGATGCCTGTCACCCGGTGAAAGGATTCAACCATCTCATGAGGAGAAATCATGTCGCCGACAACTGGCAGTGTCCTGCCAGCGTAGACCTGCGGATTTGAGAAAATCTCCAGAGCAACGGGTCCTGTAGCTGTAGACGGATCAACAAAAGGGGCGCGAAAATGTTCGGGAAGGTAAATCGGCAACAGCAGCTTATCGCCATCATAACGAGGGACGTAATATTCCAGCAGGTTCGTGTAAAAGAAAGCAAGCATGACAAAGGAATGCGAAACAGGAAGCCCGCGAATGTAATCCGCTACCAGTGCCTTGTCGGTAAAATGTGGCGCGTATTTCTTCCCAGCAGAAATACCGTCGACATTCTCCAGTGTACTGAATACGATATGCTCCACGCCGGCCGCGACTGCTGCATCAGCCAGCTCTCGGCCAAGTGGCACCTCGCTCGTATCCGGTGGTGCTATCGGAGGCGTCATCAGGTAAGCGCCGGAAGCTCCTTCAAAGGCTTGCACAAGCTGGTTCATGCGACCAAGTTCGAGGGGAACGTTCACAATCTCCGCGCCCTGTTCCCTGAGCTTGCGAGCGACTGGAGAATCGCCATTGCGGGTCAGAGCGCGAACGCGAAAGCGTTTACTTTTGAGAAGTGTGGTTGCTACGCTCCGGCCCTGTTTGCTGGTGGCTCCAACGATTGCGATTAATGGCTGCTTTAGCTGCGTCATAGATATCTCCGATCTCGATCCTCACTGAGGTCATAAAAAAGAGACCGGACGGTTCCACGATCTAATCCAGTCATTTACAGACGGAATATCCGATATGATGCGGTAACAGAATGCGTTGTTACCGGATTACACTGTGCCGCTAAATGGATAGATACCGGTCTTTCTAAAGACCTTTCAATGTTAGAGGTAAGCGACCGCTTCAGAGAGTTTGTGAATGACGCGCGAATGGCTGAGTTGGAGGGCGGGCGACCATGAAGGGCTTTGATTGCCAGTCAATAGATATTGGCACTTGTTATTCAGCCCGACGATGGACCCAGCCGTTGCAATCTTGCCTTCGTCTAAATCTCAACCCAATGCACCGAGAGCTTTTGAAATCGCCCCGGCGGTTTCAGATACTGCTTTTACGAACAGCGCTTCCCGTTCCTCATCCGGCCCTTCAAATTCAAGCGAAGTTATACTCACACTCGCGACGGCTTCACCCGAACCGTTAAATATGGGTGCTGCCACAGATAGATCGCCCCGGAAATGCAGCGATCTGGTCACACAATAATTATCATCGCGTGCTTTCTGTAATAACCGTCTGAACTCGCCAGGTTCAACAATGCTATGCTCGGTATGCTGCTGCATTTCCGTTGCATCGATGATCCGCTCCTGTTCCTCGCCGGGTAGATGCGCGACCATAGTCAGACCGGAGGCCGTATAGAGCGCAGGCAGTTTTGCGCCTGCCCGAACATTGACGGACACGATCTTCTCACTCGCCAGACGCGAAACCAAGAGCACATCCGCCCCCACGAGTTGGGCCAGATTAATTGTTTCCCCTGTTGCGTCGTGCAGTTTCTTCAAATGATCCTGCGAAAGAGCAATAAGTGGATCTGTATCCAGATATGTGAAACCAAATTCCAGCAAGCGAGGCGAAAGCCTATAGTTTCGGCTCGTCTCCTTCGTCAAATAGCCCAGACCATGAAGCGTAAAGACAAAACGCTGAACTGCACTGCGGTCCAACCCAGCATAGGCAGCTATTTCTGCAAGTGTCAGGGACTGCTTATCGCGATTGAACGCGCCTAAGACAAGGAAAGCCTTCTCCACGGATTTCACATACAGGTGGCTGTCTTGGATGCTCATATCTCAGCACATTCCTCATTAAAGGCAATTGATCCGC
The DNA here is from genome assembly GCF_014138065.1 of Ochrobactrum sp. P6BSIII. Lineage (NCBI taxonomy): Bacteria > Pseudomonadati > Pseudomonadota > Alphaproteobacteria > Hyphomicrobiales > Brucellaceae > Ochrobactrum > Ochrobactrum sp. P6BSIII. Next base: position 7,972 of record NZ_JACGXB010000033.1, on the reverse strand, counting down.
CATTCATAAAGAATCGCAGCCAATAGGTTCGGGCAGGCAACAATCCAACAAATGCATGCGAGTTGTCAAAACTGGCTTGACAATTACAATGTAATTCCGCAGATTACAATGCAATTATCAACCAAAAATGCCGCAGGGAACTCGGCGACGAAAATGGGAACCACATGACTGCTAAGAAAAGTCTTTTCAGTGCTGTATTGATATCTGCTGTTGCTGGCACGATTGGATTGGCGCATGCCGCCGAAGGGGAGCCCCCGGCGCTTATCGCTGACACCCCGGCTGCCAAAGGCCCCATCGCTGATGTGGTATGGGCGCTCGGCAAGGAACCCGCTTCTCTGGACCCGGCACAATCGAACGAATTCGTCATCAATCAGGTTCTGTCGAACCTCTGTGAAACGCTTTTTGTCATCAACCCTGACTTCAAGGTCGAGAACTGGTTGTCGACCGGCGTTACGCAACCGGATGACAAGACCTACCTCTATAAGATCCGCAAGGATGCGAAATTCTGGGATGGATCGCCGGTTACGACGGCTGACGTTGCCTTTAGCCTTCAGCGCAATCTCGACCCGAATGTCAAATCCCGTTGGGCGCGCTACTATATCAATGTCGACAAGGTTGAAGCGATTGACGACGAAACCGTCAAAGTGACGCTCAAGCAGCCCGACATTATGTTCAATTCCGCAATGGCAACAGCTGCCAGCGCCGTCATCAAGAAAAGCCATGCGGAAGCCAACGGCAACGTGGTTGGCACGCCGCAGGTTGCGCCGATGTGCAGCGGCCCTTTCAAGCTGACCGCATGGAACACCGGATCGTCTATTATCCTTGAGAAGAACAAGGATTACTGGAACCAGACCCATGCCGCTCTGGCGGACAAATTCGAGTTCAATTTCGTTGTTGATACATCGGCTCAGGTCAACGGCCTGATCACTGGTCAGCTGCAGGGCATGTATGGTCCAACCGGGACTGCTATTGGCGCTCTGAAGAAAGCGACTGCGGGTAAACTCTATTTCGGCAAGAGCTTCTCGAACTATCAGCTCATTCCGAACATGCGTCCTGACGCGACATCCGTTGCGGCAAACGAAAAAATCCGGCAAGCCCTGTCGCTGGCCATCAACCGCACGGCCATTGCCGCGAAGGTTTTCAATGGAGCGGCCATTCCGACCATTTCGCCAGCCCCGAGTGCGGCGTTCTCCAATATGGCCTCGGCAAAGCCAAACCTTGAAGTGCCCGCAATTGATCTTGAAAAGGCAAATGCTCTCGTTGCCGAAGCGGGACCAATCGAGAAGCCTTTGCTTCTGGCCTATGGCGCTCGCTCCGACTATGAAATGCTCGCTTCGCTGATCATGGATGCCGGTCGTAAGATCGGCGTGCCGATTGAGCTGAAAGCAGTGCCTTACGATCAGTATGTTGCGGCGTTTTTCGATGGCAAGCTGCGGCAGAACGATTTCATGATGATGACCAAGAACATCAACATGACCGACCCGCTCGATTTCTTCTCTGTATTCACCCCTTCCTTTGCGGCTCTCAATTTCGGACATTACGACAATCCGGAAGTCGTGGACCGCATCGTCAAGGCCCGCAGTGAAACCGATGAAGCCAAGCGCTCAGCGATGATCAGCGAAGCCCAGGACATCATCGTCCGTGAGAAGGCATGGATTCCGCTCGTGGAATTCACCAATGCGCTTTACATGGACGGCTCGATCACCGGCGCACCGGCTTCCTACGTATTCCCCTATTACCCTTGGGCAGCCAAGGTAGGCGCGGCGAAATAAGCGCCTCCGCAGGACACTCCAATGCTAAGAGCAGCTTCCATTCGATTACTATCAGCAGCGGCAACGCTGCTGATAGCCTCCTTCATCATCTTCACCGCCTTGCATTACTCGCCGGGCTCGTCGGTAGCCTTCATTCTCGGTGGCAGCCAGAACACGGCGACACTGGAGCAAATCGCGTTCATAGAACAACAATATGGTTTGAATGATCCGCTTTTGACGCGCTATGGCACGTGGCTTATCCACGCGCTTTCGGGAGATTGGGGCCAGTCCTACTCAATGCGTGAGAATGTCTGGGCGGTTATTGCCAGCCGGTTGCCCACAACCTTTGGACTGATCGCTCTGGCATCGCTCTTCAGCATCAGCCTTGGCATACTGATAGGCATCCTCTCGTCCATCGGTGGGCGGTTCGTCAGCATGGTGATGTCGATCATCACCACCATTGGTTTTGCCACTCCGGGCTTTGTTGCTTCCATCATTCTGGTGACGTTTTTCGCTGTTCGTTTGAACTGGTTTCCAGCTCTCGGTTCCGGCGAAGGATTTGCCGACGGATTGTGGCACCTCGTTCTACCGTCGATCGCGCTCGGCTTGACCACCTGTTGCATTGTCGCGCGTATCACGCGAGTTTCCGTCAGCGACGAAATGAGGCGTGAGCATGTGCAAACCGCAATCATACGTGGTGTGCCATCCCACCTCGTACTGATCCGGCATGTGCTACGGAATGCATTGATCCCGATTGTGACGATTGCCGGTATCAGCATGGCCACTATGGTTGCAGGAACAGTGGTCATTGAGTTCGCCTTTGGTTTGCATGGGGTCGGCACGCTGCTCATCGCCGCAGTCCAGCAAAAGGACGTTCCCATCGTTCAGGCTGTTTCCACACTTCTGGTTGGTACTTACCTGCTCGTAAATTTCGTTGTCGATCTTCTTTACATTGCCATAGATCCGAGGGTTCGCCTTGAAAGCCGCTGAAGCCATAACCAACCACGTCGACAAACAGCAGCCCAATCTCGCTTTCAAAATCCTGTCGCAACTCGGCATCCTGGGCGTCATCGCGGTCGTCGTGCTGGCACTTGTCTGTCTGATTGCAATCTTTGCACCATGGCTTGCACCACACGACCCGCTGGAAATCGATATTATCAACACCTACGGCGTTCCGAGTGAAGTCAACCTTCTCGGCACGGACGCACTCGGTCGGGACATTCTTTCGCGTTTGATCTGGGGAAGCCGCACGGCATTGCTCGGACCGCTCGCCATTGTCTTTCTATCGGGCACCGTTGCGATGATCATGTCGATGATCGCGGCCTGGAACCGTGGCTTCGTCGACATACTGATCAGCCGGGTCATTGATATTCAGTTCGCGTTCCCGGCTATTCTTTTGACCTTGCTCATCACAGCCACGTTTTCCAGCGGTTTCTGGCCTGCTGTTGTGGCGTTGAGTCTTGCATCTGTGCCTCATAAGGCAAGGCTCTTGCGCAGCACCCTGCTGCGGGAACGGTCCCAGCCGTATATTGAAGCGCTGGAATCGCAGGGCATGTCGGGCCTTAGAATCTGCATCATGCATCTGTTACCGGCAATCTGGCCCTTCTTCGCAACGCAGCTCATTCTCTCATTTGGATACGCAACCGTCGAACTCGCCGCCATTTCGTTCATCGGCCTTGGCATTCAGGCACCTGCTGCCGATTGGGGTCTGATGGTCGCACAAGGACAGGCAGGGATCATCCAGGGCGAAATCCGGGAAGCTGCAACGGCTGGCCTCGCTATCGTCGTGGTCGTAACCGCCGTCACCATTATTGGCGACAGGTTGTCACAAATCCAGCGTGAGGCTCGGTAATGCTGCTCGAAATTAACAATCTCAGCGTCGAGATCGCAACGCGGAACAGAATTCGTCCGGTTGTGGCCAACGTGTCGCTGACAATACGCGAAGGGGAATCCCTCGCGCTCGTCGGTGAATCCGGTTCGGGTAAGTCGATGACCACGAAGGCCATCACCCGTACCCTCCCCCATGGCGCCATAGTCAAAGGCGAAATCAAATTCGCCGGCCGGTCTGTGACCGCTATGAACTCGCGGGAATTGCGCGCGTACCGGCAGCACCATGTAGGCGTCATTTATCAGGACCCGCGGGCACATATCAATCCGGTCCGGCGCATCGAAGACTTTCTCCTGGAAGGGCTTCAGCTCTATGATCGCAGGCCATACAATGTGTTGAGAACAGTGGTTGCCGACCTTCTTCGGGAGGTGGGGATTGCAGATCCGGAACGTTGTCTGAGAAGCTATCCCCATCAGCTTTCAGGTGGGATGCTTCAACGCGTTGCGATCACCGCCGCGCTGGCAACCGAACCCAAGCTGCTTCTTGCGGACGAGCCAACCACAGCTCTCGACGTCACAACGCAGGCAGAAGTTTCAGCCCTGCTTATGGAGTTGCAGAAGCGGCGCGGCCTTGCCATCCTATTCATCACCCATGACCTCGATCTGGCAGCCTCCATCTGCGACCGCACGGCAGTCATGTATTCCGGCGAGATCGTTGAAATTGGCACAAGCCGCGATCTCTATACGGCGCCACGTCATCCCTACTCGGTCAAGCTTCTGGAATGCCGCCCAAGTCTGGAAGAGCGCGTCGAGCTTTTGCCGGTTTTGCCGGGAAGTCCAACACCTGCATATGAGGCACCTTCGGGTTGTGCATTCTCACCGCGTTGCGATCGCATGATGCAATCTTGCGTCGATGTGAAACCACGTCTTCAGCCAGCTGGTTCCAGCCGCGTTTCCTGCCACCTTTATGACACCAAATATGGAGCGACCGATGCTGTCTGTCAGCGCCTCTAGTCCCGCGCTTTCCGCCCGCTCGCTTCGGAAAGTCTTTCACGTCAAGGCAGGGCTTGGTCGACGTCCGCGCGAAATCATCGCCGTGGACAATGTTTCCTTCGATATTCCACCGCAGCAAAATTTCGGCATCATTGGTGAGTCAGGGTCCGGAAAATCCACGATTGCCCGCATGATGCTTGGGCTCGAAGTACCGACCGAGGGGGAAATTTCCTTTTTTGGAACGCCCTACATGCATCATCGGCGAACTGCTGAAAGACTGGCGCATGCACGGCAAATCCAGATGGTGTTTCAGGACCCTTACAGCTCGCTGGATCCGAGACAAAGCATTGGTGGTGGTCTGAGGGAGTTGCTGCGTCTGCACGGCGCCGATGACCATGCTGCCCGACATGAAAGCCACCGTCTTCTCGAACAAGTGGGATTGAGTGGACGGCTTGCAGACGTTCGCCCATTGCAGCTTTCGGGCGGACAGCGGCAGCGCGTCGCCATTGCGCGTGCACTCGCGGTCAAGCCGCGTTTCATTTTGCTCGATGAAGCCGTCGCCTCGCTGGACGTATCGATCCAGGCGCAAATTCTGAACATGCTCGCGGAAATCCAGAAGGAAATGGGAGTTCAGTACATTCTGATTTCCCACAATCTCGCTGTCGTCCGACAACTGACCGATCTTTGCATCGTGATGCATCGCGGCAAAGTGGTTGAAGAAGGACGGACCGAGCACGTTCTTTTGAACCCCCAGCACGAATACACCATCCGGCTGAAGGAAAGCATCCCGACGCCTTCGTTTGAAATTTAAAGACCAGATCAGAAGGAAATTGAAAATGGCGGCTGTGAACAACGTGTTGATCGTTGGCGGCGGCGTGGGCGGCTTGTGCCTGGCCATCGTCCTGAAAACGCAAGGGATAGGCGTCGAGGTCGTCGATCTCGATCCACATCCATCCGGCTCGGGCATTGGTATCGGACCTACGGGTCTGCGATTACTCGACCGCTATGGCATCGCTTCGCAAATCGTGGCGCGGGGCACTTCCAGCAATTCGATCTTCTATGGTGACGCCAGCGGCAAGCCAATTGCCGATCTGGCTTATGTCGCCAAGTCCGGCAATGGACTGCCTTCAAATGTGACACTCTCCCGCGCCGCGTTGGCCGATGTTTTGATGAAGAACGCGACCAATGCTGGCATCTCCATTCTTGAAGGCGTGACCGTCGATGCTATCGAGCAAGGTGAGACCGCTGCAAAAGTTGGCTTGTCAGATGGCACAACACGTACCGTGGACCTGATCGTCGGTGCCGATGGCGCTTATTCAAAGGTTCGCGAACTGACATTTGGCAAGGAGCTGAAGCCGGAATTTGGCGGGCAGGGTGTATGGCGTTGGATTGTACCCAACAATATCGGCTTGACCGAAGGCATGACCCTGAAGGGTACAACGACCAAATTCGGCATATTTCCCCTGCCCGGCAATGAAATCTACGCCTATCTGATGCTGAACCTCAAAGAGAATATCTGGGTGACGCCCGAAAGCACGCGCAACCTGATGACCGAGCTTCTTGAGGAATACACAGAACCGTTCGCACAAGCCATTCGACCGACGCTGATCGAAAGCACCGCTTATATCTATCGGCCACTCGAGACGTTGTTTGTCACCGAGCCATGGTATCGCGGGCGTTGCGTACTGATTGGCGATGCGGCACATACAATGACGCCGCATCTGGCAAGTGGCGGCGTCATGGCTGTCGAAGACGCCATCGTTCTGGCTGAAGAGCTCGCGGCAGAAGGCGATCTCAGCGAAGCGCTGGCTCGCTTCATGAAACGCCGCTATGATCGGGCAAAGTTCATCTTTGACACATCGGTTCAGCTTTCAAAACTTGAACAGCTCGGCAACGATAGTTATCCCGATTACGAATCGATTCGTGGTAATGCACTCAAGGTGCTGGCCGAGCCTGTTTAAGCGCGATTACGGCGAACGCCACATTGTCAAAGATCGCGTTCGCTGTTTCACCAGGCCTGATCGTGAATTGGTTGATTGCCAGTCAGGATTATGTTCTGCAGAACTTGAATGGTGGCAATGGGGCCGAAAGCTGAATGCCCGGTTCTGATGAATAAACCGGGAAAGCGGTCATAAATGTGTGCCGGGAGCAGAACTAAGAAACTAATCGGTCCAGTCTTCTACTCGTAAGCCAGGAACACGATCAAACTCCCTGCGATTATTCGTAACGATAATCAGGCCACGTGAGCGAGCGTGGCCAGCAATCAACTGATCGTATGGGCCAATAGGGGTTCCACTGCGGGCCAATTCAGCACGTAATTGGCCCGTGTGGTTTGCTGCCGCTTCATCATACGATAACACCTCGAGGCGAGCTGCGAACCCCTCCACGACTGCAAGGTTCTTTTCAGGATGGGCAGACTTTTCCGCACCGTATATCAATTCCATCAAACTAACCGAGCTGATACACAATTGATCGTGGAAGCGGTTGAACGCCTCACGCACTTGCTGCGGTCGGTTCTTGATCGTGAAAATGCATATATTGGTATCCAGCATGTACCTCAGCATTAAAACGCCTCGCGTTCCTGTGAAGCAGGCTGATCACGCTCATTCATGAAGTCAGATGTCGCCTCTAAGCCATCAAACCAACTATCCCAGACCTCACCAGCCGGTGCTATAATTCGAGTGCGCCCCACAGCAACGATATCAACACGCTTCACATCAGCAGGTAAAGCTACTGCCTTTGGCAAGCGGATAGCTTGGCTTCGATTGCTCTGGAATACTGCTCCCTGTTCCATCTGCGTCACTCCTAATTATATCCTCGGTGATAAGACATAAATAGTTCATCAATCGGGATATGTCAATGGGATATACACAATGGAGCTTGACCAGACGAACAATCGATTGGGCTATAAGAAACTTAAGGTTACCGGCCATGACAAGCAGTGTTGCGTTAGGCACATAAAGCAAACTCCGTGTTCAGATTGCCAGTCAGAAAGGCGGGTTGCAAAGTTTGTCTAAATGGCACCAGACATCCAGGGGGCCGGAAGCGAACGGTCGCAATAACAGGCGGTTTCCCTCCGGCTATTGCATCCGCTCAGACTGCTATCAGGCCAGCGTATAGGCCGTCTTGACCGTCGTGTAGAACTCGGCGGCGTAGCGGCCCTGCTCACGCGGGCCGTAGCTCGAACCCTTGCGCCCGCCGAACGGCACGTGGAAATCGACACCGGCGGTCGGCAGATTGACCATCACCATGCCCGCTTCCGAATTGCGCTTGAAATGCGTGGCGTATTTCAGGCTCGTCGTGCAGATGCCCGACGACAGACCGAAGTTCGTATCGTTGGCAGTGGCGAGCGCTTCTTCGTAATCCTTGACGCGGATGACCGAAGCGACCGGGCCGAAGAT
>NZ_JACGXB010000032.1:0-16051 GCF_014138065.1 Ochrobactrum sp. P6BSIII | reverse complement strand
AAGCTGGCCGCATTCGTCATGTCGGCTGGTCTTGCGGGCCTTGCAGGCGGCATGAAGGCGCTCGTCTTCCAGTTTGCAACGCTGACCGATGTCGGTTGGCAGATGTCGGGCGAGGTCATCCTGATGACGCTGCTTGGCGGCATCGGCACGCTGATCGGACCCATCGTCGGAGCAGCCTTCGTCGTCGCCCTCCAGAACTATCTCGCAACATCCGACTTCCCCGTCACAATCGTCACCGGCCTCATCTTCATGGCATGCGTCATCCTCTTCCGTAAAGGTATCGTCGGTGAGTTCTATGCCTGGTTGGAACGGAGGAAATGAGATTGAGCGATGCTTTCTTCATTTATCGCACGACTGTCTCGCCGAGCTGGATCGACTATAATGGCCATATGGGCGACTATGCCTATGGCATTGTCTTTTCTGATGCGGCGACCGCGTATATGGATCGGATAGGGATCGACGTAGCCTATCGCGAGGCGAACAATGCCACGCTCTATACCCTTGATAGCCGCATCGGATACTTGAAAGAGTGTCATGTCGATGAAGCGCTGAGTGTGGAGCTCTCGGTCCTAAACGTAGATCGCAAACGCATGCACCTATTCATGTGTATGCAGAATGGGGATGGACATGAAGTTGCTCTCTGTGAACAGGTGTTGATGCATGTCAGCCGGGCTAGCGGGGCGCCTCGTGCATCCGATATGCCGGAATTGGCGCAACAGAGACTATTGGCCGATCTTGAGCTTTCCAAAACGGCCATCAAGCCGGACTGGCTTGCACGCAAGATCGGTTTGGAAAGAAAAACGTAATCGATCTAAAGTTCCGAAGGGTGATGATGCATCGTCGCTTTAGCGGAGCGATGCATCTTTTATTTTGAATTGCCCTAATGATAGAATTACGAATTTCAATGAAGTATTTTAAATATTGAAATAAATAATTCTCAATGAAGATTTATATTCGAAGTTTAATTTCAATTTTAATTGCGTTATTCGATGTTATGCTGTTCGTTCCTCTTCTTAAATAAAGGGATGCGACCGATGGCTAAGTTCGTGGGAACAAATCTTGATGATTTTATTTTCGGCGCTGACGGGAATGATGATATCTGGGGTCTCGGTGGCGACGATATCTTGATCAGCTCAAGTGGTTTTGACCGTCTTGACGGTGGCGCAGGTGATGACCGGCTCATATTGGACGGGGTGAGCGGGGCAGCGAATGGGGGTGCTGGCTTCGACGTGCTGCTTCTTGATTACTCTGAAAGCGCGAGCAATGTTAAAATAAACGCGCTGAATGGGCATGCCACCTTCGACAATGATTGGGATCCAACAAAGGGTGTCTATTTCCGTGATGTCGAGCAGCTGGTTATCAATACCGGTAGTGGTGATGATATTATTGTTGGTGGCACGGGCGACGACATCATCTCAACCGGGGCAGGGGCAGACGTAATTGGGGCTGGCTATTCCAGCCAGTCGCCCGATGCGCTAGGCGATGATTTCATCGACGCGGGCGCTGGAGATGATACTATTTATGATCACTATGGTGCTAATCACATTTATGGCGGCACGGGCAATGATCAAATTATTACTTCATTCTCGTCTGTGGAACTTGATGGCGGTGAAGGATATGACCTGTTGAGCATGGATGACGGGTCGTTCTTTGAGAATATGACAGTCGACTTCAACGAAGGTACCACATCCACCGGCACGACATTTAGGAACTTCGAGTTCATTAGTGTCAATACTGGTCGGGGCAATGACACGATATTGGCCAGTGACACCCAAAAAGCCTTGGTTTCCACGAATGATGGCGACGATAAGTTTGTCGGCGCTGACGGTGATGACCGGGCGATGGGTGGCGGGGGTGACGATATTCTGCATGGCAAGGGCGGTAACGACGACCTTTCCGGGGGGGAGGGCAACGACTATCTCGATGGCGGAGCCGGGAATGATATTCTTTCAGGCGGTGAAGGTCACGATATCCTCATCGGCGGACAGGGAAATGACTCTCTAACAGGTGGTCTTGGCGATGACTACTTCGAAGGCGGAGCGGGAAACGATGTCTTGTTTTCTGTTGGCAGTAGTGCGGGCGGTCCGGCAGGCCATGACGTTCTGTTTGGCGGTGACGGCGACGACTTCATGGTGGCCGGTAATGGCGATCAGTTTCTTGATGGTGGCGCAGGCAATGACCGGATGATGGTGGAGGTCAGCGGTGTAACGAGCTATACCGGTCCTAACACCTTGCTGGGTGGAGATGGAAAAGATCAGATTGCAGGCGGAATCGGTATTGATATTCTGGACGGCGGAGCCGGAAACGACCAGCTTGAAGGTCGATCAGGCGATGATGTGTTGAATGGCGGTGCTGGCGCTGACACCCTCGACGGCGGGCTTGGCGCGGATATCCTGACGGGCGGCAGCGGTGCCGATCAATTCATCTGGTCATTTGCAGCGATGCATCAGAACGGTGGCGTTGATCACATCACCGATTTTGATATTGCGGGCGGTGATGTGATCAAGTTCAGCGGTTATGCTTCGAGCAATCCCGCTATTCACGACTTCGATAGTTTTCTGGCCGCCTCGCACGATACGGCCCAAGGCGTCTATGTCAGCTTTGACGGCAATGAAAACGGCATTTTCATCGAGAGTGTTTCGCTTGCCGACTTAACCGAAAGCGATGTTGTTTTCACCACTTGGTGACGCGCTTGCGACAAAGCTAACACCGCACGAGAGCCACCTGTCTATTATTGAGGGCTTGCGCGGCTGTGACGAGCAATCGCACATGAATGTATCGCTTTCCAACTATCTTGAGGTGTTGGCCGCTCGTAAAGGTGTGGGGCATCTTTCGAATGGTGATTGGGCCCAGATGCAATCCAGTTAAACCCGACACTACCTCATACTGCTTGCCTGGCCGAACCAATGCTGATCGATGACGAACGGTTCTTCATGATGAATGCGAAGACGTTGGGAAACACACTGATCTGCAATTTTCACGATGGTTGCGCGGTCTCGTTGCCTTGTGGTGTTGGGAGCGCTGAGTTGCCAATCAGGCTTCAGCTTTCAGCGCTCAAAGGTGCAGATGCGTGGCTCCTTGCGGTAGCTGCCATGGTAGAGCATCTCGTTTGCTAGAAATGGACGCAGGTGGCCGCGTTATCACTATCGATGTGTGCACAGTGCAGCACCGCGCGTATGTAGATACCGAGGCGATTTGTCATGAATACAGGCTGATGATTAGCCTAAAGCCAATCTGTGTTCGGCGGCAGGTTGGCTTACTTGTTGGCTGTGCACTTAAATAAAAGGGATTGCTGTTAAGTTTTAAATGTAGTTATATTCAAACAATCCATAGCAAAGTGGAGGGTCACAGATGTATGCAATTGCTCCTGCATCGAAAGCCGTAATCCTTCTGGCAGCGTTATCTACGCTTTTTTTCTCCATTGACGCAAACGCGCGTCCTGTTCACAGAGGCATCGTTGTCGGTACAGAACTGAACAACGGTCGATCTTTAACCTGCAGAGAAGCCTCCCGGCGTCTTGCAATGCGCGGTTTGACGAATGTCCGTGAAGTCGACTGCCGTAGACCGCACTATGTCATCCGTGGCATGCGAAATCAGCAGGCGTTGCGGGTCGAGGTCAGAGCGCGCGACGGACGTGTTGTACGCGTTGATCGTTGGCACAGACCCGGTCGCAGATAAATCTTCCCGAACCTGTTCTTAAATCTGAAGTAAATTCAATACCCTAGAGCCATATACCGACTGAATGAAGAACCAAGGCAGTGTATGCTTTGGTGATGAACACTGCACTTCGATCCTGACTAACGTGGAACTATTTCTGACGCTCACTGCCTCGGAGGGAGGATGCCATGAACAGATACATGTTTAGCTTGTTGGTTGTTGCCGCTGTCGGCCTCGGCGCGAGTGCTTGTACGTCTTCAGAACAGAGAACTGCCGGATATGGCGTCGGCGGTGCTGCGGTCGGCGGTCTCGCCGGTGCCGCCATTGGCGGCAATACGCGCAGCGCACTTACGGGTGCTGCAATCGGTGCCGCAGCTGGAACGCTGGTTGGGGTCGCACAGACCCGAAATGGAGTTCAGTATTGCCGCTATCGGGATCACCACGGTCGCGTTTTTGAAGCGCCTTGTCGTTGAGCGTGTTTGTAGAAAACAATTTTCGATGAAGGATCGGAGAGGAGTGGATAATGTTTCGATCCATTACAGCCATTCTCGCTTTGTTAGCCTTGACCGTGGTGGGTACGATTGCGGAACCTGTCCGGGCATTCAGCCAGAACCAAACTGCTTTGGTCGGTACAAGGGTGAATAACGGTCACAGGATTCGTTGTTCCGATGGTACCAGGCTTTTGAGGATGCGTGGCTTCCGAAATGTGCGTGCGATAGATTGCAGGGGAAGTCACTTCCTCTATCGGGGGGATCGGTTCAGACGAACCTACGACGTAACAATCCGTGCACGTGATGGTCGCATAACGAATGTTCGCACTGTGAGATGGCGCCGCTGACGGGCGCCATTTTCTTATTCGTCTCTCGTTCAGTAGAGGGCGTGCTTGAGTGCGTGATCGTGGCTGAAAGGGCTTATGCATGGAGGTTTACGATTTGCCGCATCTGGAACGCAAGACGATTGAGCAGAAGAAATGGAAAGGCTTTCTTGGCATCGGCGTCCTGTTGTTAGCAGGAGGCGCACTCTGCCTGCTTCTACCGGTTTTCTCGGAGTTTGCGGCAAGTACCATCTTCGGTGCAGTCCTCATGGCAATCGGTGTCGTCAAGATTATCCAGTCGCTCAGGGTTAAGAGTTGGGCGGGCTTTGTCTGGCAGGAATTGGCGGGCGTGGTGGAACTGGTTGGCGGAATAATGATCTATCTCAACCCACTCAAAGGCGCGTTGGCAATAACTTTGCTGATTGCAATTGTGGTGTTCGTACACGGATTTCTTCAGATCGCATTATCGATCAAGATTCATCCTACCAAGGGCTGGTACTGGTTCGTAGTCTCCGGGCTTATCGCCTGGATGGCCAGTGCCGCACTCTTCCTGAAATGGCCTTTGACACGCGAACTCGCATCGGGGTCGATCGCTGGTATTGCCTTGCTGATTGCCGGTGTAGCCTATGTGGGAATAGCCCTCAGCACACGAAATGCATGAATGATTGGTCAATATCTGGCCGCAGGAGGACGCGCAGTTGATGAAAACCCTCGGTTATGTCTCCTTGAATATTGCCCTCTCTGGGGTGCTTTGGTTTCTGTTCATGCATCCCGGTCTGGCCCAGCAATCTCCCGCCGCGCCATCAGTGGTCGTGAGAAAGATCGGCTCGGCGCCTTCCAGCGCTCCACTTCAATTCAATGGTCAGATCGAAGCGATAGAAGCGGTTGATATTCAGGCCCGGATTACCGGTTTTCTCAAAGGGAAGAGCTTCGAGCAGGGCAGCGCAGTAAAAGCGGGCGATCTCCTTTTTGAGATCGAGCCGGATCAAATGCAGGCGGCGGCTGCATCGGCCGAAGCGCAGGTTGCGCGTGCGCAAGCGTCGCAGAATGCCGCCAGGCAGACCTTGACGCGAACACGAACACTGGCAAATCGGAATACGGCTTCTCAAGCCTCTCTCGATGATGCTCAGGCCGCGTTCGATATCGCGTCGGCGGACGTTCAAAGTGCAGAAGCTGCTCTCAATACGGCCAGGCTCAATCTCTCCTACACACAAATCCGTTCCCCGATCAATGGCACCATTGGCAGGTCGCTTTTTACCGTTGGAAATCTCGTCGGTCCAAATTCTGGTCCGTTGGCGCGCATTGTTCAACTCGATCCCGTGCGGGTTGTTTTCTCCATTACCGACCGGACGCTCATAGCTATTCGCCAGAAGGAGGCGCGGGGTGGGACAGTCGATCTGAATAGTTTCCAGCCCACACTCACTCTTGCCAATGGCAAACCATATGAGCCTGCCGGTACCATCCAGTTCATCGATAACGAGGTCAACGCTCAGACAGGCACAATCGCCGTGCGCGCCTTGTTTGCAAATCCGAACCATATTTTGCTTCCTGGCCAGACAGTTGCTGTCAGTCTGGCGGATGAAGCGGCAAAGATATTGCCGATTGTCCCAATGGCATCCGTTTTGCAGGACCGTGAGGGCAAGTTTGTCTTTGTTTTGAATGATAATAACACGGTTACCCGGCGTCAGATCGTGACCGGTGTTCGCATTAGCAATGACTGGTCTGTGAGAGAGGGGATCAAAGAGGGGGAGACGATAGTCGTTGAAGGCCTTCAAAGAATCGCGGACGGACAAGCGGTTTCGCCGCAGGAAGCGTCGCCGGAAGAGCCGGGGGCCGCTCAATGATCTCTGAAACCTTCATACGGCGAACGCGTCTTGCAATCGTTATCTCCCTTCTCATTTCTATTGCAGGTGCAATTGCCGTCTTCTCTTTGCCCATCCAGCAGTATCCGCAGATTACACCACCGACAGTCACGGTGTCGGCGACATATCCGGGTGCCAGTGCGGAGGTAATTGCCGACGTTGTTGGCGGCCCGCTGGAGACAGCCATCAATGGCGTCGATGACATGATGTATATGTCGTCCACGAGTTCCAATGCCGGGCAATATTCATTGTCAGTTGCCTTTGAAGTGGGCACAGATCCGGAGCTTGCGCAGATCAATGTGCAAAATCGCGCGCAGCTGGCAATTTCCCGGTTGCCTGCCGCCGTTGCGCAGCAGGGCGTTTCTGTTCGATCGCGTTCGCCCGATTTCGTGTTGGGCATAGCATTCTATTCCCCTGATGACAGCTTGAGCGCGCTGGAGATCACCAACTTCACCACGACGACGATTGTCGATGCGATTTCGCGGGTGGCTGGTGTCGGTGAGGCGAGCGTTACCGGCGCGTCTGAATATTCGATGCGTGTCTGGCTCAATCCGCAAAGAATGGATGCACTCGGGATATCCATTGATGAGGTTTCAGCCGCCATTCAGCGGCAGAATATCCAGGCTACGCTCGGGCAGTCAGGTGCGCCTCCCATGCGGGTGGGGACTGAGCTTCAATATACACTGGTGGCTCAGGGGCGGCTGCGTGATGCGGACGAATTTGGAGCCATCGTCATCCGCACCGGAGCCGATGGCGCAAAGGTGTTTTTGCGGGATATCGCTCGTCTCGAACTCGGTGCGCGTAACTATGCCTCACGAGCAAGTTTCGCCGGTCATGAATCTGCAATGCTTCAGATCAACCAGTCCCCCGGCGCCAATGCGATTCAGACCGCAACCGCCGTTCAGGCTGAACTCAAGCGATTATCGTCGCGGTTTCCGGCAGGGCTGCAGTATCATGTCGTGTATGATGCAACGCGGTTTGTCGATGCCAGCCTGCAATTGACCTCGCGAACATTGTTTGAGGCTTTTGTTATTGTGCTCGCGGTGACGTTCATATTCTTGCAGGATTGGCGCGCGACGTTGATTTCTGCTCTTGCCATACCGGTCTCAATGCTTGGCGCAGTCGCAGTCCTGTTGGCGGTTGGCTATTCGCTGAATATGATTTCGTTGCTGGCCTTGGTCCTCGCCATTGGCCTCGTTGTCGATGACGCCATTCTTGTTGTCGAGAACGTCAAACACGTGCTGGATGATACGCCGGACATCACAGTTGTTGAGGCGACGCGCAAGGCGATGCATCAGATCACCGGGCCGATCATCTCGACAACATTGGTACTTCTCGCGGTCGTTACACCGACCGCCTTTCTGGCAGGTATTGGCGGGCAGCTTTATCGCCAGTTTGCGGTCACGATCTCATCGGCTCTCGTCATATCCTCATTCGTCGGTCTGACGCTCAGTCCGGCTTTGGCGACGTTGTTGCTTCGGCGGGGACAGAGCGGTTTTCGAAGAGGCCCTCTGGCTTGGTTCTCGAGCTTCATGGAGCGAACCCGGAATGCTTATGGCCGGTGTGTCGGTGTTCTCGTTAAATACTGGTATGTCCCGCTCGCGGCCATTGCTGCGTGCTTTGCCGGTGCATATCTCATTTTTGTCAATCTGCCCGCTACTTTCCTGCCTGATGAGGATCAGGGCGCGTTGTTCGTTGATATCCAGTTGCCAAGTGCAGCTTCACTCGATCGCACCAATCGCATTGTCGAGAATGTCAGAAAGGTTCTCACCGAGACGCCCGGGGTTCAGGACGTGATAACGGTCGCTGGCTTCAGTATTCTGCAAGCGACAAGCACACCCAATGGCGCCATGGCCGTCGCAGCACTCTTGCCGTGGGAAGACCGCGAAAAGGAAGAGCTGCGACTTAATAATATCATCGGTTCCCTGCGGTCCCAATTTGCGCAGATTCCCGGTGCGATTGTCTCGGTGTTTGCGCCGCCTGCAATAGCCGGTATCGGGTCCGTTGGTGGGCTGGATTTCCGTCTGCAAGCCTTGCAGGGGCAGTCGACAGAGGAAATCGCGCAGGTTACAAACGCGCTTCTGGGTTATTTCAATCAGAGCAAGGAAATTGGCGGCGCAGCCACGACATTCAATGCGAACGTGCCGCAAATTTATGTCGATGTGGACCGTTCTCGCGCCGAGGCGCTCGGGCTCAGCGTGTCTGATATTTACGCCGTGATTGGTGCTAATTTTGGTTCGCGCTATGTCAACGACTTTACGCTTAACGGGCGTGTCTTTCAGGTCAATCTGCAAGCGGATTCCGATTTTCGAGCCCACAGCGAAGACATTTTGAAACTCCATGTGAGAAACCGCAACGGCGCGATGGTTCCATTGCGCAGTGTGGTTTCCTTGACCACCGTTCTCTCGCCCTTTGTGATTACGCGCTACAATCTCTCGGTTGCAGCGCAGGTCAATGCGGTTCCGGCTCCGGGCGCGAGCAGTGGTCAGGCCATGGCGGCAATGGAGACGGTAGCATTGCAAAAACTGCCCGATGGCTATGGCTATGAGTGGTCTGGCTTGTCCTTTCAGGAAAGCAGAAGCAGCGGTCAGGAAGGCTTGGTCTTTGCCCTTGCTTTCCTCTTCGCTTATCTCTTCCTGGTCGCGCAATATGAAAGCTGGGCTTTGCCTGCGGTGGTCATCGTGTCATTGGGAGCAGCTTTGCTCGGCGCTGTGGCTGCTCTGAAGGCCTTCGGACTTCAAAATAGTCTCTATGTTCAGATCGCGATGGTGTTGCTGATCGGCCTTGCCGCAAAAAATGCAATTTTGATTGTGGAGTTTGCAAAGGAACGGCGAGAAGCGGGACTGACTGCGGGCGAAGCGGCGCGGGCCGGAGCCGAGCAACGTTTCCGGGCTGTGATGATGACGGCTGTGTCGTTCATTCTGGGCATTCTTCCCTTGATACTGTCCTCCGGTGCTGGTGCTGGCGCGCGTCGGGCGGTTGGCGTGACCATTTTTGGAGGCATGGTCGCAGCAACGACGATAGGTTTATTGTTGACGCCTGGTTTGTATTTCATTGTGCAACGGATAACTGAGCGATTGGCGAAACGCCGCGATCATTGATTTGCTCGGCGCAAACTGTATACTTTGGTATATCTCCGATACCATAATGCACCTTGGAGAAGGCATGCATTTTCGTAGCTCATGACAGGTTCATCTGGTATTGAGATGCCGTCGGAGCGAAACAATTCAGCTCCTTAACACAGGAAACCACAATGCCCAGCGACAGTAGTCGAAAGCTGTCGCCACTGGGGTTGTTCGGAGAGAGCTGATTTCAGGCTCTTACCCGGACGCTTGCAGTGGCGCGTCATGAGGTAAGAGATGAATATTGCAGCAGCAATCGCCAATTTTGGCGCGCGCTTTGGCGTGCATATGCGTAACCCCAACTACGCAACCGCTTCCAGCGGGCAAACCACGTATCGCCCCATTTACGAAGCACAAGCAAGCGGTGACAGGACTGCCGGGAAAACTTTGCGGCTGACAACGATCTGGTATGTGAACCCGGAAAACGGTCGCGTGGAATGCCGGTGGACCAAGGACCCCGATGAAATTGCGCAGTACCGGTCCTTGCCAGTGTTGGAGCGCTTCGGCCTGTTCCTCGCAGCCGGTCAGCAGAACCGGACATCAAACTGGGTGCACTGAAGGGCAGTCTTGTTCCATCCGTTGCGATTGAAGACAAGGAATTCGACGATGGACGACGACCCAAGTAGGTCCGCTCGGTTGGTGCGTGGAGCACTATCCGGGCGGGCATCTCAGAATTTCTACCGACAAACAAACCGTACGTCGCTTCGACGGTGCGGCATGGCTTTGCACATCCTGTAACGGGATGGGCATGTCTGTGCTCGTGCCGAATATTGCGGCATGAGGATAAAGACATGAATGCCATCGTAAAACAGCCTGTAGCAGCGACTGCTCGTAAGGACGACAGGAAGGTGTCGATGCGTGCCGTGCGTGAGGCACAGAACAGCGTCGACACGACGCTTGCCAATTTCAAAACAAATCTCAACGGACTGACGGAAGCTGAAGCCAGGGAACGTCTCCTCAAAGATGGCCCCAACCATGTGGCGCATGAAAAGCGCCCGCATGCTTTTGTGCAGTTCCTGCTCGCGTTCAAGAATCCGTTCATTGCCGTACTGGTTGCGCTGGCCGCTATTTCTTCTGTCACCGATATCATCTTGCCGCTGATCAGTGGTGAGGAGCCAGAATATACCGGCGTGACGATCATTCTTACGATGGTGTTCCTCAGCGCGCTGCTGCGTTTCTGGCAGGAGTTTCGTTCCGGGAATGCTGCGGAAGCGCTTAAAGCGATGGTGCGCACCACGGCGACGGTGTTGCGTCGTCAGGAGCGTGGGGCTGGCCAAAGCGCCGAGGCAAAGCTGGTCGAAGTGCCAATGGCGGAACTCGTTACCGGTGATATTGTCAAGCTATCCGCTGGCGATATGATCCCTGCCGACGTGCGCCTCCTTGAATCGCGTGACCTCTTTGTCAGTCAGGCCGCTTTGACAGGTGAAGCCCTGCCGGTTGAGAAATACGACACGCTTGGCGCTATTGCTGAAAAGTCTGCTGACGCTACGGCAACGTCAGGTGGCCAGCAAGATATGCTCGATCTGCCGACAGTCTGCTTTATGGGCACGAATGTCGTCAGCGGCACGGCGACTGCCGTGGTGGTCGCCACGGGTGCGCGGACATATTTTGGTTCGCTCGCCAAAGCGATCGTAGGCTCGCGTGCAGAAACGGCCTTTGATCGTGGTGTGAACAGCGTGAGCTGGCTGCTGATCCGCTTCATGCTTGTGATGGTGCCAGTCGTCCTGCTGATCAACGGCTTCACCAAAGGAGACTGGCCGGACGCATTTATGTTTGCGCTTGCTGTGGCTGTGGGTCTGACGCCTGAAATGCTGCCGATGATCGTTTCATCAAACCTTGCCAAAGGCGCTGTTGCCATGGCGCGCCGCAAGGTGGTGGTGAAGCGTCTTAATGCTATCCAGAATTTCGGCGCAATGGACGTGCTTTGCACGGATAAGACCGGCACGCTGACTCAGGACAAGATCATTCTTGAACATCACCTTGACGTTCATGGTCAGGTTGACCCCGGCGTATTGCGTCTGGCCTGGCTTAACAGCTACCATCAGAGTGGTGTGAAGAACCTTATGGATCAGGCGGTTATCCGCTTTTCCGAAGATTTGCCTTCACTCACTGCGCCCGCCCGGATTTACAACAAGGTCGACGAACTGCCCTTCGACTTCGTGCGCCGCCGGTTGTCGGTCGTGGTTGAAGGCCTTGGTGGCGAGCATCTGTTGATTTGCAAGGGTGCAGTCGAAGAGATGCTGGCAATCTCGACCGCAATCCGCGATGGCGACGAGATCAAGCCGCTTGACGATATTCGCCGGAATGCACTTGTTGAACTGGCACGTGGCTATAATCGCGATGGATTCCGTGTGCTGGTGATTGCCACGCGCGAGATTGCGCCAGCCTTGACCATGACGCGTTATGGTATCCCGGATGAAAAGGAGCTGGTGGTACAGGGTTTGCTGACCTTCCTCGACCCGCCAAAGGAGACCGCTCGTCCAGCGATTGCGGCTTTGGCCGATCATGGTGTTGCCGTCAAAGTTCTCACTGGCGACAATGAAGTCGTCACCACCAAGATCTGCCGCGAGGTCGGGCTGGAGCCCGGCACGCCAATTCTCGGTCGTGAAATCGAGAAGATGAGCGATGAGACGTTGCGCTTGACGGTCGAGCAGACCACCATTTTTGCAAAGCTCACGCCCTTGCAAAAGTCGCGTGTTCTCAAAGCATTGCAGGCAAATGGTCATACGGTTGGATTTCTTGGTGATGGTATCAATGATGCCCCGGCATTGCGCGATGCGGATGTGGGTATTTCGGTTGATAGCGGTACTGATATTGCCAAGGAATCTGCCGATATCATCCTGCTGGAAAAGAGCCTGATGGTGCTGGAAGAGGGTGTTATCAAAGGGCGTGAGACCTTCGGCAATATCATCAAGTATCTCAACATGACCGCCAGCTCGAACTTCGGTAACGTCTTCTCGGTTCTGGTGGCAAGCGCCTTCATTCCGTTCCTGCCGATGCTGGCTATCCATCTCCTGATCCAGAACCTGATGTACGATATCTCGCAGCTTTCCTTGCCATGGGATCGTATGGACAAGGAATTTCTCGCCAAGCCGCGCAAATGGGATGCAAGAAATATTGGCCGCTTCATGCTCTGGATTGGCCCGACATCGTCGATCTTCGACATCACGACTTTTGCGCTGATGTGGTATGTCTTTGCCGCCAATACGCCGGAAATGCAGTCGCTGTTCCAGTCCGGCTGGTTCATTGAGGGGCTGCTGTCTCAGACACTCGTCGTGCATATGCTACGCACGCAAAAAATACCGTTCATCCAAAGCACGGCGGCTTTGCCCGTGATGTTGATGACGGGACTGATCATGGCGCTCGGGATTTACATTCCATTCTCGCCGCTGGGTGCAATGGTCGGTTTGCAGCCGCTACCATGGGCGTACTTCCCGTGGCTTGTCGCGACGCTGTTTGCTTATTGCGTCGTCGCACAGACCATGAAGACCTTCTACATTCGCCGCTTTGGCCAATGGTTCTGATGTGAAGCTGTCGGTGCCTCGCAGCATCTCATCGAAGGAAGTGACCAGTAGCACAACTGCTGGTCACTTTTTCATCCGTGTTTTGAACCGGCTGTTTGAGGAGACAAACATGACCGCTGAACGCATTTGCGCTTTTGCTCCACCTACATCGAAGCGGAGGTCGCGTCGTAAACGCAACGGACCAGAACGGCGAAAGCATGCCGTCCAGAACGCACCATTGTGCCCGCGTCAGCCAGACTTCTGGACGCGGCTCAGAAATCTGGGGCAACGGCTCTTCTGCTGGATACTGGTTTCAATCGCTATCCGCTTAGCGAATACGACATACCGATTTTCCCGGATGGGTTTGCTCAGTCAGCGGCAAACATGCTGGCTCTTACGACGGTCGACGCAAATTCATGCGAAATCCGTCCGTTTGCTTGTCGGTGGATCATGGTAGATCAAGCCTGTTGATTAGCGCTATAAGGCTTCGGTGAGCGGCCTGACCCATGTCAAAGAGGAGACATTCAATGCGAATGAAGGGCTTTCGCCGCATGTCTCCACGGGACGTCGCAACATCTCTGGGGTTGGCGCTTGTAAGTGCCGCGATTTTCGCCTTCGACACAGTCACCGACTACGCGATTGCGGCGGCTGTGTTCTATACAGCGGTCGTGCTGGTTTCAGCCAGAATGTTCACCCACCGCACTGTTATTGGCGTTGCTGCGGGTTGCATTTTTCTGACCATCGTGAGCTTCGGTCTGACGCGCTCCGGAGCCTATAATGTCGGGTTCATCAACACATTGATCAGTATTCTTGCTATCGCATGCACCGCCTATCTTGGCCTGAAGCTGGTGGATGCCGAAGCCGAAACTCACGAGACGCGAGAACGCCTGCTGCGTCTCGCGCGCCTGACTACGCTTGGCCAACTGACTGGTTCGATCACCCACGAAGTCAGTCAACCCTTGGTCGCCATCGAAACGAGTGCTGGGGCGGGGCGTCGCTGGCTGACACAGGAACCGCCAAACGTGCCGCGTGCGCTATCCGCGTTCGAGCGGATATCTGCGGATTCTCATCGCGCGAGTGAGATACTCGACCGCGTTCGTCGCCTGTCAAAAGGAGAAAAGCCGAAGGTCGGGAGCTTCGATTTCAACATGGCGATCCGCGAAATGGTCGATCTGGCTGCCGCCGAGCTTTATCGCAATGATGTCCATTTTGAACTCGACTTGGCCACTGACCTACCACCTGCTTTCGCGGATCGTGTACAGATACAGCAGGTTTTCGGCAATCTAATCCTCAATGGCGTCGAAGCCATGACGCAGATCGAGAAGGGGAACCGCTATCTCTTGATCACATCCTCATCCGGCGAAAACGCCAGCTTGCGGTTCACGGTAGCTGATACCGGTCCGGGGCTGACAAATACCGCGAGAGAACGCCTTTTTGATGCTTTCTGGACCACAAAAGAGGGCGGTTTTGGGCTGGGGTTGACGATCAGCCGTACAATTGTTGAGGCGAATGGTGGTCGCATCTGGACTAATGCCCAAGGCGCATTGGGAACCAGTTCGGGCGGCGTGACATTTCTTTTGGAAGTACCAGCAAGTCAGGACGGGCGAGTATGACGACAACATATGAAAACGCTGCAGTCGTCTATATTATTGATGACGATCTTTCAGTTCGACAGGCGCTGGAAGATTTGTTCGCCTCTATCGACATGAAGGCGATGAGCTTTGCATCCGTGCGTGGTTTTCTTGATCATGAACGGCAAGCCGGTCCGGCATGCATCATACTGGATGTGCGAATGCCAGAGCAGACCGGTACGGATTTCTTCGCGCAGATGACTGGGCTCGGTATTCACCTGCCGGTCATCTTTATCACCGGTCACGGCGATATTGCCATGGGCGTCAGAGCTATCAAAAATGGTGCGGTGGATTTTCTGCCAAAGCCATTCCGTGATCACGACCTGTTGGATGCTGTCTACCGGGCAATCGAAGGCGAGAAAAAACGTTTGCAGGATGAACACGCTCGTTCAGAGGTCCACGCTCGTTGGTCAAGCCTGACTGCCGGTGAACGCGATGTGTTCGCGCTTGTCGTACAAGGTCTCTTGAACAAGCAGATAGCGGCGGAACTCGACGTGAAGGAAATTACGGTGAAGGTGCGCCGCGCCCATGTAATGCAGAAAATGCAGGTGGGATCCCTGGCCGATCTGGTGCGGATGTCTGCTTTGATAGAGCCGTAACAATGGACAGTTCGACCTCCTCGTACTCGAACTGGTACGCTTGGAATATTAACAACTGGTCATTTTTATAAAGCCAGTTAAGGCGTAGAGCGACCTCGATATAAGGAGAATGTCGATGTACAATCCGCCCGCGTTCCAAGTGGATGATCTCACCACGTTACACAACATGATGCGCGAATGCCGTACGGCTAACTTCGTAACGGCGACAACGGAAGGCCCAATGGTCACGCTGCTTCCTATGTTTCTTGAAGCGAGCGAAGGCGAATACGGCACTCTCTACGGCCACCTTGCACGCGCCAACACGCAGTGGAAAGTCCCGGTGCTGGGCGAGGGTCTCGCAGTCTTCACTGGGGCTGAAGCCTATATCACACCGTCCTGGTATGCGACCAAGGCAGAGCATGGCAAAGTGGTGCCAACGTGGAATTATACCGCAGTCCACGCTTCTGGCCCGGTCGAATTTTTCGAAGAAACCGATCGGTTGCTGGAGGTCGTCGATAGGCTTACCAATCTCCATGAGGAAAACAGAAGTCATCCGTGGATGGTCAGCGATGCTCCAGCGGCTTTTATCAGTGGTCAGTTACGCGGTATAGTTGGTTTGCGCATGCCAATCCAAAAGCTGGAGGGCAAGTGCAAGATGAGCCAGAACAGATCGCTGGCTGATCGTATCGGCGTCCGCGATGGGCTGGCCGAAAGCACAGACACTGAAGACAGGATCGTAGCCTCCATGATCCCCGACGAGTGAGGATCAATGTTGTTCTAGACAATCTTGCTAGGGCGTAGACTCATAAACTGATGCACCAGATGCGGACAGCGATCAGTTTGACAGCAGCGAGGAAATTGTCCGGGTTCTTGTCGTAACGCGT
>NZ_JACGXB010000031.1:0-17242 GCF_014138065.1 Ochrobactrum sp. P6BSIII | reverse complement strand
TCGTCCCGATCGCCATGGAAGAGAAGCTCCGCTTCGCTATCCGTGAAGGTGGCCGCACCGTCGGTGCAGGCATCGTCGCTTCGATCATCGAGTAAAGAATTATCATTTGATCGGCGGTTCGCCGCCGGTCATTATGACGCCCAGCGTCATATAGGGGTATAGCTCAGTTGGTAGAGCGACGGTCTCCAAAACCGTAGGTCGCGGGTTCGAGCCCTGCTGCCCCTGCCATTTTTGAAACGGGTGTATGCGGCTTGACTGCATGCGCCCGTTTTCTATATAAAGGAAAGTCAGGCGGCGTTTACGCTGCCTTAACTTTTTCGACATTGCTCATATCGAGCGCTTTTCTAGCGGTCTATGACATTGTCGGAGAATGATAATTTCCTGCCGGATTTGTTGGCCGGGCAGGGAAGGCCGCAATCACACGATTGAATGGTGTGGTAGAGCGGTGTGTGCAAGGGTCGGATTTCCGACAAGCCTGTATGGTATTCTTTTAACCTTTGGGCTTGTGTTTTGTGGGAATCGATTCTATGTAACGTCAACAGACACGCGGTGCGTGGGGCTGATAATTCAGCTTTGCGCGCCGTATACGCGTGGGTTCCGGCTTCTGATTCGCTGATTGAAACGATTAGCTGTTCAAAGTTTGGAGGTCGCGCTCGATCAATGACAGAGCGGCAGATGGCATCCAAAACGAATCCGATCACCTTTCTTCAGCAGGTTCGCGCCGAAACGGCGAAGGTAACCTGGCCGACCCGGCGTGAAACGATTATCTCCACTATTATGGTGGTGATTATGGCGTTTCTGGCTGCTGCGTTCTTTTTCCTTGCCGACCAGCTTATGGCCTATGGCGTAGAATTTATTCTCGGCCTTGGTCGATAAGTCAGGATTGGGGAGTTTTTAGATGACGGCGCGCTGGTACATCGTTCACGCCTATTCAAATTTCGAAAAGAAGGTGGCTGAGGACATCGAAGCCAAGGCTGCACAGAAGGGTCTGTCCAATCTGATTGAACAGATCGTTGTGCCGACCGAAAAGATCGTTGAAGTGCGTCGCGGCCGCAAGGTTGATGCTGAGCGCAAGTTCTTTCCGGGTTACGTGCTCGTGCATGCCACGCTGACCGATGCCGTCTTTTCGCTGATCAAGAATACGCCGCGCGTCACCGGTTTCCTCGGTGACTCCAAGCCGGTTCCGGTTTCCCAGAAGGAAGTCGATCAGATTCTGAACCAGGTTCAGGATGGTGTTGATCGTCCGAAGACCTCGGTCTCCTTCGAAATCGGTGAGCAGGTTCGCGTTTCCGACGGTCCGTTCGCATCGTTCAACGGTATCGTTCAGGAAGTCGACGAAGAGCGCGCGCGTCTCAAGGTCGAGGTTTCCATCTTCGGGCGCGCGACGCCTGTGGATCTGGAATACGGTCAGGTCGATAAGCTCTGATCGTTTGCCCGCAAGGGTATTTCACTCCGGAGCGAGATCCTGAATTGAGCCTGAGGGCATAAGCGGGATCAAAAATCCAACCGGAGTGGAAGTGGTGGAAGGGAAGGCGGCTTAGCCGGTCGTCGATCTCCGGACCACCGAACTGCCCGTCAGTCTGACATTTGTCTGATTGGCGTCAGTCGAAAGCCGGGTTTCCCGGCGTCAATCGAGAAGCCGGTTTTCCGGCATTGTAAAAAAGGCAGAAAGTAATGGCTAAGAAAATTGCAGGCCAGCTCAAGCTGCAGGTAGCAGCCGGTGCGGCCAACCCTTCGCCTCCGATCGGCCCGGCTCTGGGTCAGCGCGGCATCAACATCATGGAATTCTGCAAGGCGTTCAACGCTGCCTCGCAGGAAATGGAAAAGGGTTCGCCGATTCCAGTCGTGATCACCTATTACCAGGACAAGTCTTTCACTTTTGTGATGAAGACGCCTCCGGTGACCTACTTCCTCAAGAAGGCCGCTAACCTCAAGTCCGGTTCGAAGACCCCGGGCAAGGCAAGCGCCGGCACGATCTCCCGCGACAAGGTTCGCACGATCGCTGAAGCGAAGATGAAAGATCTGAACGCCGCTGACATTGAAGCAGCAATGCGCATGATCGAAGGTTCTGCCCGTTCGATGGGCCTGGAAGTGGTGGGCTGAGACGATGGCGAAGATTTCCAAGCGCATTAACAAGATCCGCGAAGGCGTCGATCGTAACAAGCTGTACGATCTGTCGGCTGCTATCGGCCTCGTCAAGGAACGTGCAATCGCCAAGTTCGATGAAACCATCGAAATCGCGATGAACCTCGGTGTTGACCCGCGTCACGCTGACCAGATGGTTCGCGGCGTTGTCAACCTGCCGAACGGCACCGGCCGTACGGTTCGCGTTGCTGTTTTCGCACGTGGCGACAAGGCTGAAGAAGCCAAGAAGGCTGGCGCCGACATCGTCGGTGCGGAAGAACTGTTCGAAATCGTCAATGGCGGCAAGATCGAATTCGATCGCTGCATTGCAACCCCGGATATGATGCCGCTCGTCGGTCGTCTCGGTAAGGTTCTCGGCCCGCGTGGCATGATGCCGAACCCGAAGGTTGGCACCGTCACCACCGACGTTGCTGCTGCTGTTGCTGCTTCCAAGGGCGGTGCAGTTGAATTCCGTGTCGAAAAGGCTGGTATCATCCATGCCGGTATCGGCAAGGTTTCGTTCGACTCGCAGAAGCTCGAAGAAAACATCAAGGCTTTCGCTGACGCCGTCATCAAGGCAAAGCCGTCGGCTGCCAAGGGCGAATACGTCAAGCGCGTTTCGCTTTCCTCGACCATGGGCGTTGGCGTCAAGGTCGATCCGGCAACCGTCAAGGTCGTCGCTTAATCTATCTGGGCTCCGGTTCGCCGGAGCCTATGCCTTTCTCTTTAAGGGGAGGGCGCATCGGCGGCACGCCGGCATCGCGAAAGCGGTCGAAGTGCAAGAATTCCGGATCGTATGATCCGGATAGCCGGACGAAAGTCCGGTTATCCTGTCCGAGATTGCAGGCGGTCAATCATCTTCGGGTGATTTTCCTTAAAACATAGCCTGCATGAGACGTGGAATAACCCTGTTTCGCGTGTGAACGCATGCAAGGTTTGAACCGTAGTTGCCTTTGAGTGATGCCTGGCTTCCAGGATAGCTGAAGGGGACAGGATCCTCGAACGTCGGGCTGACTGTGAAGTTCGTCCGGCAAAGGCAACCCGGCAGGGCCATGTGGTCCTGTCTACTGGAGAGAGACAGTGGATAGAGCGGAAAAACGCGAATTTGTCTCGTGGCTGAACGGCGCTTTTAAAGAGTCCGGTTCGGTCGTCGTGGCCCACTATACCGGTCTCACCGTTGCGCAGATGAGCGATCTTCGCTCGAAGATGCGTGATGCAGGTGGGTCCGTTAAAGTCGCGAAAAACCGCCTTGCCAAGATCGCTCTTCAGGGCACGGAATCGGAAGGCATTTCTGATCTGTTTACAGGTCAGACGGTTGTTGCTTATGCAAACGACCCGATTGCTGCTCCGAAAGTAGCCGTCGAATTCGCCAAGGCTAACGACAAGCTCGTTATCCTCGGTGGTGCAATGGGTGCAACGACGCTTAACGCCGATGGCGTCAAGTCGCTTGCTTCGCTCCCATCGCTCGACGAACTGCGCGCAAAGCTGGTTGGAATGATCCAGACCCCGGCTCAGCGTCTCGCAGTACTTACCAGCGCACCAGCGGGCCAGATCGCTCGCGTTATTGGCGCGCACGCCCGGAAGAACGAGGCGGCGTAAGGCCGTTTTTCGCTGTCAATTGTTCAAACCTTGAAACTAAGGAAATACCAAAATGGCTGATCTCGCAAAGATCGTTGACGACCTGTCGGCACTGACCGTTCTCGAAGCTGCTGAGCTTTCGAAGCTTCTCGAAGAGAAGTGGGGCGTTTCGGCTGCTGCTCCTGTAGCAGTTGCTGCTGCTGGTGGCGCTGCTCCGGCTGCTGCTGCTGAAGAAAAGACCGAATTCGACGTCGTTCTCGTCGATGGCGGCGCTAACAAGATCAACGTGATCAAGGAAGTGCGCGCAATCACCGGTCTCGGCCTCAAGGAAGCTAAGGACCTCGTCGAAGGCGCTCCTAAGGCTGTCAAGGAAGCCGCTTCGAAGGACGAAGCTGAGAAGATCAAGGCACAGCTCGAAGCTGCTGGCGCCAAGGTCGAACTCAAGTAAGTTCGGACTATTCTGGCGGATGGTTTTCCATCCGTCAGTTTCCACCCGTAAGACGGTGGATCGACTAAGTGGAAACCCTTTTTCTGAACGCCAGAGCGGCTTTCAGGAAATGGGTTTTAGCCCATTAGAGCGCCACGCGTCGTTTACGACGCGTAAAGGTCGCTCTAATAGCTAGAATCCATGCATCGTGCTTTCCAAAAATCGACTTCGATTTTTGGGCCGATGCAAAAAGCACCCTGCGCACGAATCAGTGCGAAAGTTGCTTTGATACGACGAGATTGCGCATGGTCCGTTTCAGGTCTCATCAACTTGAAAAACCATACGCTCGAAGGACCGCCGCAAGGCGGCGCATGATAAAGGCCGCAAGGCGTGAGCAAGCCGCAAGGCTATAGAACGAGGAGCGACGATGGCTCAGACCCATTCATTCAATGGTCGCAAGCGCGTACGCAAATTTTTCGGCAAGATCCCAGAGGTCGCCGAGATGCCGAACCTTATCGAGGTTCAGAAGGCATCTTACGACCAGTTCCTAATGGTTGAAGAACCATCCGGCGGGCGTCCTGACGAGGGTTTGCAGGCGGTTTTCAAGTCTGTTTTCCCTATCCAGGATTTCTCCGGCGCTTCCATGCTCGAATTCGTCCGTTACGAATTCGATCCACCGAAGTTCGACGTTGACGAATGCCGTCAGCGCGACCTGACCTATTCCGCGCCGCTCAAGGTGACGCTGCGTCTTATCGTATTCGATATTGACGAAGATACCGGCGCGAAGTCCATCAAGGACATCAAGGAGCAGGACGTGTACATGGGCGATATGCCGCTCATGACCGACAACGGCACCTTCATCGTCAACGGCACGGAACGCGTGATTGTTTCACAGATGCACCGTTCGCCGGGCGTCTTCTTCGATCACGACAAGGGCAAGACCCACTCTTCGGGTAAGCTCCTGTTCGCTGCTCGCGTCATTCCTTACCGCGGTTCCTGGCTCGACATCGAGTTCGATTCCAAGGACATCGTCTATGCGCGTATCGACCGTCGCCGCAAGCTGCCGGCAACGACGCTGCTCATGGCGCTCGGCATGGACGGCGAAGAAATTCTGTCGACCTTCTACAAGACCGTCACCTATTCGCGTGACGGCGACAACTGGCGCATTCCGTATTCCGCCGACCGCTTCAAGGGCATGAAGATCATTTCCGATCTCATCGACGCGGATACGGGCGAAGTTGTTCTCGAAGCCGGTAAGAAGCTCACGGCCCGTTCGGCCAAGCAGCTTGCTGAAAAGGGTCTGAAGGCCATCAAGGCTACCGAGGACGACCTGTTCGGTTCCTATCTGGCGGAAGACGTCGTCAATTACGCAACCGGCGAGATTTATCTCGAAGCTGGTGACGAAATCGACGAGAAGGTCCTCAAGACGCTGCTCGATACCGGTGAAACCGAGATCAATGTTCTGGACATCGATCATATCAACATCGGCGGTTACATCCGTAACACGCTGGCTGTCGATAAGAACGAGAGCCGTCAGGATGCGCTGTTTGACATCTATCGCGTGATGCGTCCGGGCGAACCGCCTACGATGGATTCCGCCGAAGCGATGTTCAACTCGCTGTTCTTCGATGCAGAGCGTTACGACCTTTCGGCCGTCGGTCGCGTCAAGATGAACATGCGTCTGGACCTCGACGCGGAAGACACCGTGCGCGTTCTGCGCAAGGAAGACATCCTGGCCGTGGTCAAGATGCTGGTGGAACTGCGTGACGGTCGTGGCGAAATCGACGACATCGACAATCTCGGCAACCGCCGCGTGCGTTCGGTCGGCGAACTGATGGAAAATCAGTACCGCGTCGGTCTGCTCCGCATGGAGCGCGCGATCAAGGAACGTATGTCCTCGATCGAAATCGACACGGTCATGCCGCAGGATCTCATCAACGCGAAGCCCGCAGCGGCTGCCGTTCGTGAATTCTTCGGTTCGTCGCAGCTGTCGCAGTTTATGGATCAGACCAACCCGCTTTCGGAAATCACCCACAAGCGCCGTCTTTCGGCTCTTGGACCGGGCGGTTTGACCCGTGAGCGCGCTGGCTTCGAAGTCCGCGACGTGCATCCGACCCACTATGGCCGTATCTGCCCGATTGAAACGCCGGAAGGCCCGAATATCGGTCTGATCAACTCGCTTGCAACCTTCGCCCGCGTCAACAAGTACGGCTTCATCGAAAGCCCGTACCGTAAGGTGATCGACGGCAAGGTAACGAACGACGTTGTCTATCTGTCGGCCATGGAAGAAGCCAAGCACTCGGTTGCCCAGGCAAACGTTGAGCTGGACGCACAGGGCGGTTTTGTTGACGAATTCGTCATCTGCCGTCATGCCGGTGAAGTGATGATGGCGCCGCGTGAAAACGTGGACCTGATGGACGTTTCGCCGAAGCAGCTCGTTTCGGTTGCAGCAGCGCTCATTCCGTTCCTTGAAAACGATGACGCCAACCGCGCCCTCATGGGCTCGAACATGCAGCGTCAGGCTGTGCCGCTCGTTCGCGCTGAAGCGCCGTTCGTCGGTACGGGTATGGAACCGATTGTGGCTCGCGACTCCGGTGCAGCGATTGCAGCGCGTCGTGGCGGTTTCGTCGATCAGGTCGATGCGACCCGTATCGTTATCCGCGCTACGGAAGATCTCGATCCGTCCAAGTCGGGCGTCGATATCTATCGTCTGCAGAAGTTCCAGCGTTCGAACCAGTCGACCTGTATCAACCAGCGTCCGCTCGTTCGCGTGGGCGATCCGATCGGCAAGGGCGATATCATTGCTGACGGTCCGTCGACAGATCTCGGCGATCTGGCTCTCGGCCGCAACGTGCTCGTCGCGTTCATGCCGTGGAACGGTTACAACTACGAAGATTCGATCCTTCTTTCGGAAAAGATCGTTTCGGACGACGTGTTCACCTCGATCCACATCGAGGAATTCGAAGTTGCTGCCCGCGACACCAAGCTTGGACCTGAGGAAATCACCCGCGACATTCCGAACGTATCGGAAGAAGCGCTGAAGAACCTCGACGAAGCAGGTATCGTCTACATCGGTGCTGAAGTGCATCCTGGCGACATTCTTGTCGGCAAGATCACCCCGAAGGGCGAAAGCCCGATGACGCCGGAAGAAAAGCTTCTGCGCGCCATCTTCGGTGAAAAGGCGTCCGACGTTCGTGACACCTCCATGCGTATGCCGCCCGGAACCTACGGTACCGTTGTGGAAGTTCGCGTTTTCAATCGCCACGGCGTTGAAAAGGACGAACGCGCCATGGCTATCGAGCGCGAGGAAATCGAGCGTCTCGCCAAGGACCGTGACGACGAACAGGCTATCCTGGACCGCAACGTCTATGGCCGTCTCGCCGACATGATCGATGGCAAGGTTGCCGCTGCCGGCCCGAAGGGCTTCAAGAAGGGCACGACGATCAGCCGCGAACTCATGACCGAGTATCCGCGTTCGCAATGGTGGCAGTTTGCCGTTGAAGACGAAAAGCTTCAGGGTGAATTGGAAGCTCTGCGTGGCCAGTACGACGAATCCAAGAAGCTGCTTGAAGCACGCTTCATGGACAAGGTCGAAAAGGTACAGCGCGGCGACGAGATGCCTCCAGGCGTCATGAAGATGGTCAAGGTCTTTGTCGCTGTGAAGCGCAAGATCCAGCCGGGCGACAAGATGGCTGGCCGTCACGGTAACAAGGGTGTGGTTTCGCGCATTCTGCCGGTCGAGGACATGCCGTTCCTCGAAGACGGTACGCATGCCGACATCGTGCTGAACCCGCTTGGCGTTCCGAGCCGTATGAATGTGGGCCAGATTCTGGAAACCCACCTCGGCTGGGCATGCGCTGGCATGGGCAAGAAGATCGGTGAGCTTCTCGACGTTTACCGCAAGACGGCCAATATTGAGCCGCTGCGCGAGACGCTGGAGCACATCTATCCGGACAACGACCGCAATGAACCGATCCGGTCTTATGACGACGATTCCGTTGTCATGCTGGCCAATCAGGTGAAGCGCGGCGTGTCCATCGCAACGCCGGTCTTCGACGGTGCCGTCGAAGCCGACATCAATGCGATGCTGACGGATGCCGGTCTTGCGACTTCGGGTCAGTCGACGCTGTATGATGGACGTACGGGTGAGCCGTTCGACCGTCAGGTGACCATGGGCTACATCTACATGTTGAAGCTCCACCACCTGGTCGACGACAAGATCCACGCCCGTTCGATCGGACCTTACTCGCTCGTTACGCAGCAGCCTCTGGGCGGCAAGGCCCAGTTCGGTGGTCAGCGCTTCGGCGAAATGGAGGTCTGGGCACTGGAAGCATACGGTGCAGCTTACACGCTGCAGGAAATGCTTACGGTCAAGTCGGACGACGTGGCAGGCCGTACCAAGGTCTACGAAGCCATCGTGCGCGGAGACGACACATTCGAAGCGGGTATTCCAGAGAGCTTCAACGTTCTCGTCAAGGAAATGCGCTCGCTCGGTCTCAATGTCGAACTCGACGACACGCGCGATGCTGAACAGCCGGCCCTGCCGGACGCTGCAGAGTAAAAAATCGAGGCGCGCCATGGTCTTGCCGTGGCGCGCCCGTATACTCGTTTCCAGTGAAGGCGGATTTATTTGCCGCAAGAGGGAACGAGACCTACGGCAAGCCAGTTCAAAACTGAGTAGTACCGCGATTTCTTTTCCGGATGGCAGGGATTTTCAGCCTGTCATCGACGACACACAGGGCGGCGGATCGCCCTTAAGGAGAACGGCATGAACCAAGAGGTCATGAATCTTTTCAATCCTCAGGCTCCGGCGCAAACGTTCGATTCCATCAGAATCTCGATCGCCAGCCCTGAGAAGATTCTGTCCTGGTCATACGGCGAGATCAAGAAGCCGGAG
Source organism: Ochrobactrum sp. P6BSIII (assembly GCF_014138065.1). NCBI lineage: Bacteria > Pseudomonadati > Pseudomonadota > Alphaproteobacteria > Hyphomicrobiales > Brucellaceae > Ochrobactrum > Ochrobactrum sp. P6BSIII. The sequence continues at coordinate 8,216 of NZ_JACGXB010000031.1, read as the reverse complement.
ACTATCAACTACCGCACGTTCAAGCCAGAACGCGATGGTCTCTTCTGCGCGCGCATCTTCGGCCCGATCAAGGACTATGAATGCTTGTGCGGTAAGTACAAGCGTATGAAATACAAAGGCATCATCTGCGAAAAGTGCGGTGTGGAAGTCACGCTCTCGCGCGTTCGTCGCGAGCGTATGGGCCATATCGAACTCGCAGCTCCGGTTGCTCACATCTGGTTTTTGAAGTCGCTGCCGAGCCGTATCGGCACGCTGCTGGACATGACGCTCAAGGATATCGAGCGCGTCCTGTATTTCGAAAACTACATCGTGACCGAACCGGGCCTGACCTCGCTGAAGGAGCATCAGCTTCTTTCGGAAGAGGAATATATGATCGCCGTCGATGAATTCGGCGAAGATCAGTTTACGGCTCTTATTGGTGCAGAAGCTATTTACGAGCTTTTGGCTTCGATGGAACTCGAAAAGATTGCCGCCGATCTGCGCGTCGATCTGGCCGAGACCACCTCGGACCTGAAGCAGAAGAAGCTGATGAAGCGTCTGAAGATCGTCGAAAACTTTCTGGAATCGGGAAACCGTCCGGAATGGATGATCATGAAGATCGTTCCGGTCATTCCGCCGGATCTGCGTCCGCTCGTGCCGCTGGACGGCGGTCGTTTCGCGACGTCGGATCTGAACGATCTGTACCGCCGCGTCATCAACCGTAACAACCGTCTGAAGCGCCTGATCGAACTGCGCGCACCGGGCATCATCATCCGTAACGAAAAGCGCATGCTGCAGGAAGCTGTGGACGCGCTGTTCGACAACGGCCGTCGTGGCCGCGTGATCACCGGCGCCAACAAGCGTCCGCTGAAGTCGCTGTCCGACATGCTCAAGGGCAAGCAGGGCCGCTTCCGTCAGAATCTGCTCGGCAAGCGCGTCGACTATTCCGGCCGTTCGGTTATCGTGACCGGTCCGGAACTGAAGCTTCACCAGTGCGGTCTGCCGAAGAAGATGGCGCTCGAACTGTTCAAGCCGTTCATTTACGCTCGCCTTGACGCCAAGGGCTATTCGTCCACCGTCAAGCAGGCGAAGAAGCTGGTTGAAAAGGAACGTCCGGAAGTCTGGGATATCCTTGACGAAGTCATCCGCGAGCATCCGGTTCTTCTGAACCGCGCTCCGACGCTGCACCGTCTTGGCATCCAGGCCTTCGAACCCACTCTGATCGAAGGCAAGGCAATCCAGCTGCATCCGCTCGTTTGTACGGCATTCAACGCCGACTTCGACGGTGACCAGATGGCTGTTCACGTGCCGCTGTCGCTTGAAGCCCAGCTTGAAGCACGCGTGCTGATGATGTCGACCAACAACATCCTGCATCCGGCAAACGGCGCGCCGATCATCGTTCCTTCGCAGGACATGGTTCTCGGCCTCTATTATCTGTCCATCGTGGCAGACAAAGAGCCGGGCGAGGGCATGGTGTTTGCCGATATGGGTGAACTCCAGCACGCGCTGGAAACCAAGGCTGTCACGCTGCACACCAAGATCAAGGGTCGCTTCAAGTCGGTCGATGCCGAAGGCAAGCCAGTGTCGAAGATCTTCGACACGACGCCTGGCCGCATGATCATTGGCGAGCTTCTGCCGAAGAACGTCATGGTGCCGTTTGACATCTGCAATCAGGAGATGACCAAGAAGAACATCTCCAAGATGATCGATCACGTCTACCGCCATTGCGGTCAGAAAGAGACGGTTATCTTCTGCGATCGCATCATGCAGCTCGGCTTTGCCCATGCCTGCCGTGCGGGTATCTCGTTTGGTAAGGATGACATGGTCATTCCGGATACCAAGGCGAAGATCGTTGCAGACACCGAAGCGCTTACGACCGAATACGAACAGCAGTACAATGACGGCCTGATCACTCAGGGCGAAAAGTACAACAAGGTCGTCGACGCCTGGGGTAAGGCAACCGACAAGATCACCGAAGAGATGATGGCGCGCCTCAAGGCCGTTGAATTCGATCCGGTGACCGGTCGCCAGAAGCAGATGAACTCGGTCTACATGATGTCGCATTCGGGTGCCCGTGGTTCGGTCAACCAGATGCGTCAGCTTGGCGGTATGCGCGGCCTGATGGCCAAGCCGTCGGGTGAAATCATCGAAACCCCGATCATCTCGAACTTCAAGGAAGGCCTGACCGTTAACGAGTACTTCAACTCGACCCACGGTGCCCGTAAGGGTCTGGCAGATACCGCCTTGAAGACCGCTAACTCGGGCTACCTGACCCGTCGTCTCGTTGACGTTGCACAGGATGCGATCATTTCGGAAGTCGATTGCGGCGCCGAAATCGGTCTCACCATGCAGCCGATCGTCGATGCCGGTCAGATCGTGGCTTCGATTGGTCAGCGCGTTCTGGGCCGTACGGCTCTGGATCCGATCCTGCATCCGACCACCGGCGAAGTCATCGTCGAAGCCGGCCGCATGATCGAGGAAAAGGACGTCGAGATCATCGAGAAGGCGTCGATCCAGTCGATCCGTATTCGTTCGGCACTGACTTGCGAAACCCGCAACGGCGTTTGCGCCAAGTGCTACGGTCGCGACCTCGCACGCGGTACTCCGGTCAACCAGGGTGAAGCTGTCGGCGTTATCGCTGCTCAGTCGATCGGCGAGCCGGGCACCCAGCTCACCATGCGTACCTTCCACTTGGGCGGCACGGCACAGGTTGTCGACTCGTCCTATCTGGAAGCCTCGTATGAAGGTACCGTCAAGCTGCGTAACCGCAATGTGGTTCGCAACTCCGATGGCAACCTCGTGGTGATGGGCCGTAACATGGCTGTCCTGATCCTCGACAACACGGGCAAGGAACGTGCGGTCCATCGTGTGACCTACGGTTCGCGTCTGTTCGTTGACGAGGCCGACACGGTCAAGCGTGGTCAGCGTATTGCCGAATGGGATCCGTACACCCGTCCGATCATGACCGAAGTTGAAGGCTACGTTGAGTTCGAAGATCTCGTCGATGGTCTTTCGGTTTCGGAATCGGCCGACGAGTCGACCGGTATCACCAAGCGCGTCGTTATCGACTGGCGTTCGACCCCTCGCGGTTCGGATCTCAAGCCTGCCATGGTCATCAAGGACAAGGCCGGCAAGATCCTCAAGCTGTCGAAGGGTGGCGATGCCCGCTTCATGCTCTCGGTGGAATCGATCCTTTCGGTCGAACCGGGCAGCCATGTAAAGGCTGGTGACGTTATCGCCCGTCTGCCGATGGAAAGCGCCAAGACCAAGGACATCACCGGTGGTCTGCCGCGCGTTGCCGAACTGTTCGAAGCACGTCGTCCGAAGGACCATGCCGTCATCGCAGAGATCGATGGTACTGTTCGTTTCGGTCGCGACTACAAGAACAAGCGTCGCATCATCATCGAGCCGAACGACGAAACGATCGAGCCGGTCGAGTACCTCATTCCGAAGGGCAAGCCGTTCCATCTTCAGGACGGCGACGTCATCGAAAAGGGTGAGTACATCCTCGACGGCAACCCGGCACCGCATGACATTCTGGCGATCAAGGGCGTCGAAGCTCTGGCTTCGTACCTCGTGAACGAAATCCAGGAAGTCTATCGTTTGCAGGGCGTTTTGATCAACGACAAGCACATCGAAGTGATTGTCCGTCAGATGCTGCAGAAGGTTGAGATCACCGATTCCGGCGATACCGGTTACATCACCGGCGATCACGTGGATCGTATCGAACTCGACGAGATCAACGAACGCCTGGTCGAAGAAGGCAAGAAGCCGGGTTCCGGCAATCCTGTCCTCCTCGGTATCACCAAGGCTTCGTTGCAGACTCCGTCCTTCATCTCGGCTGCGTCGTTCCAGGAAACGACCCGCGTGCTTACCGAAGCTGCGGTCGCCGGCAAGATGGACACGTTGCAGGGTCTCAAGGAAAACGTCATCGTCGGCCGTCTCATCCCGGCCGGTACTGGCGGCATGACCAACCAGATCCGTCGCATCGCGACGGCTCGCGACGAGCTGATCATCGACGAGCGCCGCAAGTCTTCCGGCTCTTCGGAAGCCAATGCGATGCTGGTGGACATGACCAACAACGCTGCCGAGTAATCGGTAGATACAAAACTGAAAAAGGCCGCCCTTCGAGGCGGCCTTTTTGTTTGTCTTCGGTCGGCAGGGCAGGCGGTTGCAAGAGCAAAAGAAAAAGGCGCATCCGATTTCCGGAATGCGCCTCATTCTTTCAAGCCATGCTCGGCTAGTGCTTACTCTTCTTCTTCGTCGTCGCCGTCGAATTCAATCAGCGCGACTTCGCCGCTCAGAGCGGTTGCCCATGCACTTTTGTGCGGCTCTTCGGCAGGCTCTTCGGTGAGGGTGCCCATCTCGAGAAGTTCAGCTTCATGATAACCTTCTTCAGCGAGAATGCCGAGAACGGTCTGAACCAGATCTTCGTCTTCGTCAGCCTTCATGAGCAGATGGACTTCAACGGGGGAATCTTCACCTTCGTTCCAGACGTCTGCGATGACCAGGTGGACGGTTGGCGAATCGTCGCCGGTGGATGCGGTAGTGGAAGACATTGAGAATCTCTTAATATTGGGTTGCGTTTCGACTCGGATGTGTTTCAATAACGGCTCCGGGGCGTCAACGCTATGCTGCCACGTGAAAATGACGGTTTTGATCGCGAAATAAGTGCGATTTCACGCTGATCACAGCGCAATAACCTGTCCGGCGAAGACCGAAACGCCGGTTTCCTGCCCTTTGGCTAAGAAACTTGGCTCTGCTCCCTTGACGAAACGTCGCGAAAGACGTATCAGCAGCCCATCTGAGCCGATGTGAGACTGGCTTGTTCGGGACGACGCGTCCTGAAGTTCGTCTCAAACAGGGTTCGTTTTACGATCGAAATGCAACTTGCCGTTCGCATGAAGCGTCAGCTTCCTCTGCTTTTGTTCGGGGTGGTCACCGGTTGTCGTGACTTGTCCCGAATTTGTGCATCAGCATGGCGGTGAAACGGCCCGTATGGGCGTGGATACGAGATTTTTTATAGAGGAAGGTTGTATGCCAACCGTAAACCAGCTTATCCGCAAGCCGCGCATTGCGCCGGTAAAGCGCAATAAGGTTCCTGCACTGCAGGCAAACCCTCAGAAGCGCGGCGTTTGCACCCGCGTGTACACGACGACCCCGAAGAAGCCGAACTCGGCTCTCCGTAAGGTTGCCAAGGTTCGTCTGACGAACGGCTTCGAAGTTATCGGTTATATCCCTGGTGAAGGGCATAACCTGCAGGAGCACTCGGTCGTCATGATCCGCGGCGGTCGCGTAAAGGACTTGCCGGGTGTGCGTTACCACATCATCCGCGGCGTTCTCGATACCCAGGGTGTCAAGAACCGCAAGCAGCGCCGTTCGAAGTACGGTGCAAAGCGTCCGAAGTAAGATTTTCCGGGGATACCGGCTGCCGTAAGGTGAGCTGAGCCCGATGTAATTGAAAGAAAAGACGAAATGTCTAGACGTCATAAAGCTGAGAAGCGTGAGATCAATCCGGATCCAAAGTTCGGCGATCTCGTTATCACGAAGTTCATGAATGCAGTCATGCTGCATGGCAAGAAGTCGGTTGCTGAAAGCATCGTTTACGGTGCGCTCGATTCAATCGAAGCCAAGGCAAAGTCCGAGCCGGTCGCGCTGTTCCATCAGGCGCTCGACAACGTAGCTCCGCACATCGAAGTCCGTTCGCGCCGCGTTGGTGGTGCAACCTATCAGGTTCCGGTTGATGTGCGTCCAGAACGCCGCCAGGCACTTGCCATCCGTTGGCTCATCAATGCAGCTCGTGGCCGTAACGAGACGACAATGATTGATCGTCTTTCCGGTGAGCTGCTTGACGCTGCTAACAGCCGTGGTTCTGCTGTGAAGAAGCGTGAAGACACGCACCGCATGGCTGAAGCCAACCGCGCCTTCTCGCATTACCGCTGGTAATCGTCGAAACCTATTCAAAGAGCGACTATCATGGCCCGCGAATACAAAATCGAAGACTACCGCAATTTCGGTATCATGGCTCACATCGACGCCGGTAAGACGACGATGACCGAGCGCATCCTGTTCTACACCGGTAAGAACCATAAGATCGGCGAAACCCACGATGGTGCGTCGACCATGGACTGGATGGAGCAGGAACAGGAACGCGGTATCACCATCACTTCCGCTGCCACGACCACGTTCTGGCAGGGTCAGGATGGCAAGAAGCGCCGCTTCAACATCATCGACACTCCGGGCCACGTCGACTTCACGATTGAAGTCGAGCGTTCGCTCCGTGTTCTCGACGGCGCAATCGCGCTGCTCGACGCCAACGCTGGCGTTGAGCCTCAGACGGAAACCGTGTGGCGTCAGGCTGAAAAGTACCACGTCCCGCGTATGGTCTTCGTCAACAAGATGGACAAGATCGGTGCTGACTTCTTCCGTTGCGTTGAAATGGTCGGCTCGCGTCTTGGCGCTATTGCACTTCCGGTTCAGCTGCCGATCGGCGCTGAAAACGAATTCACCGGCGTTATCGATCTGATCGAAATGAAGGCCCTGACCTGGGACGGCTCCATCGGCGCTGCTGCCGAAGTTGGCGAAATCCCTGCAGACCTCAAGGACCAGGCTGAAGAATACCGCGAAAAGCTCATCGAGCTGGCCGTGGAAATCGACGAAGCTGCAATGGAAGCTTACCTCGAAGGCACCATGCCGACGAACGAACAGCTCCGTGCACTGATCCGCCGTGGCACCATCGACGTTAAGTTCCATCCGGTTCTTTGCGGTACGGCGTTCAAGAACCGTGGCATTCAGCCGCTTCTCGACGCAGTTGTGGAATTCCTGCCGGCTCCGACCGATGTTCCTGCAATTAAGGGCATCGATGTCAAGACCGAAACGGAAACCACCCGTGAATCTTCGGATGAAGCACCGCTTTCGATGCTCGCATTCAAGATCATGAACGATCCGTTCGTTGGTTCGCTGACCTTCGCTCGTATTTACTCGGGCAAGCTGACCAAGGGCATTTCGCTCGAAAACACAGTCAAGGGCAAGCGTGAGCGCATCGGCCGTATGCTGCAGATGCACTCGAACAGCCGTGAAGACATCGAAGAAGCCTTCGCAGGCGACATCGTTGCTCTGGCTGGCCTCAAGGAAACCACCACTGGCGATACGCTCTGCGATCCGCTGAAGCCGGTTATCCTTGAACGCATGGAATTCCCGGATCCGGTTATCGAAATCGCGATCGAGCCGAAGACCAAGGCCGACCAGGAAAAGATGGGCATCGCGCTCAATCGTCTGGCAGCTGAAGATCCTTCGTTCCGCGTCAAGTCGGATGAAGAATCCGGTCAGACCATCATCGCCGGCATGGGCGAACTTCACCTCGACATTCTCGTCGATCGCATGAAGCGCGAATTCAAGGTTGAAGCTAACGTCGGTGCTCCGCAGGTTGCTTACCGTGAATCGATCACCCGTCAGGCTGAAATCGATTACACCCACAAGAAGCAGTCGGGTGGTTCGGGTCAGTTCGCTCGCGTGAAGATCATCTTCGAACCGCATGATGGCGACGATTTCATCTTCGAATCGAAGATCGTCGGCGGCTCGGTTCCGAAGGAATACATTCCGGGTGTCCAGAAGGGTATCGAAAGCGTCATGGGTGCGGGTCCGCTCGCCGGCTTCCCGATGCTCGGCGTGAAGGCCACCCTGATCGACGGCGCGTACCATGACGTTGACTCGTCTGTTCTCGCCTTCGAAATCGCGTCCCGTGCAGCGTTCCGTGAAGGTGCGCAGAAGGCTGGCGCCCAGCTCCTCGAGCCGATCATGAAGGTCGAGGTTGTTACGCCGGAAGATTACGTTGGTGACGTTATTGGCGATCTGAACTCGCGTCGCGGTCAGATTTCCGGCACCGAAGCCCGCGGCATCGCCACGGTCGTCAATGCAAACGTTCCGCTTGCCAACATGTTTGGCTACGTGAACTCGCTGCGTTCGATGTCCCAGGGCCGTGCACAGTACACGATGCAGTTCGACCATTATGAGCCGGTTCCGACGGCGGTCGCACAGGAAATCCAAAAGAAGTTTGCGTAACCGTCTAGGTTACGCTCCCAATCAAAAGAATGCCTGAGCAGGCTAAATTTACGGAGAGCTCAAATGGCAAAGAGTAAGTTTGAACGTAACAAGCCCCACGTTAACATCGGCACCATCGGTCACGTTGACCATGGCAAGACCTCGTTGACTGCGGCAATCACGAAGTTCTTCGGTGA
>NZ_JACGXB010000030.1:0-20472 GCF_014138065.1 Ochrobactrum sp. P6BSIII | reverse complement strand
ACCGCCAGCGCGTAGCCGACCGCAACCGCCGCATCGACGGCGTTGCCGCCGTTCTTCAGCACATCGATACCGACTTGCGAGGCAAGATGCTGGGCCGTAACCACCATGCCATTCTGGCCTTCCGCCGGGGCTGGCGATGCCGCTTGAGCCGAAGGCAGATGACTTGCAATGGCGATGACAGTGGCAAGGGAAAGCGATTTCAGTGCGTAATGCTGCATGTCTTTCCTCCCAAGAGTTCTCCCGGATGGGCATCCGGTAATATCGTCCGCAATATTGATTGCAAAAGCAAGCAGGAGAAAATTATCCTGATTGATGTTGTGAACAGGGAGTGGGCGATACCAACTGGCCAACTTTGCGGAATGACGTGGTGATTTATTGCTTCAGACTTTATTGCAATGTCTGCAATTTTCGGGGGCTGCGTCGGACTGATTAGCACCTTCCGCTCATTGCTTAGCGCTAACAATAGCTTAGAAAGACCTAAAGCTCAGGTCGCGGGTTCATTTCCCTTCAAGGCGTTTAGGGAACTCGATTGTTGCGGTTGAGAAGCTTGGCCCAGATTCTTGACTGACAAGCCGCACATCGGCTAACGGCGGAGTCAGCATAGAACACTTCGTTGTAGACGAATGGCTAAAAATTTAACCCAGAGAATGCACCGAGCGACACGTAAATATTTCTCGACTTAAAGGCTGGCAAAAAATCGGTCGGGTTCGAGTAATCCTTCTGATGCGTTGAAATAATCGGACAATCGCTATTTAATATTCATTCTATTATGAAATTTTAAAAATATAATGAATATACTGTTAAGAATAAATATGCTAAAATTTCTTGCAGACAAGAAGCATAATTGTTTCTACGTTGAATAGGATCCGATCCTCAAGAGCAGATTTTGCCATTAAATCGCGCTCAAAAATTATTGAACCTGTAAACCGGTTTGTCAGATAGTAATAGCTAACCGCGGCAATCGTAATATTCAGTTGCACAGGGTCGATGCCTTCACGAAAAACACCGTCCCTTACTCCTCGCTCCAATAGTTCCGCGACCATACTGACAAGCTTGCGACTGGAAGCCCGAACGATTTCGGATTTCTTGAGATGCTTGGCTCGATGCAGATTTTCGCTGTTTACGAGCGTGAGGAATTCGGGATTCTTGAGATAATACTCCCACGTAAAGCGCACGAGCCTTTCGAGCGCGGCTTTTGGATCAAGGTCCTTGAGATTTAATTTTTGCTCCGCAGCGCGAATTTCAAGATAAACGTTCTCTAACACAATGCGGAAGAGATCTTCCTTGCTTCCGTAGTAGTGATAAATCATCCGCTTGTTGGATTTGGCCTTTTCAGCAATATCGTCCACGCGGGCGCCGCCCAAACCGTTCTTTGCAAATTCTTTTTTTGCAGCTTCCAGAATGCGCAGCTTTGTCGCCTCGGCATCGCGGATACGTGGTTTTTGGCCTGATTTTTCTTGCTGCTCGCTTGTCACGCTCAAGGCCTGTCCTCCGCTGGGGTTGGTGTGTGCAATTTACTCATACACGTACGAATCGCGTGTCGTCAAAATCAAACCGTTAACACGACACGCGCAAGTTCATTGTAAGCCACTTGACGAGAAGTGCAATAATGCAGTAACCAGTTAGTGCGTTATAGGAGTGGCGCCGATCACGGATAGCGGACGAACGAACTCGCCAATGTCGAGCCAGTCGCAGCCCGGGATACGTTTTCAGACGGAATTCGGGAGGAACATATGTCAAGCTTCATAAAAGATTTTATTGAGCGTGAGACGCTTAACCGTCGGAATTTTCTTTTCGCCGCTGCAGCCGGATTGGGCACTGTTGCCATACCAGGAGTTTTCGGGCGTGGTGGGGCGCTGGCTGCATTGAGCGATCCCGCGATTGCGTGGAGCTATCGCGACCGCGCATCAGCATATTGGAATTCGGTCGTTTCGGGCGGCGAAGCCTTCGTGGAATCGCTTGGAAGGCCAAAAACGGCGCTAGTCAGTCTGATCAACGAGGGCTCGACTGAAAAGTCGCTGGCAGACATCAAGGCGTTTCTCGCCAAGAGCAATGGCAATTGCGCGATAGCCTGCGATCCCAACGATAGCCCCAATGCGCGTCCCGTGGTTGAAGCAGTCCAAGCCGCTGGCGGTTTTATTTCCACGATATGGAACAAAACCGACGATCTGCATCCCTGGGACTTCGGCGATAACTACGTCTCCCATATGACGTGGTCGGATGAGAAGCCGGCCGAGGAGACCGCGCGCATCCTTTTCGAAGCCATGGGCGGCGAGGGCGGGGTGGTGCATCTTGGGGGTATCGCTGCCAATAATCCGGCTGTTGAACGCCTTAACGGCTTAAAAAATGCCCTGAAAGATTTCCCGAACATCGAATTGCTCGATGCACAGCCTGCTGACTGGGATACCCAGAAGGGTGCAGCATTGATGTCTTCCTTCCTGACTCGATACGGAGACAAGATCAAGGGTGTGCACTGCGCAGCTGACAATATCGCTTACGGCGTTATTGAAGCCCTGCGCGCCGAAGGCATCGAAAATATGCCGATCGTGGCCTATGACGGCAATCCGGAAGCCGTGCAAATGGTGATGGAAGGCCAGCTTCTCGCTACGGTATTTACCAACCCCCATTGGGGCGGCGGCATCAGCGCTGCGCTCGCCTATCATGCCGCAATTGGAACCTTCAAGCCTTCGGAGGAGCCAAAGGAACATCGCGAGTTCTATGGACCGACGATCCTCATCACCCAAAAAGATGCGGCCGATTTCAGAGCCAAGTATCTGGATGCGGTTCCCGCATATGACTGGAAAGATTTCTGGGGTCCTACGAACGGTCAGATCAAATACTGATCTTTGCCGATTGGCGGCGGTCAGAGTGCCGTCGCCATTTTTCCCAGTTCAGACTTCATAGGAAGAGGGTAGTCCGACGTGGCACGTCATCTATCGCGCGTAACCTTGATCAAGTGGGCACCGCTTTTGGTGCTGTTAGCTCTTATCATTCTTTTCACTGCGCTCAATCCCACATTTTTCTCGGTCAGGAATTTCGCACGCATTGCCATTGCATCGGCTCCGGCACTCATGGTGGCTGTGGGTGTGACTTTCATAATCATAATGGGGTCGATCGATCTCTCCATGGAAGGGGCGATTTCACTGACAGCGGTCTCGTTTGCCTTTGTCTTCGCTTATTTCGGCGGATCCTCGACAGGTCTCGGATGGATTGCCCTTCCGATAATATTGATGCTTGGCGGTTTCATAGGCCTATTGAACGGACTTGTGCATGTTAAGCTAAAGATACCGTCTTTTATGGCAAGCCTTGCCATGGGGTTCGTTGGAACAGGGGCTGCGATCCTGCTCACAGGCGGAGATATCGTCAGAGTTAGCGATAGCGCTTTTCGGAGCTTGCTGACCGTTCGCTGGCTGGGATTTCCATTGATGGTTTACATTGCGGCTTTTTTCTTCCTCGTGGCCTGGTTCATTCAGACGCACACCACGCTTGGGCGCAATTTTTATGCGGTCGGTGGCGGTGAGGATCTTGCTCACGCATCGGGTCTTAACGTCAAGCGCGTCCGTATTGTGGGCTTTGCGCTTGCGGGTATTTTCTATGCCATCGCCGCCATACTGGTTGTGGCGCGTATAGGCCAGGCGGAATCGGTAACAGGTGCAAACTTCATGTTCGTGTCCATCACTTCCGTTGTGGTCGGTGGTGTGGCTCTCTGGGGCGGAATCGGGGGCGTGTGGAATGCGCTCGTGGGCGTGTTGATCGTCAATGTGATAGACAACGGACTGGTCGTTATTGGCCTTCCCGATTTCATTCAGGACGGCGTGCTCGGTCTCCTTGTTATTGTGGCGGTTGTGTTGTCGACCGACCGCAAGATGGTCTCCTTCGTCAAGTGAGGTGTGCACTATGTATGAGCTCAAATCCCTCGACAAGAAATTCCCAGGCGTTCATGCCCTGAAGGGTATCAATTTTCACATCAAGCGCGGCGAGATCGTCGGATTGGTCGGCGAAAACGGCGCCGGTAAATCTACTTTGATGAAAGTCATTTATGGCGCCTATCAACCGGACGGAGGACAGGTGCTCATCAATGGAACCCCCGTTCGCTTTGCTAATCCGCGCCAGGCGATGGAAAAGGGTATCGGGATGGTGTTCCAGGAGCAGTCGCTCATCCCGAACCTCACTGTGATGGAAAATATCTTCCTTGGTTACGAACGCCAGTTTGTGCGTTTTGGCGTCGTCAACTGGAAGGCAATGGCAAAAGCGGCGAGCCAACAACTTGCCAAGGTAAAGCTTGATATCGATCCGACACTTGTCACGTCGAAACTGTCATTTGTTCAGCGTCAGTTGGTGGAATTGGCTAAGGTACTGACTCTGGAAGAACGTGTCGCCGGCGATCTTGTCATTTTGCTCGACGAACCCACCTCGGTTTTGTCAAAGGAAGAGGTCGGGCTGCTTTTCAAACTGGTACGAGAACTGACAACGCGTGCGTCCTTTATATTCGTCTCTCACCGTATGGATGAGGTGATGGAACTTTCTGATCGCATCTACGTCATGAAAGATGGCCAGGTCGTGGATGTTGTTGGTCGCGGCGGCGCGAGCGCCGAAGAAATCCAGCATAAGATGGTGGGGCGCAACGTCGACAAACAATATTACCGGGAACATCTCCAGAAGCCTTTTGACGCTGCAAATGTGCTTGTCGAGATGGAGAATGTCGGCCTGCCTGGCCGGGTCCGCGATATCTCGTTCAAGCTTCATGCCGGCGAGGTGCTGTGTTTGGTCGGCACGGAAGGGTCGGGCCGCGAGGCAATCCTTCGGACAATCTATGGCATGTTGACGCCGTCAATCGGATGCTTGCGGATCAAAGGGCAGGAGGCGAATGCTTATTCTCCGCGCCAGTCGGTTGCCAATGGCGTTGGCTATGTGCCGCGCGAGCGCAAGATTGAAGGCATTGTGTCCGGCATGAATGTCTATGAGAACATGACCCTTTCACAAATGAAGAAGCATTCAAACGGCGGTGTTCTGCGGGTCGCGGAGGAACGAGCCCTTGCCCGTGACTGGATCGACAAGCTGTCGATCAAAGCTCATTCCGAGTTTGCCGATTGTGGCAATCTCTCAGGCGGTAATCAACAAAAGGTTGTGCTGGCCAAATGGCGTTCAGGCGGTTCTGACATCATGCTTCTCGATCATCCCACCCGAGGTCTCGACATCGGCGCCAAGGAAGACGTCTACGACATGATCCGTGAGATGAGCGCGGCAGGAGTTGGGATCGTTTTGGTTGCAGATACGCTGGAAGAAGCGATTGGATTGTCGCACACCATTGTCGTTCTCAAGGATGGGCGTATCCAGAAATGCTTTTCGGCCGACCCGGCTTCCAAGCCGACGCCGTTTGATCTGCTGCATTATATGATCTGAGGATAAGATGGATATTCAGCGCCTTAAACCACATTTGCCCTGGATTACCCTGGTTGTGCTTGTCGCAATCGTGGGTTTCGCTGATCCAGGCTTTTTGCGGCCGTCGAACCTTCTGGGTATAGCAGGCGATATTGTGCCGCTTTTCATCATGGCACTCGGTCTTACCTTTGCGATCTACATTGGCGGTATCGATCTCTCGGCTCAATCGATGGCAAATATGGTAACGGTCATCGCGTCTGTTTACCTTGCATCCCTGGGGCCGTGGGTGGCCGTACTTTGTATTTTGTCGGGCTTTCTTCTTGGCGCGCTTTCGGGCTTCGTAACGACAAGGCTTTATGTGCCGTCTTTCATTTCGACGCTCGCAGTTGGCGGCATTGCGTTTTCCATCGCACAATGGCTCTCTGGTCAACGAGCGCTCAACATGGACGCCATTCAGCGTAACGAAACTTTCGGCTGGATGATCGGCCGTAGTTTTGGTGTGCCGCATGAATTGCTCATCGCGGGGGCATTGGTGGCGATCTGTCTATTTATTGAACGCCGCACCACACTTGGGCGTGCGCTTAAGGCGGTCGGAGCCGGAGAGCTAGCCGCCGCGGCTTCAGGTCTTGACGTCAAGCGTTTCAAGGTTCTGGCTTTCGCCATATCAGGTGCCTTGGCCGCGGTTGCGGGCCTTCTTTTTGCGGTCAAGCTCTCCGGTGGCGCGCCGACCATCGCCAACGGCTTTTTGCTTCCCGCAATTGTTGCTGTGCTGGTCGGAGGCACGCCGCTTACAGGTGGTGTCGGTGGGGTGATCAACACTGTTGTCGGTACCCTGATCGTTGCGGTTATCCGCGCATCGATGCTCTATTTCGAAATCGACGCGACCAAGCAGCAAATGCTGTTTGGCATCGTGCTTATCGCAGCAATCGCATTGACGATTGATCGCGCCAAACTGCGCACCGTAAAGTAAAAAAGGAATAGTTCATGAAAATGAAAGCAGCTTTCCTTTCAGCTCCACGGCGCTTTGAGGTGCGTGAGATCGATGTGCCTCGCATAGGGCCGGAGGACGTGCTTATACGCGTGGCGCGAACCGGAATTTGTGGAACCGATATTCATATTTTCAACGGCCACTATGCTGTCGATAGTTTGCCGCTGGTTCCAGGTCACGAATTTTGTGGAACGGTTGCCGAGTGCGGGGCCAATGTAAAGCATCTTTCGGTGGGATCGCGCGTCGTCGTTGATATCAATATAGGCTGTGGAACCTGTTTCTGGTGCCGTCGCAACGAGGTGCTTAACTGTGCTGAAGTCACCCAGCTTGGCATTGGCCGCAATGGGGCTTTCGCGGAATATGTTTCGGTTCCTGCGCGACTGGCCATCCCCGTATCTACCAATATAGCCGATGACATCCTTGCGTTGACCGAACCTGTTGCCTGTGTGGTGCGCGCGGCACGCAAGGCGGGCGTGAGTTTTGGCCAGTCAGTGGTCGTGCTCGGCGCTGGGCCAATTGGAAATCTTCATGTGCAGATGATGCGGCTGGTCGGTGCAGCTCCGATTATCGTCGTTGATCTTTCACCGGAGCGCTGTCAAATGGCCCTTGCCGCAGGCGCGGATTTCGCCGTAAGGGATCCTGCTGAAGTTCACCAGACGGTTTTGCAAATGACGGGCGGACGCGGTGCCGACTTTGTGATTGAAAGCGTCGGCAGCCGCAAGCTCTACGAGCAAGCCTTCGATCTGATCAGACGGGGCGGGCACGTCGCGTTCTTCGGCATTACCGCACCGGACGAAGCGATACCGGTCAATATTCTTCGAGCAGTACTTGAGGAGAACGGTCTGAAAGGCTCTGTCGCCGGCATGGGCGCGGACATGCACGATGCGCTAACCTTGCTGTCGCATGGGCGCTTTCAGACGGAAAATTTCACGAATGCAAGCTATAGCCTGGAGGATATCCAGGAGGCTTTCGAAACCATTGGTCAGCGACCGCAACATCTCAAGACACAGATCGCCATTGCGGCGTGATAAAATCGAAGTGGAGGTATCCGATGGATCACAATAACGCATTTCTTTCGCCCCCGCGCGAAGCGCGTACGTTCGGTTTCTTTATCGATGGTAGGTGGAAGGAAGGGACTGACTACTTCGAACGACTTTCGCCTGGCCATGGAACGCCTGTCACACGAACCGTTCGTTGTACCACCGAGCATCTTGACGAAGCTGTAGGGGCGGCGCGGCGGGCCTTTGAGGATCGCCGCTGGTCGGGATTGTCAGGAGCGTCTCGCGCCGGCGTGCTTCTAAGGGCAGCGGAGATTCTGCGTCGCCGACGCGATGAGATTGCCTATTGGGAGACGCTGGAAAACGGTAAGCCGATCTCGCAGGCTCGTGGAGAAATCGACAATTGCATTGCCTGTTTTGAAGTTGGCGCAGGTGCGGCACGGCTTCTGCACGGCGATAGTTTCAATTCACTCGGTGACGATCTTTTCGGCATGGTGTTGCGTGAGCCTATCGGTGTTGTTGGCCTGATTACACCTTGGAATTTTCCGTTCCTGATTTTGTGTGAGCGCGTGCCGTTTATTCTGGCCTCCGGCTGCACTATGGTCGTCAAGCCATCGGAGGTGACGTCGGCGAGCACATTGTTGTTGGCCGAAGTACTGGCGGAAGCCGGTCTGCCTGCAGGTGTCTTTAATGTGATTACCGGCTCTGGACGTATTATTGGTCAGGCAATGGCTGAACATCCGGATGTTGACATGCTCTCCTTCACTGGTTCAACCGCTGTGGGGCGTTCTTGCGTTCATGCCGCCGCTGACTCCAATTTCAAGAAACTTGGTCTGGAACTGGGCGGCAAGAATCCGATCGTTGTATTTGCCGATGCAGATCTGGAAGACGCGGCGGATGCCGCAGCATTTGGAATTAGCTTCAATACAGGACAGTGCTGTGTTTCTTCATCGCGCCTGATTGTTGAGCGTTCAATCGCTGCGGATTTTGAAAAGTTGCTCGTGGAGAAAATGGCCAAAATCCGCGTTGGTGACCCGCTGGATCCAAATACCCAAGTTGGAGCAATAACGACTGAAGCGCAGAACGCTACGATTCTGGACTATATAGCCAAAGGCGGAGCGGAGGGTGCAAAGCTTCTTTGTGGCGGATCGCCGCTTGACCTTGGCCGCGGACAATATATTGCACCGACGCTTTTCTCGGGCGTTTCTCGAGAAATGGCGATTGCTCGGGATGAGATTTTCGGCCCCGTACTCTGTTCCATGCATTTTGATACACTCGAAGACGCGATCCGAATGGCAAATGATACGGTCTACGGTCTTGCGGCAAGTGTCTGGACCAAGAATATCGACAAGGCGCTTATGGTAACACGACGCGTACGTGCCGGCCGGTTCTGGGTGAATACGATCATGGCGGGCGGGCCGGAAATGCCGCTTGGAGGCTTCAAACAGTCTGGTTGGGGTCGCGAGGCCGGGATATACGGCGTCGAGGAATATACGCAAATCAAGTCCGTTCACGTCGAAATAGGCAAACGCTCGCATTGGATAGCATGATGACGACAGGTTTTGATTATGTGATCGTCGGGGGAGGGAGTGCTGGCTGCGTCCTTGCCGCGCGTCTTTCGGAAAATCCTTCTGCACGTGTCTGTCTTATTGAAGCGGGCGGACGGGACAGTCATCCTTTCATCCATATGCCGGTTGGCTTTGCTAAAATGACTACGGGCCCCCTGACTTGGGGGCTCAAAACCACCCCTCAACGACATGCGAACAATCGTGAGATTCCGTATGTGCAGGCTAAAGTACTTGGCGGTGGCTCGTCCATCAATGCCGAGGTTTTTACACGTGGTCATCCGAGCGATTACGATCGCTGGCAAAGTGAAGGCGCTGAAGGATGGAGTTTCAAGGATGTACAAAAGTATTTCCTTCGTTCGGAGGGTAACACGATTCTGTCGGGTGGCTGGCATGGAACCGATGGGCCTCTTGGAGTTTCAAACCTTCCTGATCCACAACGCATGACGCGTGCATTTGTGCAGAGCTGCCAGGAATACGGTATTCCCTATAACCCGGACTTCAACGGACCAACCCAGGAAGGGGCTGGCGTTTATCAGACGACGATCCGTAATAACCGCCGCTGTTCCGCAGCCGTTGGCTATCTGCGGCCGGCCCTGAAACGCCCAAACCTGACTCTGGTCACCGGCGCATTGGTCCTGCGGATTGTTTTTGAAGGCCGGCGCGCTGTTGGGGTCGATTACGAGATCAACGGCAAACAAATGACAGCGCGTGCCGATAGTGAAGTGCTTGTGACGTCCGGTGCAATTGGTACACCAAAACTGATGATGCTGTCAGGCATTGGGCCAGCCACTGCCCTGCGTAGCCATGGCATTGATGTGATAGAGGACCTCGCGGGCGTTGGTGAGAATCTGCAGGATCATTTTGGCGTCGATATCGTCGCTGAACTTCAGAATCATGACAGCCTTGATAAATACAACAAGCTCCACTGGATGTTGTGGGCGGGTATTCAGTATTCCCTGTTCAATTCAGGTCCTATCACCTCGAATGTTGTTGAAGGTGGTGCATTCTGGTATGGCGACAAAGAGTGCGCCAGTCCTGACCTGCAGTTCCATTTCCTTGCCGGTGCAGGGGCGGAAGCTGGAGTTCCAAGCGTATCGAAAGGGGCTTCAGGCATAACGCTCAACTCATATACGCTTCGACCGAAGTCACGTGGAACGGTTGCCTTGCGCTCCGCCGATCCGCGGGACTTGCCGGTCATCGATCCCAATTATCTCGCTGACCCGGAAGATTTGAAAATTTCTGTTGAGGGCTTGAAGATCAGTCAAGAGATATTCAATCAGCCGTCCCTGCAAAAATACATCAAGGTGCTGCGCTTTCCTGATAAGAATGTGAGGACGCAGGCGGACTATATCGCTTATGCCCGTCAGTATGGTCGCACGTCCTATCATCCCACTTGCACCTGCAAGATGGGAACGGATGCAATGTCTGTCGTTGATCCGCAACTGCGTGTGCATGGCGTTGACGGCATTCGTATCTGCGACAGTTCCATCATGCCAAGTCTGGTCGGCTCCAATACCAACGCCGCGACCATAATGATTGCAGAAAAAGCTGCCGACATGATCCGCGGCAACGCCTGATCCAATCGATATATTCATAAGAAGGCGGCCATTGGCCGCCTTCTTTTTTCAGTCCCATTCGGGCGTCCAAGGCAGTTGGCCTGACTTGACGACACGATAATCGAGGGCATTGAGGGTATCGATCCTGTTCATATCGATCGACGACAAAGTAAAATCCATAATGTTGAAATTGGCCTTTATATTTTCCGGCCGTGTCGACATCGTATTCAGCGGTATGCCCTTTTGTAATATCCAGCGTAACGCGATCTGCGCTGCCGATTTGCCATAGCTATCGCCAATCTCTGAAAAGAGATTGTGCTTGAATACCTCGCCTCGGGCGATTGATGCATAAGAGGATAGCGGAATGCCTGTCTGCTCTGCGGCCGCCAGAAGTTTTCTCTGGTCCAGCAAAGGGTGGAATTCAATTTGGTTGGTGACGAGCGGCACGTCAACGATCGTTTTGGCCTCATGCATCATGCGTGCGGTATAATTTGATACGCCGATGAAGCGGGTAAGGCCCCGCAACTGTGCTGATTGCAGCAGGCGCAGGGAAGAAGCAATCTCACCGCCTGTGTCGGGCCAATGCAAAAGCAGAACATCGACATGATCAAGCCTGAGGGCTTTCAGACTGGCTTCGACCGAGGGAATAAACTTATCTTCCGAATAATTTTCGGGATGCACCTTTGTTGTAATGCACAGTTCGTCACGGGCAATGTCACACATCGCCAATGCGTGGCCCGTATCTGTCTCATTGCCATACATTTGCGCCGTATCGAAGGCTCTGTAGCCTGCGGCAAACGCTGCTTCCATGGCATTTCGCAATTCCGCTCCCTTAAGCGGATAGGTACCAAAACCGCGCTGAAAGCTCTTTTGAAAATAGATGTTCATGTGTCCTCCCTGATTGGTGTTGAGGCTGCGCGGCGAGAACCGGCTTGCGTGCCCGCACCGCTTGTGATTAATGTATAACTAGTTAGTTACTTAATGCAAAGGCATGTGGAGGTTTTGATGCGGAAGGTGAAGTCAGCGGAGGACGCGGTAAAGCTCATAAAGGACGGTGCAGTCATAGCCGTCAACTCATCTTCCGGCCTTTGTTGCCCTGATGCCGTTTTGAAGGCTTTGGGTGAGCGGTTCGACAATGAGGGGCACCCGCGCGGCCTGACTTCAGTTCATCCGATTGCGGCCGGCGATTTCTTTGGCACGCGCGGCGTCGATCATATCGCGAAGCCCGAAATGCTTGTCCAGATTATCGGCGGCTCATACCCATCCGGGCCCAGCAATGCCGAGCCTCCGCTTATCTGGCAGATGATTGTGCAAGAGAAGCTGGCCGCATGGAATGTGCCTTCCGGTATCGTCTTTGATATGTTGCGTGAGGGCGCGGCCAAACGGCCCGGTGTGCTGACAAAGGTCGGGATGGATACTTTTGTGGATCCCGATCAGGAAGGCTGCGCTATGAACGCCAGCGCACGCGCGAAACCATTGGTCAAGCGGGTTTCTTTTGAAGGAGAAGACTGGCTGCATTTTCCGGCCATTCGTCCCGATGTAGCGATCATTCGCGCGACGACCGCCGATGAGAAGGGCAATCTCACCTTCGAGCATGAAGGCGCCACACTTGGAGCCATGGAAATGGCGCTGGCCGCCCGAAATTCCGGAGGCATCGTAATCGCACAGGTGAAGCGTGTCGCGGCAAGCGGTACAATCCGCCCGCATGACGTTCGGGTGCCCGGTATTCTGGTCGACGTGATCGTAGAGGCGCCCGATCAGTTGCAAACCACGGCAACGCAGTACGATCCGGCGATCTCGGGCGAGCTTTTCCGTCCGCTTGATAGTTTCGATATACCAAAGCTCGATGTGGGCAAAGTCATCGCGCGCCGCGTTGCACAGGAACTGAAGGCTGATTGGGCGGTCAATATTGGTTTCGGCATTTCAGCCAATGTACCGCGAATCCTGATTGAAGAAGGACATCACGGAAAAATCACCTGGGTTATCGAGCAAGGGGCGGTAGGTGGTGTGCCGTTGCTTGATTTCAAGTTCGGTTGTGCTTCCAATGCCGAGGCGTTTGTCGCTTCCCCGCACCAGTTTAGCTATTTTCAGGCAGGGGCTTTTGATTGTTCGCTCCTGTCATTTCTGGAAGTCGATGCCGACGGATCGGTCAATGTCAGCCGACTGGCGGCAACGCCACATCGCACCGCAGGCGCAGGCGGTTTTGTCGACATCACCACTCGGGCAAAGAAAATCGTTTTTTCCGGCAACTTCAATGCGGGCGCAAAGATGCGCGTCGAAGACGGCCGCCTCGTGATCGACAGGGAAGGCAAAATTGCGAAGTTTGTTCGTAAGGTGGATCAGGTCAGCTTTTCCGGCAAGCGTGGCCGCATGCAGGAACAAGATGTGACCTATGTCACCGAGCGTTGCGTGATCCGTCTGGAACAGGACGGGCTCGTTGTGACGGAAGTTGCGCCCGGCATTGATCTTCAGCGCGATGTTCTCGATCAGGCCGCTACACCATTGCGTGTTTCCAGGACTTTGAAGACGATTGACGGAGCGCTGTTTCGCCCTGGCCTGATGGAACTTGCACTATGAGTGATGCACGTATCGAGCTTCTTTTAGAAGGCCATATTGCGCGCCTGACAATTCGGCGCGCGGAAAAACTCAACGCAATCGATGCCGGCATGGCGGATGCCCTGCTTGACGCCTGCCGAAAGATCGAGCGGTCCGATGCCGGTGTGGTCATTCTCACCGGAGAGGGGCAAAAATCCTTCTGTGCGGGCGGCGACATAGATGCCTGGAGCCAACTCGATGCGGATAATTTTTCACGCCGCTGGTTGCGTGATGGACATGACGTTTTCGATGCGCTGGCGCGGCTGAGCGTGCCGGTCATCGCTGTGTTGAACGGGCATGCTTTGGGCGGCGGACTTGAACTCGCGGCCTGCGCCGATATGCGCATCGCGGAAGCACATGTGAAAATAGGCCTGCCGGAAACCGGTCTCGGGGTGATACCCGGCTGGTCGGGAACCCAGCGTGTGTCGCGGCGCTTCGGCTCTGGACTGGTTCGCCGCATGGCGCTCTTTGGTGAAGTGTTTTCTGCCGATGAGGCGCTTTCGCTTGGTCTGGTAGATCAGGTCGTCGCGACGGGAAATGGTTTGATGGCTGCTGAGGCGTCTGCCTCTCGCTTGCTGCAGCGGTCGCCGCGCGCAACGGAACTCGTCAAGATGCTGATCAATGTCGCTGAAGGCGAGGAAAGCGAGCGTATTGTGGAGGCTCTGGCCGGAGCGGTCGCTGTCGCTTCGGATGATTTGGAAGAAGGTCTTGCAGCCTATCGGCAGAAGCGCCCCGCCAGTTTCAAGAAATTCCGCCGGTGAGATGGGCATATGATATCCGACGATAAACGTTTTCTGACGGAGCTTTTTCATAGCGCGGTTGCTGCTGCCGATCCACAAAAAGCGCTTGGCGCTCACCTCCCCATTCCTCCACGCGGGCGGACGGTCGTGATCGGCGCCGGTAAGGGCGTGGCCCAGCTTGCTTCAGCATTTGAAAAATTATGGGATGCGCCGGTCGAGGGCGTTGTGGTGACGCGGTATGGCTATGCGATGCCTTGTGATCATATCAAGGTAATGGAGGCCGCGCATCCAGTGCCGGATGCCGCAGGGCTGGAAGCATCCAAGGCGCTTTTCGAAGCGGTTCGGGGCCTTACCAAGGATGACCTCGTTGTTGCTTTGATTTGCGGCGGCGGATCAGCGCTGCTCCCAGCCCCGCCGGGGGCTCTGACGCTGGAGGAAGAGGCCGCGATGAACAAGGCGCTTCTTGCAAGCGGCGCTCCAATATCGGTGATGAATGCGATCCGCAAGCAGGTTTCGGCAATCAAAGGCGGGCGTCTGGCTGCGGCTTGCTATCCTGCGCGTCTGGTGACGCTGGTTGTATCTGACATTCCCGGCGATGATCCGGCACAAGTCGCCAGTGGGCCAACCATACCTGACGCCATGGATCGTCAAAGCGCGCGCAATCTGGCCAGGGTTTGGAATATTGGTCTTCCCGAGCGCATTGAAGCGTGGCTCGCAGGAGATCAAGGGCTGGCGCCAAAACCGGAAGACGCTGTGTTTGCGGGTAACGAGGTGCGGGTCATCGCTTCTGCGCGTCTTTCCCTGGAAGCAGCGGCCGGGCGGGCGGAGGCCATGGGAGTCCCGGCGGTCATTCTGTCGGACGCGATGGAGGGGGAAGCACGCGATGTGGCTCGTGTTCACGCGGCAATGGCGCGTGAAATTGCAGCGCGTAATCGCCCTTTCGCCCGCCCCGTTGTCATGCTTTCGGGGGGCGAAACAACTGTGACCATCAAGGGCACTGGTCGTGGCGGGCGCAATACGGAGTTCCTTCTGTCCCTTGCACTTGCAGCCGAAGGTGTTCCTTTCGCCGCACTGGCGGCCGATACCGACGGTATTGATGGTTCAGAGGATAATGCCGGTGCCTTTGCTGATGGACACAGTATGCAACGTTTACGAGAAATGGGGATGGACCCTTTTTCGCTCCTTGCTCGTAACGATGCGTGGAGTGCATTCAACCAGTTGGGAGATTTGTTTATCCCCGGTCCGACGGGAACGAATGTCAACGATTTCCGTGCAATCCTGATTCGATAGACAGCCAGCCCGCGCTTTATGCATCGCGCGGGCTGAAATTTCCTCTTATGTCGGCACGGGCGCGTCTTCTCGTAACAAGCCTTTTTGCTTGAGGTCGTTCCAGAACTCCGTTGGAATCGGATGGGCGAACCAGGCGAGATTTTGCTCCAGCTGTTCAAGCGTGCGCGTGCCCGCCATGAAGGAGGGGACGGCTGGATGGGCAACGACAAATTGAAGCGCTGCAGCGGCCAGCGGCACATTGTGCTCCAGGCAAACAGCTTCGATCTTTGCCACTTTTTCCGTGATTTCACGTGGTGCAGGGGCGTAGTTGTACTTGGCGCCTTCGCGTGCGCCCGTGGCAAGGATGCCGGAATTAAAGCCACCACCAACGACAACGGCAGCACCGCGTTCCTCACACAATGGCAGGAAAGTATCCAGCGCTTCCTGCTCCAGTAGCGTATAGCGGCCAGCCAGCAGGAAGCAGTCGAAATCATTACGCTTCAGCGCTTCGTGGCACACTTCCCATTCATTGACGCCAACGCCGATTGCCTTCACGAGTTTCTCGGAGCGAAGCCGTTCCAGTGCTCGCCAGGCGCCATCCATTGCCTGATTGAAAACCTCGGCCTGTTCGCTGCCGCGCGTGTACACATCAATATCGTGGATGAAGCACATATCCATTCGCTCCAGCCCCAGGCGTTGCAAACTGTCTTCGAGCGCACGTAGTGTGCCATCATAGGAATAATCGAAATGCATAGTGAATGGGGCTGCATTCGTCCACGGCGCAAAGTCGATTGTATTGCGTGGCGCGGGGCGTAAAAGTCGGCCCACCTTCGAGGCCAAGACGAAATCATCACGTTTTTTCCAACGCAAGCTGTGGCCCGTACGCAGTTCTGCCAGACCATGGCCATACATTGGAGCTGTATCGAAGAAGCGTATGCCAGCATTCCAGGCGCGAGAGAACATTGCTTCGGATGTCGCTTCATCAATCTCGCGGAAAATATTCCCCAGCGGCGCTGTTCCAAATCCGAAAGCGGTGACCTCGAGGTCGGTTCTACCAAATTTACGTTTTTCGTCTGGCTGCATGAAACTCCTCCATAAGTAACCAATTGGTGCATAATAATCACGAGGCGATTTTTGGTGCAAGCCGCTTCCTTCCGGTGTCTTTTCCATCTTGACCTTGCGAGGAAGACAAATGTATGTAACTAGATAGTTACTTTATTGGAGGAGACGCGATGTTTCTCACGCAAACACAACTGCAGGTACGCGATATGGCGCGCGCCTTTGCCGACGAGATGATACGCCCCGCAGCAGAAATGCTGGACAGGGAGGAGCGTTTCCCTGCGGATCTTTATGCCGAGATGGGTAAGCTGGGCCTTTTTGGCATTGGCGTACCCGAAGAACTCGGTGGGCCAGGTTTTGACACGCTGACCTATGCCGTCGTTATGGAAGAACTGAGCAGGGGCTATGCGTCTGTCGCCGATCAGTGCGGCCTTATAGAGCTCATTTCCACTCTATTGGTGCGACATGGCACGAGCCACCAGCAGGCTATGTTGCCGGAGATTCTTTCGACGCAAGCAAAGGTAGCCTATTGTATAACCGAGCCCGAAGCAGGCACTGACGTTTCAGGCATTCGCACGACAGCGGAACGTGACGGCTCTGGCTGGCGGCTCAATGGCGGCAAGATCTGGATCCACAACGCGCCTGTCGCAGATTACGGATTTGTGCTGGCGAGAACCGACAAGGAAGCTGGTAATCGGGGGATGTCCATTTTTATTGTGGACCTTCATGCCGCAGGTGTCGAAAAAGGTCCTAAAGAACACAAAATGGGTCAGCGTGCGAGTCAGGTCGGCGCTTTGACATTTACCGATGTCCGCCTGTCCGCCGATGCCATGCTTGGCGTTGAAGGTCGCGGGTTTCATATGATGATGTCCGTGCTCGACAAAGGCCGTGTCGGTATCGCATCGCTTGCGGTGGGTATCGCTCAAGCCGGTCTTGAAGCTGCGCTTGATTATGCAGGGACGCGCAAGCAATTCGGCAAGCAGATCGCTGAATTCCAGGGTGTGCAATGGCTGCTGGCCGATATGGCAAAAGATATTGAAGCTGCACGGCTTCTAGTTCAATCGGCGGCATCAAAAATCGACAGCGGGGGTGATGCGACCAAAGCCTGTTCGATTGCCAAATGCTTTGCCGGCGATATGGCTGTTCAGCGCACCGCTGACGCTGTTCAGGTTTTCGGAGGTTCAGGTTATATTCGCGGTTTTGAAGTCGAGCGGCTTTATCGCGACGCCAAAATCACGCAAATCTATGAAGGCACGAACCAGATACAGCGCATGATCATCGCTCGAGAGCTCCTGAAAAAAGGAGCCAGGGCGTGACCGCATACAAAAACCATCGGGTTGCGCTGGTGACCGGATCATCGCGCGGCATTGGGCTTGCCGCGGCGCAGGCTTTGGCCAAAGAAGGCTTCGCTGTTGCAATCAACGGCCCCTCTCACGATGCAGAACTGGCCGCAGCAGTGGAAAAAGTTGCGTCTGTCGGTGTTCAGGTGGTCGCTGCCCCGTTCGACGTCACCGACATTGGTGGATATGAAACTGCGCTTGATCAGATCGAAGCGAAGCTGGGACCGCTTACCACGCTTGTCAATAATGCGGGCGTCGGCGTTTTGAAACGCGGCGACATGCTGGACGTATCAGAAGAAAGTTGGGACCGCTGCTTTGCCGTTAACTCGAAAGCTGTGTTTTTTTTAAGTCAGGCCTTTGCGCGACGCCTTCTTGAACGGCAGCGGTCGGCAAGCTTCCACTCGATTATCAATGTCACGTCTTCAAACGCGGTGGCTGTAGCTGTCCAACGCTCGGAATACTGCGCTTCAAAAGCTGCCGCCGCTATGATTTCCAAGGCGCTGGCAGTGCGCCTGGGACAAGACGAAATAGCCGTCTACGACGTGCAGCCGGGATTGATTGCAACAGAGATGACAGCTCCGGTTATTGAATCCTATCGCACGCGCGCCGAGCAGGGCCTCACCTTGTTTCCGCGCGTCGGAGACCCGCAGGAGATCGGCACCCTCGTAGCTTCCTTAGCTTCTGGGCGGCTTCCTTATACAACTGGCATGACGATTCCTGCTGACGCGGGCATGCTCGTACCACGCTATTGAGGTTACACCATGAAGATTGCACTTCCCGACGCAAGCGGTCGGCTCGCGGACTATCATATGAGTGGCAAGACGATTGCGTCCGCGAAACTTGGATCAAATCCCGCACGTATTATCTATTCCGCTGCTCATGTCGTGGCTGATCCATTCACGGCCAGCGATCCTTCCGGACGCGCTGCGATCGACTGGAGCAAGACGATGGAATTCCGCCATTATCTTGCTGGCCTGGGACTTGGAATAGCGGAAGCTATGGACACGGCGCAGCGGGGCATGGGGCTCGACTGGCCGGGAGCACTTGAACTCATACGCCGCACACGTGAGGAGCTTCCTGATGCGCTGGTCGCTAATGGTTGTGGGACGGATCATCTCGATCCTTCAAAAGTTACAAGTCTGGATGCGGTGCGGCGGGCATATCTGGAGCAGGTTGAAGCCGTCCAGAAGATTGGCGGGCGCATTATCCTTATGGCATCTCGCGCTTTGGCGCGTGTCGCGAGTGGACCGGATGACTATATCAAAATTTATTCCGAAGTGCTTTCGGCATGCGACAATCCGGTAATACTGCATTGGCTTGGCGATATGTTCGACCCGCAGCTTGCGGGCTATTGGGGGGCTTCATCCTTCGAGCCGGCAATGCAAACGGCTCTCACCATCATCGAGAACAATAGCCAGAAGATAGATGGCATCAAAATATCGCTGCTGGATAAGCAAAAGGAAATTCAAATGCGCCGCCTGTTACCGGCTGGCGTGAAGATGTTTACGGGAGACGATTTCAACTATCCCGAACTGATCGAAGGCGACAGTGAAGGATTCTCGCATGCCCTCCTGGGTATATTCGATCCCCTTGCACCTGCGGCAGCCTATGCTGTCGAACAACTGACGAATGGAGACAAGGCGGGCTTCCGTGCGACATTGGACCCAACGGTGCCGCTTGCAAGGCTGATTTTCCGTGCGCCAACCCAATACTATAAAACAGGCGTAGTTTTCATTGCTTGGTTGAACGGCTTTCAAGATCACTTTGTGATGTTGAACGGCGCACAGGCTATGCGTCCACTTCCTTATTTTGTCGAACTTTTCCGGCTTGCTGACCAATGTGGTCTGTTGCGCCATCCCGAGCGCGCAGCAGACCGCATGAAAAAGCTGCTGGCGCTTTATGGAGCCTGATGATGCGTGATTTCTCGCAGGATCACTCAGCACTTGCGCTCAACACTGCCAGTCTGGGCCACAATCTCGACGGCCATGGCGCCGGTTGGTCCCCCGAGCGGCTTATTGATGCCTGTGCGGCGCGCGGTTTCGGTTCGATCGTGTTCTGGCGGCGTGAAATCGGCAGGCGCGCGGTGGAGATCGGTGAACGAACGCGGGCGGCGGGCCTTTCGGTTGCCGGGCTGTGCCGTACGCCATTTCTTGTTGGGGCTGATGCGGTCAATCGGGATGTTGTGATTGATGGTGCAAAGGCGTCAATCGATATGGCCGCGGAACTCGGCGCGGCTGTGTTGACCGTTGTCGTCGGTGGAGTACACCCAGCTTCGAAAGGTCCGGCGGAAAGTCTGAAGATTATTGCGGACCGCCTTGGTGACATCGTGCTTTATGCAGCCGAACGCAATGTTAGGTTGGCGCTCGAGCCTCTTAATCCCGTATATGCCGGTAATCGTTCCTGCTTGACCACCCTTCGCGATGCCGTTGACATTTGCGAGGCGCTTGCCGAGCCCAATCTTGGTATTGCAGTCGATGTTTATCATGTTTGGTGGGATACTGACCTTCCGGCTCAGTTGAAGCGAGCTGGCAAGGAGCGCATCTTGGGATACCACCTTTGTGACTGGCTCGCGGATACCAGCGATGTGCTGCTTGATCGCGGCATGATGGGGGATGGCGTCGCCGATCTGAGGTTCATTCGAGAAAACATTGAAAATGCCGGTTACGACGGACCTTGCGAAGTCGAAGTCTTCTCGGTCGATAATTGGTGGAAGCGGGATCCGGGCGAAGTCCTCGATGTTATGGTTGAGCGGTTCCGCACAGTTTGCTGAAGCTCTATTGGAGAAACTGATGAAAGTCCTTGTCGCAGTAAAACGGGTTGTCGATTACAACGTAAAGATCCGTGTGAAGGGAGACGGTTCGGGCGTTGAGCTTGCCAACGTCAAGATGTCGATGAATCCGTTCGACGAGATTGCGGTTGAAGAGGCGATCCGCCTGAAGGAAGCTGGCAAGGTCACGGAGATTGTGGTTGTATCGGT
>NZ_JACGXB010000029.1:0-26813 GCF_014138065.1 Ochrobactrum sp. P6BSIII | reverse complement strand
CACGCGTTACGACAAGAACCCGGACAATTTCCTCGCTGCTGTCAAACTGATCGCTGTCCGCATCTGGTGCATCAGTTTATGAGTCTACGCCCTAGCGCAGATCAGTGAGGTGTTGCTGACCGTAAGCCTCAATGACCAACGCTATCGTCAATTACACACCGCGCCAAGCCACAACAAGATTACTTATCAATTTGAGACGTAAACTCCGTTGGGTTAAGAGCGCTGATAAACATTGAAAATAGTTCTCCCTGGGAGGCGATACGGAGTTTGCCATAGATATTGCGTCGGTGAATGCGCACAGTCCCGGACGATATTCCCAGTGCGTGCCCTGTCGCGTCAGCCGAATATCCGCGCAGGACATAGCCCACGATCTCGATCTCGCGCGGGGTCAACGAGTTTCTATCCAAATTGCGGAAAGCACGTTCGATAAGTCCCGAGAGGTTTTCTCCTCTCGGTTTTGTTGCATTCTGCTCAAATCGTTCCGCCAGATCCGCCCAGTTGTGTCGCCCGACCGCGGCCACAAAAGGCACCAACTCGGTTAGATCACGCAGCTCGCGCGCCGAGAACGGCTTTGACGTTCGCATCGCAGAAATGATGACGCAAACGTTTGGCTCTACACTGAATTTGAAACCAATCTCCTCGGCCAGCTCCGTCTGCACATAATAATTGCGGAAATACTCTCCCTGATAGAACCGGTCAGGTGCCAAATCCCGCAGCCGTATGAGGCTCGGATCGCCGGGCAGAGACGATTGCAGGTAAAATGGATCCAGGAGATAGGGGCCCTCCTGATAATCCTCGACCATGACCTTGTGTTTCCATACCGGGAATTCCGAATGCAAAGCGATTGGCCGCCGGTTGCCGCAATATGCAAAGGTGACGGTATGCTCGAAGGGCACAACCGTGCGGATCGCTTCGATCAGCGCCGCCGCAAATTGCGGTTGGTGCAACGCATCGATGACCCGTGCAGAGGCCAACGTCCAGTTCATCAGGAATCTCCGTCTATATGCCTTTTGTGATATATACACATATCGAGTATTTTTATATGTTTTTTCAAAAATAAGGGATATGCCGCTTCAGGCAAAGCTCTCTAGGGGAATATATTTTGATGGTATACGCTACCGAGGCTTCAGTTGGTCGAAGCGGCGACACAGTTGCGGAATTTGTCGGCACCACCAAGCGTTATGGCGCTGTGCTTGCGGCCAGTCAGCTGAATCTGCAAATCCGGCGGGGGGAATTCCTTTCCTTTTTGGGGCCATCGGGCTGCGGAAAAACAACTGCGCTGAGAATGCTCGCCGGTTTCGAACAACCAAGCGAAGGCGAAATATTGATCGACGGGTCAGAGGTCGGCACGACACCGGCCTATAAGCGTCCCGTCAACATGGTGTTCCAGAGCTACGCCCTCTTTCCCCATATGACAGTGGCACAGAATGTGGGTTACGGACTAAGACAGCGCCGCCCGAGACTGGCAAAGTCCGATATCGACCTTCGCGTCGCGAAGGCACTGGAAACCGTTCGTCTTGCCGATTTCGGTGGGCGGCGGATATGGGAAATGTCGGGTGGACAGCAACAGCGTGTGGCGCTGGCCCGCGCTATCGTGAACGAACCAAAAATATTGTTGCTCGACGAACCGATGGCAGCACTGGACGCTAAACTGCGGACAGAGATGCAGCTTGAACTTTTGTCCTTGCAACGCAAGCTGGGCATAACTTTTGTGCTGGTCACGCATGACCAGCAAGAAGCACTGTCGATGTCCGACCGCATCTGCATCATGGGCAATGGTCGTATCGCGCAGATCGGGACGCCACGGGAACTCTATGATCGCCCGGCTAATCGATATGTCGCCAACTTTGTGGGGCGCGCCAATATTCTCAATGGGAAAGTTGAGCATATTGACGATGATCATGTGACGGTAAGCTTGGCCACGGGTCATAAGGTCGTGGTTGAGGCCGCCTTTGGTGTGGCGCCGGGAGCGGCCGTCGACATCATGATCCGACCGGAAGCGCTGCGCCTGACCGTTTCACCGGCGGAAGGGGAGACGGCGATTGAAGTGCAGGTCGCAAACAAGATCTTCCTTGGCGAACACATTGAATTCTTGCTCACCCATCCGGTTCTTGGATCGTTGCAGGTTCTGGTGCCAAGGCAGGCCGAACGCGCGTTGCCGGGTGTTGATGTGGGTTCTGCGGCTCACCTTGTCTGGGACCACGGTACAGGCCTGATCCTTGGGAGTGAATAGAGGTTCTACGGGAGCTACATCGGGATCGTGCCTCAGGTTGGGCGCGATTTAAAATGCTAAGTGCTGTTCACAAATAATAAAAGAGAGGGATAAAATGACGAAGAAAGATACGCCGGTTTCCCGGCAGGCATTCATGGAGGAACTCCGCCGGTACCAGAAGGGCTCCGTTACGCGCCGCCATTTTCTTGGCGTGACCGGGCTTGGTGCTGCGACAGCTGTTATGGCAAGTGCATTGCCGGGGCTTTTACCATCGCGTGCGTGGGCAGGCGATATTGGCGACCGCGTTTCGATTGCAACTTGGCCGAACTATCAAGATCCCGATAACCTGGCGGCGTTCCAGAAGGAAACCGGCGCAGCGGTACAGGTGAATGTCTTCGGTTCAAACGAGGAAATGTTCGCCAAATTGCAAGCTGGTGGTGCGGGGTGGGACATTGTTGTAGCGACAAACTATGCCATCAGCACCTATGCCGACAGCAAGATGATCGAGCCGCTCGATCTGACGAAGCTGCCCAACTATAATGCTGAGTCCTTTGAAGCGCGTTTTGCAACGCCCGGCACTGTGGACGGAAGGCTCTATGGTATCCCCAAACTTTGGGGTACGACGGGTATGGCTTGGGACAGCAGCAAGGCGAAAGCGCCTTTCACCAGCTGGAAAGACTTCTTTGATCTGACCAAGACCGACTTTTCCGGTCGCACGATCATCCACGATTATCAGCTGACTGCTATCGGCAATGCTCTGAAATATCATGGCTATTCGTTTAATTCTGTCGATCCGAAAGAGTTGGCCGATGCGGAGAAATTGCTGATTGAGGTGAAGCCGCATCTTTTTGCTATTACCTCCGACTATCAGCCTTCCATGCGCAATGGCGACGCCTGGTTGACGATGTGCTGGACCGGTGATGCGAAGCAGATGAATCGCGACCTGCCGGAAATCCATTACACGCTCGGCAAGGAAGGTGGGGAAATCTGGTCCGACTTCTACACTATCCCGACAAGCGCACCCAATCGCGAAGGTGCCTACGCTTTGTTGAACTTCCTGCTGGACCCGTCGGTCAATGCGCGCGAGGCAGCCTTCCATGGTTATCCTGTGCCTGATGCCCGCGTCGAAGCTCTTGTGTCGGAAGAAATGCGCAATGATCCGATCCTTCATCCTGCGGCAGAACTTCTGTCCACACTGGAATTTGGAGCGGCAGTCACGCTAACTGATCCAAACCGGGCGGAACTGATCGCCCGTTTTAAATCGGCATAACCGGACGGACAGCGATGGCATTGTCTCAGCGAAAAATGCGCTGGCTCCTGCTGGGGCCCGCGGGCCTATGGTACGCGGCACTCCTCGTATTACCGCTGGCAGTCGTGCTCGTCTATTCCTTTGGGGAACGCGGGGCGGCAGGCGGCTATGAGCCGGCTTTCACCTTGGCGCAATACGCTAATCTCGGAAGCCGCTGGGCCGCATTCCGCAACACATTGACGCTCGCGCCAATTGGCACGATTGCAGCGCTCCTGTTCGCTTATCCGCTGGCCTATTATCTCGCATTGCGGGTGGGCAGGCAGTGGCGCACATTGCTGCTGGTGCTGGTGATCGTGCCATTCTGGACTTCAATCCTGATCCGATCCTATGCCTGGATATTCCTCCTCGGCGGGCGCGGTATCCCTCAATTGCTGTCTGCTTTTGGTCTCGGCGATTTCCGGCTGATCAACACGCCTTTCGCTGTTCTGGTGGGCATTGTCTACGGCTATCTGCCGCTGATGTTCTTTCCGATCTATGTGAGTCTGGAAAAGCTCGACCGCAGATTGCTGGAAGCGGCGGATGATCTGGGTACGCCTCCGTGGCGGCGCTTCCTGCAGATCACATTGCCCTTGTCGCTGCCCGGCGTGGCAACTGGTTCAATGCTCGTCTTCATCCTGCTCATGGGGGAATATCTCATCCCACAGATGCTCGGTGGGGGTAACGTCTTCTTCGTCGGCAATGCGCTTGTCGATCTGTTCCTGCAATCGCGTAATTGGGCGTTCGGGTCGGCCGTGTCGATAACATTGGTGGCTATCATGTTGCTTGTCGTCTCCCTTTACATGCGTTTCCTGCGCCTGATGGGAACTGCGCGCGAAGATGTCAGTTTGATGTGAGGAAATGATGCGCATTTATGCTACTGCGATTTACCTGTTCCTCTATCTTCCTATCGGGATTATCGCGCTTTTCAGCTTTTCTGCGGGCCGTTCGGCAAGCCAGCTGCAAGGGTTCTCGACGCAATGGTATTCCAAGGCGCTTGAAAATCCATTCGTCATTGACGCGCTCAAGACCTCGGCGTCTGTCGCTCTGACTTCGGCATTTATCTCGTGCCTGCTGGGCACGATGGCGGCTATTGCGCTCACCGGTCTGAAGGGCAAACTACGTGTTCTCTTTGATGCCATGATCTTTATCGCGGTAATGATTCCCGGTATCGTCATCGGTATTGCAACGCTGATCGCGCTGGTGACGGTATTCAATACGGTCAATCCCTGGCTTCAGGCGCTGACGGGGCTGAAGCTGTCTCTGGGGTATGGCTCGCTCATCGCGGCACATGTGCTGTTCACAATGTCGCTTGTGATTATCCTGGTGCGTGCCCGCATCGATGGTATGGATCGCTCGTTGATCGAAGCTTCCTCCGACCTCGGTGCAGGACCGCTGGCAACCTTCCGTCAAGTAACGCTGCCCATGTTGATGCCAGCGATGATGGCGGGCTTCTTGCTCAGCTTCACCTTCAGTTTCGATGACTTCATCATCGCTTTCTTTGTCGCCGGACCACAGACGACTCTGCCGATCTACATCTTTTCGTCAATTCGTCGCGGAGTGACACCGGAGATCAATGCCATTGGCACAATGGTGATGGTGTTCTCTCTGCTGCTGCTTGTCTTCGCGCAAGTCATTCTTCGGCGTGGAAAACCGGCAGGGCAATAAGGATCAGAAGCGTTTCCAACGCCTGCCTTAACCCCGTGCATTCTGCGCTTATTCTAGGGAAAAAATCATGAAATCTTGTCTTGAAGGCCGGGTTGCTCTCGTAACAGGTGCAGGCTCGGGTATCGGTCGCGCAGGCGCAATCGCCATGGCGGCAGAAGGCGCAACTGTTATGGTCACGGATCTGCGCGCAGAGCTTGCGGAAGCAACGGCACAAGCGATCCGGGCCAATGGAGGGCAAGCCGAGAGCGCAGCACTCGACGCGCGCGATGACGCCGCTATCACTGACATAGTTGTCGGTGTCGCCGCACGCTATGGCAGGCTTGATATCGTGCATTCTCACGTCGGCATACAGATCGCGGGAAAACTCGAGGAAGTAACGCCCGATCAGATGGATCTGGCATGGGCACTTAATGTGCGTTCGCATTTCGTCGTCGCACAGGCAGCACTCGCGCCAATGCGAGCGCAAGGTGGAGGATCGGTGATTATCACCGCGTCCAATTCTGGGTGCCAGTATGATCGTGGGATGATCTCCTATGCCACCACAAAACACGCAGCGGTCGCAATGGTGCGTCAGATGGCGGCGGACTATGCACGTGAAAACATCCGTTTTAATGCGCTTTGTCCGGGTTTTGTCGATACGCCCTTCAATGCCGGATTTGAACAGCAGATGGGAGGACGCGCGGCTCTCGAAGACTATGTCTCCAAAACGATACCGATGGGACGCTGGGCATCCGCAGAGGAAATAGCGGCAGGCATCGTTTATCTCGCCTCGCCACAGGCGGCATTTGTCACCGGACTGGCGCTTGTTATCGACGGCGGAGAGATACTCTAGCTAATGGCTCGCAATGTTTGCCTGTCGCTTCAAAAGCCGTGAAATGCCATATCAAGGGCCGCGACGATCTCATCGTGCGCGGCCTTGAGATTTGTTACCGGTTCGTTCAAAGCCGAGACCGGAATTGCTGCCATGAATTGGGTGACGAGAATATAATCTTCACCCTCAATCTCAAAACTGGGATTGAGGCGCTTTGCGGGAAGCGGGGCCGATGTCTTGCTGATGAGTGGAATGACAATGCGCGTTTTCAGCTCATCAAGCAGGTCGGCCTGCACGTCCAGTACATAGCCGCCACCGGGATTAGGATAGACGTCATATCGGGCCATCAGAATTGGCGATAGCGTTCGAGAGGCAAGCCGTTTGCTTCGACATAAGCATTCGAGCTTTGTATCGCAGCGCGGTTCTCTTCCTTCCAGCGCGTCGCTTGGGCGGCGGCAACTGCTTGCGCAATTCCAAGTTCGGCCGCTCTGGAAATATTGATCTTATGCCGACGGGCCTCAGCAAGAAGCTCACTATCGATTGAGAGATTGGTCGCACGCTTGAATATGCGTGCTGCTTCATGCTCCGACATATCGAAGTCTCCTTTCGGTCCAGTATATGCGCATAATCATGTGCATACAATCACGACCGGCTCTTGAAGCGAATATTATCGTGCTTGACAAACGCATAGCTGTTTAGCTATGAATTTATCCATAGCCATTGAGGTATGAATTAAGTGACTGCGACACGGGATGAAGTTTTCAAAGCACTGGCCGATCCAACCCGGCGGGCGATATTTGAACGCCTTTGCCGTGAGGGGGAAAAAACGGTCACGGTTCTGACTGCGGGAGCGGGGGTTTCTCAACCCGTCGTCTCAAAGCACCTCGCCGCGCTGAAGCGGGCAGGGCTCGTGAGCGACCGTCATGAAGGTCGCCAGAGCCATTACAGAGCCGAATATGCGGCTTTGGCTCCGCTCGTAGACTGGGCGCAGGAAATGACCGGCTTCTGGGAGAAGAAGTTTGACGCCCTTGAAGACTTATTGAGGAGGATGGACCAATGAGCGAGATATCAACTGAGACTCGCACGGTGGTCGTCGAACGCGAGATGCCTTATCCGCCCGAGAAGCTCTGGCGTGCATTGACTGAGCCTCATCTGATCGCCGATTGGCTGATGAACAATGACTTCGCGCCGACAGTCGGGCATCAGTTCAAGCTTCGCGGTGAGTGGGGTGGTGTGCTGGATTGTGAAGTTCTGGTTGTCGAACCGAACAAGCAGCTGTCTTACACCTGGAACCACGTCCACGAGAATAACGCTTATAATCTCAGAAGTGTCGTGACTTTGACGCTGACACCAACGGCCGTCGGCACACATTTGCGGATGGAGCAGACTGGTTTCAGGCCGGATCAGACGCAGGCGTTTCATGGTGCTCAACACGGATGGCAAGGTTTCCTCGAAAAGCTCGAAGCCGTGGCGGCCAATGTGGATTGAACCTGCCGCTTCGAGGAATATTCGAAGCGGATAAAGGTGGACGAATAACAAAAGGGCCAGCCATGACGCCTAGGGCTGGCTTTTAAAAGGGAGAGAAAAAATGGTCTTGAATAAATCCATCCGGCAGGTTCACCGCTGGCTATCAATTATATTTACGCTTACCGTGATCGCGAATTTCGCCACTATGGCTTTCGGCCAGCCGCCAGCCTGGGTGGTTTATTCACCTCTTTTGCCGCTGTTCATACTGCTAGCGACGGGGCTATATCTCTTTTTCCTGCCATACTCGATGAAACGAAATGGCTGATAAACGCTCAGCCATTTCGCCTTCAAGTGGAGCTTAGCGGTTGTTCACCAATGCTTGCACAAGATCGGCTTCCAGATCTTCCGGATCTTCGAGGCCGATGGAAATGCGGATAAGCTGAGCGCTAATTCCGAGCTGGCTTTTCTGGTCCTCAGGGACAACCGCATGGGTCAGCGACGACGGGTGCTGAATGAGGCTCTCTACGCTTCCAAGGCTGACAGCAAAGTGGAAATAGCGCGTCGAAGTCAAAATGCGCTCGACGCGTGCGAGGTCACCGCCAACTTCGATAGAGATCACACAGCCGAAATTGATCATCTGATCGGCGGCCATTTTATGTTGTGGATGGCTTGCCAAACCGGGATAGACAACTCTCGTCAGACCCAGCTCTTCCGCTCTTTGTTCAAGGCTCGTCGCCAGCTTCAGCGCCGTTTGCGACTGTCGGACGCTACGGATTTCGAGCGTTTTCAAAGAGCGGTGCAAAAGAGCACAATCCGTCGGCGACATGACGGAGCCGAGGGCGTTCTGCAAATAGCCCACCCGTTTTGCGAGCCCCGCATGTGCATTCGCCGATACGGCGACTACGCCACCCAGCAGGTCCGAATGGCCGTTCAGCATCTTCGTTGCCGAATGAACGACGACATGGATTCCATGGTCGATCGGGCGCTGGCCAGCAGGAGATGAGAAGGTGCTGTCGCAAACAGTAATCGCACCGGCCTTGTTGCCAAGTTCCGCAACCCGCGACAGATCAACAATGCGTAGTGTCGGATTGGACGGTGTCTCGAACCAGAGCAGGGCAGGCTTATGTTCGGCGACGGCTTCGCGCAGCGCAGCCTCGTCGGAAAAATCTACGAAGCGCACATTCTGCGCCGCCGTAATTGGCCGAACATCGGCGAGCAATCGGTAAACGCCGCCATAGAGATCGTTATGGGCCAGAACGGACGAGCCGGCAGGAAGCGCCTCCAGCAGTGTTGCAGCGGCTGCAAGTCCACTCGGGAAAACGAACGCGGCTTCTGCGCCTTCAAGGTCTGCCAGGCAGCGCTCAAGGTTGTTGCGGGTCGGATTGCCGCTTCGCGTATAGTCGTAACCCTTGCTTGCCCCGATACCATCCTGCACATAAGTCGTCGCATGATAAATCGGCGGGATCACGGCTCCGGTCAACGGATCTGGTTCCTGACCGACATGGATTGCTCGTGTTGCAAAGCCAGCCTGATTGCGAGGAGGGTTCTTGGCCAATTTTCTGTCTTTCTGTCGTTAGTCTGCCGGTGCCCGGATTGCCTATCAGTTGCGTTCCCGGCCTGTAATCAATGTTTCGAATCCTGCCGTTAGCAACAGATCAGTAAATGATCAGTTCGCTCGTATCCTTCAAATATAGCGGGTGCCCCGGCGAGCCGTTATTGGTGATCTTCAGCGCATGGAGCGAGATACCGTTGCTTCGCAACATGTTCGTCACGACTTCTCCGTGATGCGCGAGCTTCTTGTGAAGCGACCCATAGGCCATAACGACAATTGCTGCTTTTTTGGCCTGCTTGAGAATTGTCTGAACATTCTCGTCAGTGCAGGGAATAACACCTTCTTCCAGCAACATTTTCGGATGTGTCGCACGATAGTCCATGACATTGCATTTCACATAGCGGCTGTAGCCCCAGCGGCGCGTAAATTTCTGCTCTTTGAAAACGGTGGGATCATCGACATCATAGGCGGCTGTGCTTGGATTCATACCAATCCAGAGCACATAACCGTCCTTATCCGCTCCGTCCCATTCACGTGTCAGAAGCCGACGATATCGACCGCATTCAGAGAAGACTGCGTCTCCTCTGATTTCCGGTTTGATTTTCAGGCGAACCTTGCCGCCTGGATCATGGGATTCGTGACTCATCATGCCTGCTTCTGTGACTATGTAGTTTTCACGATTTGGTACCGTGGACTTATCAGCCAGCGTGCCGCACGCCTAGCATATTATACAGTCCGAGTAGAATTTTCTCCAGGGCCGCGTGTCGACGCTACGTTGATGCGATGCTGAAAAGCGGCTTGAGAGCCGCTTTCCTCAATCTTGGTCTGCTAGGCGCCAATCAATTGATAAGAATTGCCCGCATTTCGCGATTGCAGAGGCCCCTGCAAGCCTCGATTGACAGAATAGACATGGTGGAATGCATCGGCTCTGCCGCTGATCAGGCACACATCGTGACGGTCCCATTCCCATTGCTCCGCGTCGAGCATTGCTTCAAACCTGGATGATGCTGTCGCTGACCAGAAACTTGCCGTCCCTGTCGGTGTTAAGGCCCGACCCAACGCAGCCAGACCGTTTCCAGAATAAATAGCGTCGTTCTGTTCCCGCACCAGAAAATCGGGGCCGTTGTCTGTGTCCATCAAGACCAGATCGAACGTTGAAGGGCGTTGTTTCAACGTTTCCATGACATCGCCGATCTGCAACTCGACACGACGATCATGCAGCGGATGATCAGCGAGATGGCCGATGAATAAGCGGTTCCATTCTACGATGTCGGGGATGAGTTCGCACACCGTGATCTGTGTTTCCGGTGGAACATAATCGAGTGCCGCTCTGAGCGTGAACCCCATACCCAGTCCACCGATCAGAATTCTCTTTGGTGTTTGACGCAAGAAACGCAGAGAACGTTCGGCGAGCACAATCTCCGATTGGAAATTGATGTTCGACATCAATTCCAGCCCGTTGTAGCGAATTTCGTAGATGTCGCCTCTTTGTCGCAACAATATTTGGTCGCCAGCGTCGTTGCCAGCGCTTGCCAATTCAGTCCAGATAGCCATTTGAAAACCCAAACGTTTTTAAGAACGACCGGCCGTGCCAGATCGAACTTCATGTTTCGTCGTGATGGGAGTGTCGGGGTCGCTGCAGTTTTATGTGTGCAGCAACCCAATGGCATCGTCTGATCTGGCATCCATCATCAGGGGAAATGATGACACATTCTTCAAAACGGCCGATATATTCAGGGAGCTTTGAAAAATATTCATCATATCCGGAATTCTGGCGTGATCCTGACTGTTTGTTGAGCGACCTTACTATCAAATCGCTTTGCTTAATCAAGCAGAATTATCAGAGTTTTTTGTGACGGTGAGGCCTGTTTCTTGCAAATATTCTTCTGTTTTGACTTTTTTATTAAAGGCGCAATCCCTGTTATTTAGATAAATTTCTACGGTCGAATGGCTCTGTAATCCATTTCTTTCAGGTCAGAGAGCAAGCTTGGTCCCTTGGGCTCCCAGCCAAGCTTTGCTCTCGTTTGCGTGCTTGCCGCTGGCATGTCGAAGCTGACGAACATGGAGAGCCATCCGAAATGGTTTGTTGCCTCGTCAGGTGAAAGGGAGATGACCGGCAGGCCAAGCCCCGTTCCGACCATTTCGGCAATGTCCCGCACAGCGATGCCCTCTTCTGCGACGGCGTGATAGCGCGCACCAGGCTCTGCTCTGTTGGAAGCCAGAGCATAGAGTTTGGCGACATCGAGAACATGTGCGGCGGGCCAGCGGTTCTGGCCCTTTCCTACAAAGGCAACAGCTCCTTTCTCCCGCGATATTTCAATGTATGGTGTGATGAGACCCTGCTTCATCGTGTCATGTACCTGTGGAAGCCGCACGACTGACACGTTGACACCATCTTCCAGCAAGCGCTGCGCGGCGAGTTCAGAGGCGATACGCGGATTGGGATGGTGAGGGTTGAACGCATCTTCCGTCGCAGGCTGACAGTTGCCGGGGTCGCCGATGCCGGTGCCTGAGGTTATCAACAGCGACCGGTTCGAGCCCTTCAGTACAGAGCCCAGCGCCTCGATTACGCGGCGATCTTTCTCGCAATTCGCGATGAAATTGGAAAAGTCGTGATCGAATGCCGTATGGATCACAGCATCGGCTTGAGCCGCACCGGCGCGGATGCTAGCAAGGTCCTCAAGCGTGCCGCGTTGCACCTCTGCTCCTGCCGCAGCGAGCATGTTTGCTCCAGCATCTGACCGCGTCAGGCCGAGCACCTGATGGCCTCGGCCAAGCAATTCGGGCACGATACGCGAACCGATGAAGCCGGTTGCGCCTGTGAGAAATATACGCATTTCTTGTTCTCCGTTCCTGTCAGGAATGGATTATCACCGGCGAATAATCATGTTAAAGTAGTGATATTATCATGGTATAATAACCAACAGGCTAGGCATGCCATTCGTCAACGATAATCCTCTCGGCCAGTTTCTGCGTGATCGCCGTATGCGTCTCGATCCGGTGACGTTCGGTTTTTCAACCGCGCGTCGGCGGACGCCGGGATTACGGCGAGAGGAAGTCGCGCAGCGCGCCAATATCAGCCCGACCTGGTACACCTGGCTGGAGCAGGGTCGTGGTGGTGCGCCGTCGGCAGATGTGCTTGAGCGTATCGCCAAGGGACTGATGCTGACTGAGCCGGAGCGCATACATCTCCATGTTCTCGCGTTCGGACATCCTCCGGAAGTGCGGTTTCAAGAGCAGGATGGCATCACGCCAAGATTGCAAGGCGTGCTGGACGCTATTCCCGACAGCCCTGCGCTCATCAGGACAGCGACCTGGGACGTGATTGCCTGGAACAAGGCTGCAAGCATGATTCTGACGGATTATGCAAAGCGTTCCCGGCGTGAGCGAAACATTCTGCGCATGATGTTCACGGACTCGCGGGTGAAGGCCGCGCAGGAAGACTGGTTGCGTGTCGCGAGGTTTGTTGTGGGTGCCTTCAGGGCAGACGCGGCGCGTGCTGGTGCTGGCGCCGAAATTGCGCAACTCGTTGAAGAACTGACGCAGATGAGTCCGGAGTTTGCTGCATTGTGGCGCGACAATGAGGTCGTCGGCTCCGGGGAGGGTGTCAAACGTCTCCATCATCCCGAGCTTGGGCCGATAGAACTCGAGTTTTCGACATTCACAATCGACGGTCGCCCGGATCTTAACATGATGGTCTATACACCCGCGACAATTCAGGTTGCCGAACGTGTCCGAGCTTTCCTCGCCAAGGGCGAGGCTTGACACCTATCAAGGCGCCACTTTTTCGTAAGTGATTGTTTCACCGTCTTCCTTGGTGAATGTCGTAACTGGATTTTCGAGAAGGTCGAGGACCAGTTCCGATGGGCGGCATAGTTTGGTGCCCAGCCGCGTTTCCACGATCGGTCGATTGATCAAGATCGGATGTGCCATCATGAAGTCGATCAACTCGTCATCGGTCCACTTTGAATCTTGCAGCTCCAGCTCTGCGTAAGGCGTACCCTTTTCACGAAGGAGTTCGCGCGGTGTCCGCTGCATTGCTTTCAGCAATTCGACCAGTCGTTCGCGCGACGGCGGATTTTGTACATATTCGATGATGACAGGTTCTTCTCCGCTGGCGCGGATCATCGCCAGTGTGTTGCGAGACGTCCCACATTTCGGATTGTGGTATATTGTAACGGTCATCAACACTTCCCTGTTTCACATGCCGATGGAGTGAATTATTCCGCCTTCATCCATGAAAAGGGAAGCTGTTTCAAGATCGTGATATGTCATCATTGAAAAATAGGGGCCGGGTTAATTACCCGACCCCGACGTCTCTTACTTCGCTACGATTGCCTGAATACCGGCCAGTGCGCATTCTGCATCAATTGCGCCCGATGGTGCGCCGCCGACGCCAATTCCGCCAACCAGCGCATCGCCAATCTTGATCGGCAGTCCGCCAGCCTGAATGACAAAGCGCGAATCCATATCGCGCATGCCGCTATTGGCTGGCTTTGAAGCGATAAACTCGGCAAGCTCGCCGGAGTCGCGGCCAAGCGCTGCTGCGGTAAACGCTTTTCCTACAGCGCTGTTGCCGGTGTGTGGGCCGGAAAGATCAGCTTTGAGCAGGATTTTTGTCGATCCATCGCGTGCTACAACCGCAACGCTCACATTGTTGCCCTTGGCAACGCAAGCATCCAGTGCTGCCTGAGCGGCCTTGGTTGCCAGATCAAGCGGCAGATAGGGCGTCGTTGGAAGAGTTTGGGCGAAAGCGGTAGCCGGAGCCAGCGACAAAGCGATAATTGCAAGTTTGCGGATCATGGTCGTTCCTCGTTTTCGATGAACGTTACCTAACTTCGCCTGTCCCAAAACTGAATCCGTAGCGTTTGCGATCTTATCCGTAGTTCTACGGATTAGCGTTCCCTTCCAGCCACAAGCGGGTCATTTCTGCCTGAGATGTGGTGCCCAGTTTTACACCGATGGCGGCGCGATGGCTGTCGATGGTTCTTGGCGACAGGCCAAGACCGTCCGCAATTTGCCGGGTGGTGAAGCCTTGCGCTATGTGCTCCAGAACCTCACGCTCGCGTGCGGTCAACGCATCGAGCAAGGCTAGAGTTTCAGCCTTTAATGCCTTGCTGCCCAGCCTCTTTTCCAGCAATTGCTGGGCTTTTTGGATTGCATCGATCAAGTCCTGCTCATCGACCGGTTTCGAGAGATAATCCACGGCACCGTTGCGAAAAGCACGGCGACAGGCTTCGATATCGCCATGGCCGGAAATAATGATCACGGGCCAGTCGATTGCCTGCGCTTCCAGGAGTTCCTGCAGCTTGAGGCCCGTCATCACGG
This sequence comes from Ochrobactrum sp. P6BSIII, assembly GCF_014138065.1. Lineage (NCBI taxonomy): Bacteria > Pseudomonadati > Pseudomonadota > Alphaproteobacteria > Hyphomicrobiales > Brucellaceae > Ochrobactrum > Ochrobactrum sp. P6BSIII. Next base: position 12,490 of record NZ_JACGXB010000029.1, on the reverse strand, counting down.
GCATACGAATGTCGAAAATCAGGCATCCCGGCGTCAGTTGCGGCAGTTGTGCAAGAAACGCGGATGGATCGGCAAAACTCCTGACCTCAATGTCGATGGTAGAGAGCAGAAGGCTCAACGCTTTTCTGACCGCTGTATCGTCATCCACGAGATAGACAGGCTGGGCCATCAACTTCTACTTTCTCTGTCGGCAACGATTGGGAGTACCACGCGAAATAGCGCGCCTTGCGCTTGCGGGATATAGGAAATCTCGCCACCGAAGCGTTCGACAAGGCGCTGGCTCAAGGCAAGGCCGAGGCCGGTTCCTTCGGGCCGATTTGTCGTGAAGGGTGTGAACAGACGAGGCAGCAGTTCCAGTGCCACACCGGGGCCATTGTCCTGAACTTCCAGAATGGCCGAGCTTCCATCAGCCTGCAGAGAAGCTTTGACCTGCCGATGATTGCTGGTGTCCGTATCATGAAAAGACTCGATGGAATTACGCAGGAGATTGAACATAACCTGTTCCATCTCCACAGGGTCTACTGCAGCCATCAAAGGGTTGTCGGGCATCAGAAGTTCTATATCGACATTTTGCCGTTTTGCTTCCGGAGCCAGCAAGGTCTGAACATTTTGCATCGAAAGACGGAGATCGGCTTGGGCGTTTTCCCTACGTTGCGGTCGTGACCAGTTGCGCAGACGATCCAGAATAGCGGAAGCGCGGCGCGCCTGATCCACCATATCGTCAAGCGCGCCAGCGAGCGCTGTTGTGTTGTTGCGGCTCAATAGCCGGCGTCCGGCCTGTGCGCCCGCCAGAAGTGCGGTCAGTGGCTGCGTCAGTTCATGGGCCATGCCGCTTGCCATTTCGCCCATCGTATTGACGCGCGAAGCATGCGCCAGCCGGGCTTCTAGGCTGCTCAGCTCAGCGCGGCGTTCCGCCTGGCGCGTGCGCTTTATCTGGCGAAGGATCACCAATCCGCCGAAAAACAGCAAGTTTGTGAGAATGAGGATCGGGATCAACTGGTCCACTGGCAGCAGGGCAGCCCATCCCACATTCATTGCGGTTTCGAAAAGAAGCGGCTGGGAGGCGCTTCCCAATTGCTTGGAAAAGAGCGCCGCGCCAAATGAAGCGGGGCTGCTGAAAAGAACCATTCCATCAGGCATGAGAATACGGCGTGCGACACCATTGCGGCGCCAGAATGCGTCGTCCGAGCTGATCAGCGCGTCGGCGTTGATCGATAGCGCCAATCCATCGTGCGGATCATCGTTGTTCGGGCTCCGTTTTACAATCATGTAATGTCCGGGACGCGCTGCTGGTGTGATCAGTTTCGGGACGCCGCTCGATGAAAGTGCCGCCGCTCTTATGGCTGCGGTGAGCTCCGGTTCCAGCTCCCTCGTGCCGGTGACAGGCGCTGCCGGATCGATGGGCACAAGTTGAATTTCATCAATACGCGGATAGAAGCGCGTGATGGTCGTAGCGACCTCCAGAAACACATCGTCCTGCGAAAGTTCGGCGGTCCGCACCTTGGATTGCGCAATCGTTGAAAGCGCCGTCAAATGGGCATCATGCTGAACGGCTCGCTGGGAAGCTTCACGATGTAACGTGAAACTGGCCGCCTGGAGTTCGGACAACAATTCGGATCGCTGGTAAATGGCGAGGCCGCCGATCACCAGAAGATTGAGCAGAAGCCATATGATAAATGGGAGCAAGGCAGAGCGGAATCTCGCCCATTTGCTTCCATTGTGCAGGTTCATAGTTCCATCCCGATGCCGATCTTTGTTCGGGCAAAACATACCGACACAGATTTGTTGCGCCAACCGAAAATCGTATTGCATTCATGTTCTGGTCATCTGAGAGCGATTATGCACCTTCGCAAGACCACTGGTGTTTCGTGACAATGCGATGCCAGTAGCCGATTTTGTTGCTGAAAGGATATCTTGGTCATGGATTTCATACGTCGCGCGTCTTGGTTGTCTGGAGTTGTGCTGCTGCTTGCCGTTGCCGCATGTCAAAAAGAGCAGGCCCCGGCAGCTGCTGAAGCTCAGGCCGGAATTTGCAAGAAGGATGTCGCAGAAACTCTTGCTGGCAAGGACAAAATGACGGACGAGGCTGCCATGCAGCTCACCGGCGCAACCATCGTCCGCCAGGTGAAGCCAGGCGATCCGGTTACAATGGATTTCCGGCAGGAACGTATAACCATTGAAACCGACCCCGACACCGGCAAAATCATCCGCGCCTATTGCGGCTAGGTATGGTGCTGTTCTGCTGATAGAGATGCCAGCGCAAGGGAAACTTCGCCAAATCGCTAAGTTTTCTCTTGCGCATTTTTCTATTATCTGAATAGTTAGCAATATGGCTAAGCATGATCCAGACCTTTCGCTTCTGTTCCACGCGCTGGCAGACCCCACACGCCGGTCGATCCTGACCCGTTTGGCTGGAGGGCCGACGGCGGTGACGGATCTGGCCGGGCCGACAGGCCTTCGCCTTCCAACGGTGATGCGACACCTTTCCGTGCTGGAGGAAGCCGGTTTGATTGTGTCATCCAAGGATGGGCGGATACGGACGTGCGCTATCCGTCCAGAGGCTTTGGAGCCAGCGCGTAGCTGGATGGACGAGCAGCGCGCCATCTGGGAATCCCGTCTGGATCGTCTTGATGCATTTGTAATGAGTGTGATGGAGGAGTGCGAAAATGACACAAACTCAAAAGCCAAGTAGCATCGAAGCAGCACCCAACGGTGAAGGCCGTTTCACGACGCTGACCTTCGAGCGAGATGTGGCCGCGCCGGTGTCGGTTCTCTGGCAGGCGTGGACTGCTCCCGCCGCACGGGCAGTCTGGGCAGCGCCAACGACTGCCGTCGAGGTGGTGTTTCTGGAAGCTGATACCCGGATTGGCGGTCGCGAAGTTTCGCTATGTAAGGCGAAAGGTCAGTCCGACATTCTCTGCGAATGCGGCTGGCTGGAGTTGCAGCCCGCAAAGCTTAGCGTGAACTACGAGGTGATCTCCTGCGAGGGCGTGAAGCAATCAGCGGCATTGGTCACGGCGGCTTTCTCTGACCTCGGCGAAAGGAGCAGCCTTGTCGTAACGGTGCAATTGTCTTCGCTGGCGAGCGATATGGAAGCTGGCTATCGAGCGGGTTTCGGAGCGGGACTGGACAATCTGGCCCAAGTTGCAGAGCGCACCATGGTATTGCAGAAAGTCATTCGAGCGCCGCGCGCTGTAGTCTGGAAGGCCTGGTTGAACCCGGAAACCTTGCCGCTTTGGTGGGGACCGGAGGGGTTTTCGTGCCGCACAAAAAGGATCGACCTGCGGCAGGGCGGCGAATGGGTTTTCGATATGGTCGGGCCCGATGGCACAGTATACCCGAACCACCATCGCTACGGTGAGGTCAAGACAGAAGAACGGCTTGGCTATACCTTGCTATGGGGCGAGAACGGTCCAAAACATGCGGATGCATGGGCGTCGTTTGAGGATCATGACGGCTTCACGACAGTGACCCTGGGAATGGTGTTCAGCACAGCCGCTGAGTTCCAGAATGCCAAAGGCTTCGGGGCAATTGAGCTTGGTCTGGAAACGCTGGGTAAACTTGATCGGTTCGTTGCAGCGAAGTGAAGCCCGTCAAAGGGCTTAGGCAATATCCATGAGAGGCTGTAAGGCGCCTCTCACGAATGCAGGCCTTTGATCTGTATGCTCACGATTTCCTTGGCGAGCGCGATCCTGTCTGCGTCGGTTTCTACACTTCGCGGCTGATACCAAATTGAAAGCCAGTTGATGGCACCAAGCACAGCCTTTGCCGCTACTGATACGTCGACATGACGGATGCTGCCATCCTCCATGCCTTCACGAATGACCTGCTTGAACAGATCTTCAAACCGGCGTCTGATTGAGATCAGCTCATTAAGTGTGCGGCGCTGGTCGGGTGTCGTCGCCGCAAGCTTGTGCATATGAACGCCCTGCACCACCACTGCTTCGAAAGCGACGTTGGTCATCATGGCGAGCGCATGCGCCATGAGCATCTCCTCAAGCCGGTGCAGGCCTGAGCCGTTCAGCGTCATCACCGGTTCGACGGCCTTGAACAGTCGATCCATACCTTCGCGATGGACGTCGAAGAACAAATCCGTCTTCGATGAGTAGTAGTGATAAATGCGCCCTTTGGTCGAGCCCATCCTGCGCGCCACATCATCAATGCTAGTTGTGGAGAAGCCCTGCTCCATGAAGCACTGAGCGGCTGTTTCCAGGATTACGACATTCCCGGTACTGTCCGTTCGGTTATTTCGGCGGCTGTCAGCCATCTGCTACTCCGATTTATGCATAGGTAAGCGGCAACCAACCCTAGCAAATTTCGATGACAAAATGCCACTAGACAAAGCCATGTTCAAGTGCATACTACTGAGTATGTTGTTGATTAATGCGACTAGCGTCCATTTTTCGGCGCTTGGAGGATATAATTTTGGAAATAAACCCTAATTCAGCTGCGTCTGCGCGCCAAGCAGGCGCGGAAAGCCAGGTTCTGTACTCGGGCTGGATCAAGATCGATCAGCAGCTTGTGGATCGGTTTGCTGATGTGATCGATGATCATCAGTTCATTCACACGGACCCGGAGCGCGCTGCAAAGGAAAGCATCTTTGGCGGTACTATCGCACATGGCTTTCTGCTTCTAGGCTTGCTGACCAAACTCAGTCGCGAGGTATTGCCGGAAGTTGCAGCCGGTGCGGTCGAAATCAATTATGGCTTCGACAAGGTTCGCTTTCTGGCTCCGGTAAAAGTGGGGTCTTCTATTCGCGGCGTGTTCAATTCCAAATCGGTTCAGCCGAAGGGGAATGGTCAGCTCCAGACTCTTGGGGCGACGGTTGAAATCAAAGACGAAGCAAAGCCGGCACTTGCTGCTGACTGGCTTATTCTGACAGTAGGTTGAGGATCATATGGCCATTTCTTTCGAAAATCGCGTTGCAATCGTAACAGGTGCTGGTGGTGGGCTTGGGCGCGCTTATGCCCTTGAACTGGCAGCGCGGGGCGCAAAAGTCGTTGTGAACGATTTCGGCGGCAGCCGGGATGGAACAGGCGGCGCGTCTGAAGCGGCGGAAAAGGTTGTCGCGGAAATTCGCGCCAAGGGCGGCGTGGCTATTGCCGATGCTGGCAACGTCACGAAGTTCGAAGATATGCAGGCGCTGGCAAAGCGCGCTGTCGAAGAATTTGGCCGCATCGATATTCTCATCAACAATGCCGGCATCTTGCGCGATAAGAGCTTCGCAAAGATGGAAATGGCCGATTTTCGCGCTGTGGTTGACGTGCATCTCATTGGCTCTGCGAATGCGAGCCGCGCTGTGTGGGATGTCATGAAAGGCCAGAATTATGGCCGCATCCTTATGACAACGTCTACATCGGGGGTCTATGGCAATTTCGGTCAGTCCAACTACGGTGCAGCCAAGGCCGGGCTGGTTGGCCTGATGAATGTGTTGCATTTTGAGGGCGACAAGTACGACATCCACGTCAATGCAATTGCGCCAACGGCTGCCACACGCATGACCGGAGATGTGCTGGACGAAGAAATGCTGGTGCGCCTTGCACCGGAAAACGTCGTTCCGGCTGCTCTCTTCCTCGTCAGCGAACAGGCCCCGAGCCGCACCGTTCTTCTGGCAGGTGCAGGGACCGTGGCCCGTATGGCGATTGTTGAAAGCGAAGGCGTTTATCTGCCGAAAGGCGAACGTACGCCGGAAGCCGTCGCCGCTGCTTTCACAAAGATCGATGATATGACCAACTTTATCGAAACCGACGCCGGTTTCGCGCATGTTGACCGCATCATTGCAACGTCGAGGGCGAACGAGGTCGTCAAATGACGGTGCAAAAGCCGCGCCCGAAGGCTGAACCCCGGTCAGCCTATCGGGAGTTCTACGAGATGCAGACGCGCTGGAGTGACATGGACATTTACGGCCACGTCAATAACGTCGTCTATATGCAATATTGCGATGCAGCACTGAACCGGTCGTTGATCGCGGGAGGCGCTCTGGAGCTGAGTGGTTCCACGCCCATCGGCATCGTGGCGCGCAATTCAACGAATTATTTCTCCGAGATTTCCTATCCTGACAATGTCGTTGTCGGGGTGCGCGTCGAGCATATCGGTAACACAAGTTTGCTGTGGGGATTTGGCATCTTCAAGGATGGCGAAGAGCTGACGGCTGCTGTAAGTGAATATGTGCATGTCTATGTCAACCGAGACACACGACGACCTGTTCCGCTAACCCCGGAACTCAAAGAATTAGCCGAAAGGCTTTACGTTCCGGCATCAGTGGAGGAGCTCTGATGAGAGAAGCTGTAATCGTATCAACTGCGCGTACGCCGATTGGCAAAGCCTACCGCGGGGCTTTCAACGACACGACAGCCCCAGCGCTGGCAGGGCATGCAATTGCCGCTGCTGTCGAACGTGCAGGCATTGACGGTGCCGAGGTGGAGGATGTCGTTATCGGCGCGGCGCTTCAGCAAGGCACGACCCATATGAATATCGCCCGCACTTCCTTGTTGCGGGCTGGCCTTCCGGTTTCGGTGCCTGGCCAGTCGATGGATCGTCAATGCGCTTCTGGGCTCATGGCTATCGCGACAGCCGCCAAGCAGATTACGGGTGATGGCATGACGATTGCCATTGGCGGCGGCGTGGAGCAGATATCGCTGGTGCAGAACGACCATATGAACGTCTATCGCTGGCGCGATCCTTGGCTAACGGAGCATCTGCCCGCCACCTATATGAGCATGATCGAGACGGCCGAGATCGTTTCGGCGCGCTATGGCGTCTCACGTGAGGCGCAGGACGAGTATGCGCTGCAATCGCAGCAACGCACGGCAGCAGCACAGGCAGCAGGCCGGTTGAACGCCGAGGTTGTACCGCTTCAGTCCACCATGCTGATCAAGGATAAGGTCACGGGGGAAATTTCCACGAAAATCATCGAGCTGGCCATGGACGAAGGCAATCGCCCTGAAACCACACTGGAAGGCTTGCGTGGATTGCAGCCTGTCTTTGCCGGTGGTCAGGTCATCGCGCAGGGCGGCTATATTACCGCAGGCAACGCCTCGCAGCTATCGGATGGTGCTTCCGCATCCGTGCTGATGGAAGCGAAGGAAGCGGAAAAGCGTGGCCTTTCGCCGCTCGGTATCTATCGCGGGATGGCCGTTGCTGGATGTGAGCCTGACGAGATGGGCATTGGTCCGGTTTATGCCGTGCCGAAACTGCTGAAGCAGCATGGCCTGACGGTTGATGATATCGATCTATGGGAGTTGAACGAGGCTTTCGCAGCGCAGGTGCTTTATTGCCGCGACAAGCTTGGCATCGACAATGAGAAGCTCAACGTGAATGGCGGCGCTATTTCGATTGGCCATCCTTATGGAATGTCGGGTGCGCGTATGACCGGGCACGCCCTCATTGAAGGCAAGCGGCGCAATGGACGTTACGTGGTGGTGACCATGTGCGTCGGCGGCGGCATGGGCGCAGCAGGCCTGTTCGAGATTTGTTAATGGAAACGAAAAAGGCCGGTTTGACCGGCCTTTTTTATGATCCCAACTGAGGCTCTATTAATATGCGGCTTTATAGATCGCCAGAGCGTCTGCCTCGGTTACCTTACGCGGATTGTTGACCAGAAGGCGGGTCTGTTTCATGGCGTCGCGCGCAAGTAGGGGCAGATCGTCTTCCGTGATATTCACTTCGCGCAATGTCTGCGGTACGCCAAGCTCACGGCTGAGACTTGCCAGCTTTTCAACAAAGGCTTCAGCGCGTTTCTCTGTAGACACGGCGCCAAGTTCCGGGAAAACATCTGCTGCAATTTCCGCGTAGATATGGCCCGCTTCCGGCAGGTTGAAACGCAATACATGTGCAAGCACGAGCGCATTGGACAGGCCGTGCGGAACATGGAAATGCCCACCAATCGGATAGGCGAGCGCGTGGACTGCAGCCACCGGAGAATTGGCAAAGGCCTGACCGGCAAGCAACGAGCCAAGCAGCATGGCAGCCCGTGCATCACGGTTCTGGCCATCAAAGACCGCTGTGCGGATATTGGAGCCAAGCAATTGCAGAGCGTTGCGCGCCAATGAGCGCGACAGGGGATTGTTGTTGGCAGACGCTGACGCATAGGCCTCAATGGCGTGCACCATCGCATCGATGCCGGTGGCGGCAGTTACCGCTGCTGGCAGACCCACGGTCAAATCTGCGTCGAGGATTGCCATGTCCGGCAGCAGGAGCGGAGAAACGACGCCCTTCTTTTCCGATGCACCCGTGGTGATGATCGAAATCGGTGTGACTTCCGACCCGGTGCCCGCTGTTGTCGGCACCAGAACAAGCGGGAGACGCGGACCGCGCGCTATGTTGACGCCGTAAATGTCGTTGAGCGTTTCACCGCTCTTTGCGATCAGGGCTGCAATCTTTGCAACATCCATTGAGGAGCCACCGCCAATGGCGAGGACACCTGTCGCTTCATGTGCCAGGATGTGATCTTTCAGCGCGAGAACATTGCTTTCTGGCGGATCAGCCTGCACGTCGTCAAAGATCGAAACGGCAATTTCTGCCTGTTCCAGCGCATTTATTGCAGGGTCCAGAAGTCCGAGCTTGCGCAATCCCTTGTCAGTCACGATCACAACGCGCTTGCCCAACAGGTGTCCGGCAATATCGGCGATCTTCGCCAGACCACCGGTCTGCAGCACGATGGATGGCGTTGTGTTGAAAACGAAATTTTCCATGTGTTCAGTTCTTTCGATTTATCGGTGTCGAGCTTCTGCAAATCAACTTGCGCGCTTCACCTTCAACTCGCGATCGATCGTGTTTCCGGTAACCCCTTCGCTGCGCAAAATATGCTTCTGGATTTTACCGCTGGACGTCTTTGGAAGAGATTCCAAAATCCGTACATAACGCGGCACCATAAAGCGGGGCAGGCGGCCTGCAAGAAAATCCAGCAATTCATCGGCGACAATTTCCTGTCCTTCCACCGGCGTTACGGCGATCAGGACTTCATCTTCGCTCAACTCGCTTGGGACTGCGATAGCCGCGCATTCCTTGACAGCGTCGTGAAAAAGAACTTCGGCCTCCAAAGCGAAAGACGAGATATTTTCGCCGCGTCGGCGGATCACATCTTTCAGACGGTCAACAAAGAAATAAACGCCGTTTTCGTCCTTGCGAAAGCTGTCCCCGGTGTGAAACCAGCCATTACGCATGGCTTCGACGGTGGCTTTCGGATTGTTGTAATAGCCTTTCATCAAAGCCCATGGACGGTCGGAGCGAATGACAAGTTCACCAGCTGTGCCATCCGGCACTTCGATGTCGTTTTTGTCGACGACACGCAACTGATACCAGGGGCGCGGCTTCCCCGCGATGCCCTTTTGGGTAATGCCGGGACCGGCAACAAGCGGACTGGCGATTTCGGTCATGTTGTAGATGGTCCATGCCTCCACGCCAAATCTCTCGGCGAATAATGGACCGTCTTCGCCAAATGGCGTGATGAAGGCACGACGCAGCGGGTGGTTGCGATCATCCGATGAAACCGGCTGTTTTAAGAGGAAACTGGCCATCACACCCAGCAACAGACAGTAGGTCGAGTTTGTTTCCCGCACTGCTTGCCAGAAGTGCTGTGTTTTGAACTCGCGCATCATACCAATCGATAGTCCGCGCGCCAGCATTGCATAGACATAGAGCGTGGAACCGCAATGAAAGATCGGACCGCAGATCATGCAACGGTCCGTTTCATCGACGCAATCAAAGGCGCCTGGCCCCATCGTATAAAGCTGCACATAAGAGGTCACGACACCCTTGGCATTGCCCGTCGTACCCGACGTGTACATGATGGCAAGCGTGTCCCATGGCTCAATCGGCGTGTCGAGAACGAGTTCGGTTTCGCTGACGGTTTCTACGTCAGTCAAAGGCAGGATTTCCACGCCAGAGATGGCGTGGTTTACGACACCTTCGACCACCAAGACTTTACGCAGTTTGCCCGGAGCGACATCCTGCAATCGTTCTACCAGATCGGCGTGCGCGACCATCAGTGGCGCATCCGCGTCATCCAGAATATGTTCCAGCGGGCGACCGAGGGCTGCGGTGTTGATCGGCACATAGACCGCGCCGATGTAATTGATGGCGAACCAGGTGGTGAGTAGGTCCGGCCCGTTGCCCATAAAACAAAGGACGTGATCGCCGCGTTTCACGCCGTGGGATTTCAATGTCGCCGCACGCTGGCGAACGCGGTCCCGGGTCGTTTTGTAATCCCATTCGGTCGATGGCCAAAAATGCACGAATGGTGCTGTGGGGCGCTCCGCTGCATATTGATCGAGAAGATATCGCAACACGGAATGGTTGCGGTCGAGCGCACGCTGGTCTGGCGTCATATTCTGAATTCCTCCTACCCGGGCCGCAACTAAACCTCAAAAGAGGGCAGTTGCAAACCTATTTGGAATATGCAACATACTCGGTAGTATGTCAAAGCGAAAACAATTGGGAGGATGGAAATGGCCATAGTCGATATCCAGCGCGAAGGACCGATTGCGGTGGCGCGCTATGACCGTGGCGGCAAGGCCAATGCTCTCAATGAAGAAGCGATCAAGGCGCTCATAGAAGCGGCGGATGAGTTATCGGCGGATGACACGGTTCAGGTCGTTATTATTACTGGCACCGAAAGTCGCTTTTCGGGTGGTGTCGATCTGAAGGACGATAATCTGTGGCGCAACAATGCGGACGCCGTTTCTCGTCACGCGGCTATGTCGCTCGGCGGTGTCATGTGTGATCGATGGCGGTTGTTGCCGCAGATCACCATCGCAGCGGTCGAAGGCCCAGCTGTTGGTGGCGGCGGCATTCTCGCGTTGGCTGCTGATTTTCGCGTTATGGCTGACGGCGCATTCTTTCAGTTTCCCGAAGTCCGTCTGGGCATGACGCTGGGTTGGGGCGGTTTGCCCCTCCTGTCGTCGCTTATCGGTCCGACACGTGCCAAGCGCGCGCTTTTCGCCAATGAGCGGATCGGCGAGCAGGACGCGCTCAATATGGGGCTTTGCGACAAGATTGCGCCTGCGGGTGGCGCGGTCGAAGCTGCAAAACTCTTCGCGCAGACAATTGCGGAATGCCCGCCTTTAGCCCTGCGGATGACCAAGAGGGCCATTGATCAAGAACACCGCGCCAATTGGGCTGCGCCCTATGAAGCAGACCAGTTCTATCTGGCGAGGCTGATTGCAGAAAGCAACAGCCAGTCGGGCTGACACCGTTATTATTTGGGAGGAGGAAAACCATGACAATGAAATCAATGATGCTTTCGGGTGCATTTGCCGCAATGATGCTTGCGAGCCCGGCTTTGGCGGAGCCAGTTCGACTGGGTGTGCTGACGGACATGTCCGGCATGAATTTCGATCTTGCTGGCGAAGGCTCAGTCGTTGCGGCCGAGATGGCCGTCGAGGATTTCGGGGGCAAGTTGAATGGGGAGTCCATCGAAGTCATCGTCGGCGATCATCAGAACAAGCCGGATATCGGTTCCACGCTGGCGCGCAGCTGGATTGACGAGAAGAATGTCAAAGCCATTATCGACGTGCCGACATCGTCGGTCGCCATGGCAGTTCAAGAAATCACGCGCGACAAGGACGTAGCTTTTCTGGCATCCACCGCAGGTTCCTCGGACCTGACGGGCAAAGCCTGCTCGCCAACGACGGCGCAGTGGACTTGGGATACGTATTCGCTTGCCAATGGCACCGGTCGCGCGATGACGCAGGAAGGTGGCAAGAAGTGGTACTTCATTACCGTTGACTATACCTTCGGTCATGCCCTGGAACGGGATACGACAGAAGCTGTCAAGGCAAGCGGCGGTGAAGTTGTGGGCTCTGTTCGTCACCCACGTGAAACCACTGACTTCTCATCTTTCCTGCTTCAGGCGCAAGCATCGGGCGCTGACGTGATCGCTCTTGCCAACTCGTCGGGCGATACGATGACGGCTCTCAAGCAAGCCAATGAATATGGCATTACTCAGGGCGGCCAGAAGATCGCGGGCATGCTGCTGTTTCTCTCCGACGTCCATAGTGTCGGCCTTGAAACGGCAAAAGGCCTGACACTCACTACCGGCTTTTACTGGGATTATGATGACCAAACCCGCGCCTGGTCGAAGCGGTTCGGCGAACGAATGAACGGCAAAATGCCAACGATGGTTCATGCTGGCGTTTATTCGGCTGTCATGAATTATCTCAAGGCGTCGGAGGCGGCAAAGTCCACCAGTGGCAAGGTAGTGCTCGACAAGATGCGCACGATGGATATCAACGACTTCTTCGCCCGCAATGCGAAGCTGCGTGCAGACGGTCGTATGGTACACGACATGTATCTTGTTCAAGTCAAATCTCCTGAGGAATCCAAAGGACCATGGGACTATTACAAAGTTCTGCGCACCATTCCGGGCAACGAAGCGTTCCGTCCGCTCGATAAGGGCGGCTGTCCATTGGTAAAGCAGTAAGAGGCTGATTGGATGGAAGCTTCGACTGTGAGAGATGCGGCTCTGCGTGAGGCAGGGCCGTCTGGTTCG
>NZ_JACGXB010000028.1:0-34244 GCF_014138065.1 Ochrobactrum sp. P6BSIII | reverse complement strand
GCTACTCGATACGACCAACTCGCCGAGAGCTTCATCAGCATGGTTCATATTGCTACCGCAAGATACTGGCTCAAATTCGTCCACGCCGCCTAGCTAAAGACGAGTTCGCCATTCACAAAATGGCAATAGGGGGTGCTCATCGTATAATGGACCAAAATCATCAAGTATCGTGACGGCATTTCTGTGCAAATAGGTGTTCACCAAAAATGTATAAAGCAAATACTTATTTGTAATATATAAGTGTTTAAAATAGTTGTGGCATTTACGAGGTGATGTTAGTCGACATCCATAATGGAGCGGCTTTCATCCCCTCCGAATTGTGATGCGAGGATCCCCCAGTTCCCTCGCATTTGCGGTTTAAAGAAAAGGCCCAACTATGATCAATGTCGCCTTGGAATGGTCCGTTCCGATATTACTTTTCCTTTGTGGGCTCGCGCTTATACTTGCGGCGAAATTGAACGCGATGACCATGAAATGGGGAGTCGGATTGTGCTTTTTAGGGGTCGGCTATGGCTTGATGCTTTTTCGTACCAAGAGCTTTTCTGCAGTTAAACCCCTCGGTGAAGATCTCCTGTTGCTGACAGGCGTGGTGATCTGCTGTGAGGCATTTGCTGACAGGTTTAAGCTGAGGGTGTCCCTGTTCTTCGATGGGATGATCATTCTTCTCGCGCTGTCGGCTGCGGCTTTTTCTCTGTTGTTTTTCCACAGCGTCAGACTGGAAAGTCTATCGATCATTATTGGTTGTGCAGCCGTCGTGTTTTCATACGTATGGAAGGTCGAATTCAGAAGCAGAACAACACCCGATTTGATAATTTTATTTTCATTTACTTTTGTTTTCGCGTGTTTGCTGCTTCAAGCCATTATTTACATATTTCTTGACGATGGGGAGCCTACAGTTGGCTTATGGAGTAATTCCATTTGGGGGATACTAATTCAATATACTGGGCTCATCGGTGGGGTTGTACTCGCATTCTCCGTCCTCCTGGCGATAAACCTGGATGTACTTGCTGCCTATCGACAGAGAGCGACCACATTTTCTACATCCTACACATCGGTGAGATTACCTGAATTTGCAAGTATAAGTACGACGTCCAATGACGTGCAGACATTGCCTTACGGATCAAGCAATGTGCAGAAGTCAATTAGCGCTGAATATTTAACGCCAGGTTCAGCCATGATCTTGCGTAATGCCTCTGATGGGGAAGCCGTATTAAGCGATATCACAGGGTTTGAAGACGTTATACGTGATTGCCTTTTCAGAATGACGAATTCAATTGGTTTTGCTCGCTCGCCGCGGGCGCGTAAGTTCATTATCTACATTGTGGAAGAAACGCTTTCTGGGAGAGCGGAGAGAATTAAAGAATGCGCAATCGCACTTGACGTCTTTGATCGGAAAATCGGGGATGATCTCGTCGGAGATTCACTGGTTAGAACCAGTGCGAAGCGGCTTCGCGATACACTCGATGCTTATAATAATGGAATAGGTAAATCCGAGCCTATACATATTACGATTCCCAAAGGGAGTTATATACCCAGGTTCACGCGCAACGTTTCGATGGGTTGATATGGAACGCAGCTATCGGGCTTCGCCGGGAGCCGTGATGTCTTTTTCCCGGCAGAAACCGAATATAACCGTTTGGAAATCCCGTCTTCTGCGGAGAGAGCAAAGAGGTTTCGTCTTTGATGTGACGGTTACGTAACGTTCTAAATTCAATTTTACTCACTTATATAATGATCCAAGCCGTGGTTTCCTATTAAGCAATGCCAAATCGATGGACGTTGTATACTGCGATTGTGGAGCGTGGATGAGTGACCGAACATACTGGCCATTAGTGGCGAGTGCGACGATCGTAACTGTGGAGGATGTGAAGGGTAATCCTGCACACATCCGACTGAAATCACAACGTGGGTATTTCCATAGCATTGATCTGTTTGATAGGACGCGGCCTCTCCGGAATAAGCAACATCAAAAGTCCGTTTCGTGCCTGCAGCAATTTATTACCGAAGTCTGCCGATACGTGTTGCTTGCCTGCACTCCTCAATCGGAAAGCCACAGCGGATCGTCGTCGGTACTCGCTGGCTTAACTGACTGCAGTCGTGTTGGGAATAAACTCGCTAAATTGCAGCACGTCGTTCCGGGTCTCGCTCAAAAATGAAGTGGCTAGAGAGCATCCCTGAAGAATGGGGCAAGGTTTACAGTTCTGAGAAAAGTGCGATTACGCTCACCAGAACAGGACCAAATGAGATCCAACTGGTGGCGCCAGAACCGTTTGCTCTTATTCTTCTAACTCCGCAGATGGAACGGGAAGCGAGGCTGGGGTCTGACAGGCGTACATCTGCAAATGTCCCGGTTGGATCTTTGGAGTTAATTCCGGATAAGGCGGATCTTTTTGCACGATGGCACACGCCAAAAGAGAATATTCTGACGTCTTTCGGAGCGGAGCGTTTGCGCAACCTTGCTGCGGCAGAGTTCGACAATGATGTGTACGAGTTAAGACCACTCAGGGCTGGGAGTGTTGATAAGACCGCATTGGCGTTGGCGAACCTCATGCGCGAAGAGATTTTGCGTGAGTGTGACAAGCCAAATTTATTGTACTTGGATTCTCTCAATGTTGCATTCTGGTTGAATGTACTGCGGAACCATTCTTCAATCAAAAAGGTGAATCACAGTCCGGCCTTCGGGGGGCTTTCAGCTAAAACCTGGCGTACCGTTGATGATTACATGCGATCTCATCTATCGGAAAATATTCCGATTGAGAAACTGGCAAGTTTGGCTCGCATTTCGGTCAGTCACTTTGCGCGTGGATTCCGTCAAACCACCGGAAAGAGCCCACATCA
Organism: Ochrobactrum sp. P6BSIII; assembly: GCF_014138065.1. Taxonomy (NCBI): domain Bacteria; kingdom Pseudomonadati; phylum Pseudomonadota; class Alphaproteobacteria; order Hyphomicrobiales; family Brucellaceae; genus Ochrobactrum; species Ochrobactrum sp. P6BSIII. The sequence continues at coordinate 31,406 of NZ_JACGXB010000028.1, read as the reverse complement.
ATATCTAATAGATTTGCGATTGGAATATGCCGAGATGTTGATCCGGGCTGATGACCTCCCCTTAGCTGAGATATGGAGAACCTGTGGGTTCGGAAGTCAAAGCCATATGACCTCACTTATGAGAGAGCGCAGAAAAACGACACCAACAAGAATCCGACGCGGCGGAATATAGGCGCCATTGAGGCTCAATGCACCTGTCCTCCAGTGGGCTTGGTTGCATCTGCGAATATCAGCGTATTCTGAAGCAACTCTTCTATCTGAATAGGACTGGAATCTGATGGTCGGCCGTTACTTTGTAGCAGCGGTCAAAATAGGAACTCTGGTATATCCTGAGTTGCACAACGTTTCACACAGGAGTTTACCAACGACTTCGAGTTTCATTTCGTACGCGCCTCATAGCAACCAAGCGCCCCTTCACCGCTGTCCTATCGAATATGTGGTAGACGGTTTAAGTGCGAGCTTGGGCGATGACAGATATTCGAACTATGACGACATCCTTTCAACGCCGGCACGACCAGTCGGGGTCACAGTTATGATGTCGGGGGACAGCCAGCTGCATGCTTGATGCTATCTACCAATCACCGGAGGCTGGCGAGGTCTTTCCATACTGGTCAATGTTGGCCGCGGTGACAGACCGCTGTCAGTCCGCCCCCATATAACTGACAGCGGTCGCCCGGGTTATGAGAGACCGCTATGTCTCCAATATTCGGGGTATTTCGTTATAAACTATAGGAGCCTAATTCCATGACTGATCATTCCATCAAAGGCAAAACCGTCATTATCGCTGGTGGCGCAAAGAATTTAGGTGGGCTCATCGCCCGTGATCTTGCCGCTCATGGGGCCAAGGCAATTGCGATCCATTACAACAGCGCGGCGAGCAAAGCCGACGCTGACGCAACCGTTGCTGCCGTGAAGGCTGCAGGCGCTGAAGCTGTTGCTTTTCAGGCCAACCTGATCACTGCCGGTGCAACGGAGAAATTGTTCGCTGACGCTATTGCGGCGATTGGCAAGCCGGATATCGCGATCAATACCGTCGGCAAGGTATTGAAGAAGCCGATGACGGAAATTTCGGAAGCCGAGTATGACGAAATGTCAGCAGTCAACGCGAAGGCCGCTTTCTTCTTCATCAAGGAAGCGGGTAAACAACTGAACGACAACGGCAAAATTTGTACATTGGTGACTTCCCTGCTCGGCGCTTATACGCCGTTTTATTCGAGCTATGCCGGCACCAAGGCTCCTGTTGAACATTTCACGCGCGCGGCTTCAAAGGAGTTCGGCGAACGTGGGATTTCTGTAACCGCTATCGGACCAGGTCCTATGGATACGCCTTTCTTCTATCCTGCCGAAGGCGCAGATGCCGTGGCCTATCATAAGACCGCAGCAGCCCTTTCCAGTTTCTCGAAGACGGGTCTCACGGATATTGGCGACATCGTTCCCTGGATTCGTCTTCTGGTCTCGGAAGGCTGGTGGATGACTGGCCAGACCATCCTCGTTAATGGAGGATACACCACCAAGTAATAGGATGGCGGCGCAGAGTGCCTTTGGTTGAGGTGCGGCTGTCGATGTTTGATCGTAAACGAGGGGATGTGACGATGAAACGATTATTAACAGTTGTGTTGGTTACGTTTGCTGTACTCCAGTCTTCGGTGGCCTATGCTGATCTAAAGGCGGCGGATCGAAGACTGAATGATCTTTATGGTCAGGTCATCAACTCGTTGCCAGCCTCAAATCAGGGGCAACTCAAGGAAAGTCAGCGCAACTGGATCAAGTATCGCGATAGTGAGTGTCGCTATCAGCAGGTGAACTACGCAATTATGGTTTCAGAAGCCGATTGCAAGGAAGTGTTGACCCGTCAAAGGATCGGCCTTTTGAGCCAACAGTTGGGTTGGTTGAAAAAGCTAGGTGACAAGGACGAGGCGGATGCGGCGGCTGACTGCAAGCAGGAGATTGGTGCCAAAGCAGCGAACATTCTCGTCAATCAATGTAAGGAGATTTCACCCGCTACGAACCCGCCATGCAATGCTGCTAATTCGTGCGATTTGATCAGAGATGAAATCAAGCGGGGTTGCAGCATGGCTGGCGACAAAAAGCCAGCATACTGCCAATAACCCTAGGTTTTTAAGCGTGTTTGTCTAGACGTGGAAACGTGGTGGGTTTCAACCTTGTACTTTTGTTAAAGGAAGTACGGGCTAGCCCAGATATATTTGATTAGAACAAGCGAGTATCATTGGGTCGATCAAGGATCATTGGTGTCCGGATGATTTAAGAGGCGGCATTTAAATATTGAATGCCGACCTTTCTCGTATGATACAGCGATCTGGATAGTAATATTTATAATCAACATTGATGGAGTCCTCTCGCATCGCAATGCGATTGGTCCATAAATATAAAAATATCAATCGTAAGATGAATTTTGAATAAAAAACGTATTAATATTTTACGGGAAATTTATGAAGAACACATTGTTTTGATGAAATTAATTAAATACCGGCTTGTCGATCTAACGATCAGATGTTAGTCGAGCAACGATAATGTGAGCAAGCAATCGATGATCTATCGTGCAGCTCATTCGTTCTTCCGACGTTAATTGCGTCTTAGTTCAACTGAAAAATCGTGAAGGCCGTCTCATGATCAATTCCGCTCTGGAATGGTCCGTTCCATTGTTGATCCTCGTTTGTGGCTTTGGTCTGATTGGTGCTGCCCGGTTTGGCTTTCCGACTGTTTCATGGGGCAGTGGGTTGTGTCTTCTTGGAGCCGGTTACGGCCTCATGCTCTTTCGAACCGTTACATTCTCGGCATTCAAACCTTTAGGAGAAGACTCGTTTATAATGGCGGGTGTGGCCATTTGTTGTCGTGCTCTCGCAGAGCGTTTCAAAATCCGAAAGAAGCCGGTTCTAGACGCAACTATCGTGGTTATTTTCTTAGGCATGGCCGCTCTATCACTGATGGTCTTCCAAAGCATAAGGCTTGAAACACTATCAATCCTCACCGGTAGTGCGTCGTTGATCTTGGCTTCTCTGTGGCGTGTGAAATCGAAAGTGAAGTCCTCCTCAGACATTATACTCTTCGCAACATTTGGTGCGATATTTCTATTTCTTTTATTTCAGTGTGGCGTCTATCTTTTCTTGAACGATCTTGCACCGGAGGTGGGGTCGTGGAGCAGCTCATTCTGGGGTGTGGTGCTTCAGTATACCGGGCTTTTTGGTGTGGTTATCTTGACGTTTGCGATTGTGCTTGCTGTGAGCATGGACGTGATTGATCGTTACCGCGATCTGGCGAATACGGACTCACTCACGCGAGTCTACAACCGTAGAGGCATGCAGGCATTCATACGCTCGTTTCAGCTAGACACCATGTCAGGAGAACAGGCAGCAATTGTCTTGGCTGATATTGATCATTTCAAAACGGTGAATGACCAATATGGGCATCATGCCGGTGATATGGTCTTGGCCGATTTCGCTCAGCTGCTGCAAGAGCGGGCTGGCCATGGAAGCTGTGTGGCGCGACTGGGAGGAGAAGAATTCGTGGTTCTTCTGCCCCGTACTCCAATGAAAGCCGCGATCACCATAGTTGAAGACTTGCGTTGCTCATTTGCGGCGCGGAGATGGTATCATATATCTGCGAACCTTCGTCTCACCGCAAGTTTCGGCGTCACGGTCCTCGAACATGGCGAGTCATTCAAATCGGCAATCACACGCGCTGACACTTACCTCTATCAGGCCAAGCTAGAGGGAAGGGATCGTCTGGTGGGAGATAAGGCGGCGTGAGTCTTCAGGTTATTTGGTGGTATGGTGTATTTTACACTATTGACGCCGCTGAACGACCAGGAAACTTGTAACCCCGCCCCCCACCGCGCTTGCGTAGGCAATGTCATCAATCTCGTTTGGCCCGGCGGGACGCTCGGTGCTGACGAACAAGAAGCTCTCGCCGAGACGGTTTCAAACGTTTCTGGTTATATATCAGTACGCGAACCGTGGAACGAGGATTTCAGAATTCGGATTCTTGACTAAGCAATTTCCCGACGAAGCGTTCTCCCACCATACTGCGAACGTTAGTTGAAGTGCGCGGATCGTCCGTTTTCACGACGATCAATGGACCCGATTGATAGGGCGATTTTGACAGAGGCCAAAAAATCCTTAATTATACGACGTATAATTAAGGAGTCGAAAATGGTCACCGGACATGTATTCATCGCTACAAGCCTGGATGGCTTTATTGCCCGCGAAAACGGGGCCATTGATTGGCTGCTCGAGCGCGACAATGCTGGTGAGGATCACGGCTATAATGACTTCATAAGCGACATCGACGTTATCGTTATGGGTCGCGGGACTTACGAGTCGGTTCGAAGCATGGGAAATTGGTTCTATACCCGTCCGGTACTGGTCTTGTCAGCGCTGCTTGCAAAGCAAACGGTTCCCTCTGACCTGATCGGACGGGTTCGCTTCTCGGACAAGTCACCGGGAAATGCTATGGCGATGCTTCAATCGGAGGGTGCAAAACGGGTTTATGTGGATGGCGGCCGCATTATTCAATCATTTCTCTCTCGCGATCTGATCAGCGACATGGTGATCACGAGGGTGCCAGTTTTACTCGGAACCGGTCGTCCACTTTTTGGTGGTGATCAACGCGATGTATCGCTTAAGCACGAGTGCACGAGGTCCTTTCCTTCTGGATTGGTCCAGTCACATTACAAGGTTATCCAATGACGGCGAGGAAAAGAGGCCGACCGCCAGCCGACGGAATGACCGTCGCGCCGAAAGCCATTCTTCGCGAGGCATTGTCAATGCTGGATGCCAGCGGACTTGACGGTTTGACTATGCGCGCACTGGCAGCACGTGCGGGCATCAATCCCATGACGATCTATCATCACTTCAAGGATAGAGATGGGTTGATCAAGGCGCTGGCGGAGCTTGTCTATGCGGATGTCGTAGCGCCTGAGCATGGTGATGCACTGGAACGCGCCCGTCACCTCATGAGGGCCTATTACGTCAAGGTTGTCCTCTACCCTTCACTGACCTTGGCGATTTTTGCGCGGCCAGCAATTTTCCCGGATCAAGCCAGAAGGATCACAGCTGAGTTGACGAACCTGTTGGGTGAACGCAGCCATTCTTCGCAACTCACGGCGCTTTGGACACATATTCTGGTTGACTATACGCACGGTGCGGCGCTTGCCGCATCAATCCAAGACGAGGGCCCGGGGCGTCAACTTTTAGATGAAGCGATGTTTTCCGCATTCCAGATCGGACTTGCCGAGATATTGGAGGCGTTTGATCGTTCTGCTGAACACGGTTCTAATTCTTTGAAATAACGAGATGTGTATAAGCCGCTGCCTTAAGATATTGGAAAACACTATTGTCTAAGCGAGTTCGTCTGTAAGAAATTTCGAAACGAAATCGACAAAGGCACGTACTCGCGACAGCGGATAACGACTTGCGGGCCAAAGAAGATAGAATATCCCCGTATTGTTGGCCGCGCCCGGAAGGACATCGATCAATGAACCATCCAGTATTTTTCCTTTAACAGCAAAACTCGGCAACATCGCAATTCCATTGCCATCCAGTGCCAGCTGTATAATTGAATCGACAGTCGTTACCGTGAATGTTTCCGGTGCTCTGGAGGTGTCATCCTCTTGGCCGGCCAGTTCCCATGGGGCAATCTTGCCGGTTTCTGAATAACGGTGCCGGAGACAGCGATGATTTTGGAGATCGGCGACGAACTGGGGTGCGCCGCATCGTGCGATATAGTCCGGTGATGCGACGAGACACCACGAGAATTCTCCTACCTTTTTATAGAGCAGGCGGCTGTCCTTCGGTTTCCCCGTGCGGATTACCACGTCGAAACCTTCGTCAATGACATCGGCAAAGCGGTCGCTGATATCCAGTTCCAGATCGACTTCGGGATAGGCCTTCATAAAAGCGCTGACGGCTCCCACCAGCAGCGTGGATGAAATGGGCAAACCAACCTTCAGGCGCCCATGGGTGCCTTGGGAAGATTGCGACAACTCTGCCTGCGCTACTTCCAGTTCGCCCAGAATACGGCGGCATCGTTCGAGAAACAGCTTTCCCTCGGTCGTCAGCGTGATCGAGCGCGTCGAGCGATGAAACAGGCGCACGTCGAGCTGCTCTTCAAGCTTCTGCACCGACTTGCCGACGGCAGATGCCGAAAGGCCAACAATTTGGCCCGCTTCGCGAAAGCTTCTTTTCTCAGCAGCGTGCACGAATGTCTGTAGCGCGCCGAAATGATCGAGTTTCATTTTCATACCGGAAAATCCTTCCGTAATGTTCCGAATTCAAGCCGCATTTAGCTGCCGCGTCAACGGCCATATAAAACTCTCGAGAAAAATTGATGGACGCCGTTCAGGAGAACCAGAACATGAGCAGCCTTTTCAAGCCGTTTAATCTTTCGGGTCTGGCACTGCCCAACCGCATTGTCATGGCGCCGATGACCCGTTCGCGTAGTTTCAGTGGTGCGGCCGACGAGCTGGTCGCACTCTATTACAGCCAGCGCGCCACAGCGGGACTGATCATTACGGAAGGAACCCCGATTTCCCGTGAAGGGCAGGGCTATCTTTTCAATCCGGGAATTTTCACCGAAGAGCAGATCAGGGGCTGGCGTCTGGTGACGCAATCCGTTCACAGCGCAGGTGGTCGCATCTTCACGCAGCTATGGCATGTCGGTCGTATTTCCAACCGCTCGATCCAGGAAGACGGTATAGCGCCGGTGAGCTCGACGGGACGCGTTGCTTCGGGCGCAATGTCCTTCGTTCGCAATGCGAATGGTGAGCCGGATTTCGTTCCGGTCTCGGAACCCCGCGCCCTCACCACTGAAGAAGTGAAGCGGGTGACCGGTGATTTCGTGCAGGCCGCACGTAACGCGGTGGAAGCTGGTTTCGATGGCGTGGAGCTTCATGGCGCAAACGGCTATCTGTTCGAACAGTTCATCAATCCGCTGGTCAATGACCGCGATGATATCTATTCGGCAACCACCATCGAAAATCGACTGCGTTTTGTACTTGAAACCGTCGATGCTGTGTCGGAAGTCATTGGCGCCAGCCGCGTTGCCATTCGTCTGTCGCCTTATGGCACCATTCACGACAACCCGCTTTTCCCCGACCTTGAAGAGACCTATGTGGCTCTGGCTGCGGAGCTTGGCAGGCGTGGCATTGCCTATGTGCACGTCATGGATCAATCTGGACAGGTCAAGCTGCCTTATGGCGAACGCCCGGTCAGCGATGCGATCCATGGCTTGATGGAACAATGGCGCCCATTGCTGCCGGATACCGCGCTCATTTTAGCTGGTGGTCTGGATCAGGCGCGCGCGCAGCGTCTGATTGATGCGGGGTTGATCGATCTTGCTGCCTTCGGCCAGCCATTCATCGCCAATCCCGACCTCGTTGAGCGTCTGCGTAACAACTGGCCCCTGAACGAGCCGGATCGTGCGACTTACTACGGCGGCGGACGCGCAGGCTATGTCGACTATCCGCCCTATAGCGGACGTTCGCTCGTCGCCTGATCGCACCCTCTTTCTGGAAGAATTCACGCGCCTCTCAACCGGGCCGATGGATTTTTGCGGCCTGACCTCGCCGCCTTCCAGCCTTTTTGGCATCGGTGTCCCGCTTATACGGCAACTTCAGGGACGCCGGGTCATTCCGCCCGAGATCATTCGTATCGGGCTTTCTCAAGAAAGGACGAAACCGTGTTTTCTAAAATCCTATCTGTCGGTGCATTGCTCAGCGCCACGATGCTGTTTTCATCGCCTGTTCTGGCACAGGAAAATATGCTGCCTTCCATCAACACGCCGCCGGAAGTTTCTAAAGCAGCTCTGGCCAAGGTGAAGGAGGAGCAACGCGGACAATATGCGGTTCCTGAAGGTTTCAAGAGCGGCATGGTGGAAACAGATGGCATCCGCCTGCACTATGTGAGCGGGGGAGAGGGCAAGGGCGATCCGATCATCTTCGTTCATGGCTTCGGCTCTACCTGGAAGATGTGGGAACCGGCTCTGGAAAAGTTCTCCGCAAACCATCAGGTCATTGCTCTCGACCTGCCTGGCCTCGGTCAGTCGGAACCGTCTGCTGCGGGCTATGACGCAGAAAAGATGAGCACCTATCTTCTGGGCGCGATCAAGAGCCTGACCAACAACCAGCCCTTCACCTATGTCTGCCATGACCTGTGCAACTCGGCTTCCTACCCGATGGTCGCGAACAACCAGGATATCATCAAGAAGGTGGTGTTCATGGATTCGCCGATCCCCGACAAGGCAATGTGGACCTATCCGGGTCTAACGCCGCACGGTCCGGGCCTTGGCTGGCACTTTGGCTATTTCTCATTCGGCGACATCGCTGAAAAGATGGTCTCCACCGATCCGGTTCTGTTCATGAGCTACTTCATCAAGGAATATGCCGGCAAGAAGGACACCTTCACCCCGGCTCTGCTGGATGAATTGATCGAACCCTATTCGACCCGCGCGAACCTGCATGCGGCATTCGGTTATTATCAGTCGCATTCCGATAGCATTCGTCAGAATGAAGCTCTGCTCGCCGCTGGCAAGCAGTTGACCATCCCGGTCTATTCGATCAGCGGCGCCAAGGGCGTGAACGACGTTCTGCCAAAGCAGCTCGCGGCCCGCTTCGTGAAGGATCCGAGCAAGCTTGGTTCGACCATTCTTCCAGATACCGGCCATTGGCTGCTTGAAGAATCTGCCCCTGAAGTCAACGCGCTGCTTGCCGATTTCATCGACAAGTAAGACGTGTTGGTCCTCACCAACGGTTTCGTGATCGCGGCAAGCCACGCAACGGTCATGAAGCCATGATGATGATAGAGATTGAGCGGTCGCGGTCCGTTTGAGCCAGAGCCGCTCGATCTCTTTCCATAACGCATTCCTGTACGAAAAAGCCGTTTCACACTTTTGCTCGGAACGCTCCAGTCTCTATCGATATCGTTGCAGTTCGAGCAGACAATTGGAGGCCCAGATGACTGTATCACCCATGATCCCGATGATGATGGCAATCGCGTTGGGAGTTGCAACACCTGCCATGGCTGACCCTTTGCTTGGTGATTTCGATTATGGTTGGCCGGTTCAGCGTCAAACCATACTCAGCCAGAACGAGGCCATGACCATGGCCTATATCGACGCCCGTCCAGAAAAGGCCAATGGCCAGACCGCCGTGCTTCTGCATGGCAAGAATTTCTGCGGTGGCACATGGGAGACTACCATCAAGGCGCTTACGGGGGCGGGATTTAGGGTCATTGCACCCGATCAGATCGGGTTTTGCAAATCAACGAAGCCAGCCCGCTATCAATATGGTCTGCACGCGCTTGCGGATAACACGCATCAGCTTCTGACTGCACTTAACATCACAAAGCCGGTTCTGGTCGGTCACTCGATGGGCGGGATGCTGGCCATACGCTATGCATTGCAATATCCAGATGAACTCCAGAAGTTGGTGGTGGTCAATCCGTTGGGAATGGAAGACTGGCGTGCCAAGGGCGTGCCCAATGCGACCATCAATCAGCTCTACGCCACCGAGCTAAAGGTGACGCGTGCAAGCATCAAGGCCTATCAGCAATCGACATACTATGCCGGTACTTGGAAACCGGAATTCGACCGCCCTGTCGATATGCTGGCATCCATGTATGAAGGTCCGGGCGGCAACATTGTTGCCTGGCATCAGGCTTTGACCGCCGATATGGTGTTCAACCAGCCTGTTGTTCATGAATTGGACAAGCTGCGTGTGCCGACAGTGCTGATGATTGGTCTGAAGGACAATACGGCCATGGGCAAAAACCGCGCGAATCCCGAACTCGCGGCAACGCTCGGCAATTATCCGGTAATGGCAAAGGAAGCTCAGGCGCGTATTCCCAATTCGCAACTGATTACTTATCCCGACTATGGGCATAGCCCGCAGACGCAGGATCCGGAGCGTTTCAATGCCGATCTGCTGAAAGCAATTGCAGTCGTTCCCTAGAAAAGCGATGGCCTTTGCTCGAGAATCTGATGCGTGGTGCGCGCCGGACGATATCCGGGGCGCACTGTTTTCATCCACGTATGAAGGCTAGCAGATCAGCGTTGATTACGTCTGCATTGACTGTAAGCATCCCGTGCGAAAAGCCCGGATAGATGATCAGTTTGCTGTTCTGTAGCAGCTTGTCCTGCAGGATCGAGGCGCATTTATAAGGAACGACCTGGTCATCGTCGCCTTGCAGCACGAGGGTTGGTACCGTTATCGCTTTCAGATCCTCTGTTTGATCCGTTTCCGAAAACGCCTTGATCCCCTCATAATGTGCCTTGGCGCTTCCCATCATGCCCTGTCGCCACCAGTTATCGATAACGCCCTGCGATGGCTTTGCTCCCGGCCGATTAAATCCGTAAAAAGGACCAGAGGGCACATCGATGAAAAACTGCGCGCGATTGGCGGCGAGTGCCGAACGAAAGCCATCGAATACTTCGATGGGGGTTCCATCGGGATTGTTGGCTGTTTTGACCATCAGGGGTGGAACAGAACTGACCAGAACCGCCTTGGCGACCCGACCCTGCGGCTGGCCAAACTTCGCCACATAACGTGCAACCTGCCCGCCGCCTGTTGAATGGCCAATATGGATGGCGTTGCGAAGATCGAGATGTTCGACAACTGCCGAGGCGTCGGCAGCATAATGATCCATATCGTGACCGTCGCTGACCTGGCTCGATCGACCGTGGCCTCGGCGGTCATGCGCGACGACGCGAAAGCCTTCCTTGAGGAAGAACAGCATCTGGTTGTCCCAATCATCCGCACTGAGCGGCCAACCGTGATGGAAATGGATCGGCTGTGCGTCCTTCGGACCCCAGTCCTTGTAATAGATCTCAGTTCCATCCTTTGTCTGAACAAATGCCATCGCGGTTTCTCCTTTGTGAGTACCAGTGATCCGGGGAGGCGGATCGGTAGGGCAAATAGCGCTTGGGACGATTCCGACAAGTACAGATTTTACTGAAAAATAGGAAGGTAATTATAAATTAAATTACCTATGTTTTCAGAAATAATAATTGTATTTATATTAAATACAATGAATTGTTATTCATAATTATATGGATAGTTTTCTCATATTAATGTATAGATGGAATGATTTTAAGAAAAATCTGACAGTTTATCGCTGGCGATGGCTCTGCCAATCGGGTGTCTTGTTTATGTGGGCGGCAACAAGCAAAGGCGACGAAAGAGCCCTTTCGCCGCCTTTGTATTTCTCTCAAACGCAACACGGCAATAATGAAGAATAATCATCATGCATTATTTGGCCGTGTCGATACTGATAGCAAATGAATGCTATCTATATACCGAGCTTAGAACGAACGCTGGAAGCGGATCGTGCCACCCCATGCGTCGTCAACGTCATTGCCGTTAGCAACGGCTTCATAACGCTTCCAGTCGCCGCCGAACTTGGTGTAGTTGACTTCCGGCGTAATCGTGAAGCCCGGAACGATTTCATAGGCAACGTTGGCGGCAACAGCTGTTTTGCCCCAATCGTCATGTGCGCCCTGAAGGTTGAAGGTTGCCTTTGGCGTCAGGGCATATTTCAGACCACCCCAGACAGCCCATTCACCACCCCACTGGCCGTACATCTGATCTGGGCTTTCTTCGGAAGCATAAGCGCCCTGCAGCCAGAGGCCGAAGCGGTCCGTAATTGCAACGTCGCCGCGGACCTTTGCAGACCATTCTTCGATAACCGAGTCGTATGCAACGACACCAGCGATCGAACCCCAGCCGCCAGCATATTTCAGGCCGCCAACAACATGTGGCATGTAACCGTCGATAGCGTAGTCATGACCGAACGGGTTTGTATAACCACCGTCGTTATCGCCGCCCTGTTCAAGAGCGACCACTGCCGAGAAGCCGTTGCCAGCTGCGAAGGTGTAGGAGATCTTGCCCGTGCGGTATGCACCAGCCGAGACCACGTCGTCGTTGATGATGTCGCCGAGGTAACCGGTGAAGGTGTGAAATTCCGACTCATCGATACCGACCTTCAGGCCACCAAGTTCGATATAGGCGAACTGCAGCACAACATCGGAGCTGGTGCCGCCGAAGCCATCAATGTTCGAATCGCCGTAATAGCCATCGTGACGCGAATTGCTCGACGAATAGTTGAAGCGGGTTTCGGTGAAGGTTTTCAAAGTGCCGAATTCGGTTTCGGAAGCCGTTGACGTGCGCAGGGCAAAACGCAGGCTCTTGTCCCAGCCTTCGCGGTCAACGCCGGAGTAGGCATCGTCGCCACCCTTTACGTCATAACGGACATAGCCGTGAATGCGCAGGCAGGTTTCGGTGCCCGGGATGTAGAAATAACCAGCGCCGTAAGCATCGCAAACGCGAACATATTCAACGGCTTCTGGTTCAGGAGCAACAATTGCATCCGCTGCAAATGCCGGGAACGACATTACTGCTGCCGATGAGGCAAGGAGGAGAGACTTCATGTTCATATTATTCGCCTTGTTTCGTTTTCAAACAATGCATCTTATTGAACACTAATATTGATGGAGAACAATTGCCGATATTGAATGTGAAGTATTTCTAACTATACGTGTTGCGACGAGGACACCAATTATTACATGACTAATTGTGCTTGAACTAATTTTATATAGAAACAAAAAACAGCGACAGAAAAATCTGCCGCTGTAATTGTTGTGACCAATTGCTGACTGGAGATCAGATAATCACAGTATCACTATTCTGTCTAAATTCTTCGATGTCAATCAATACTTGTTTTTAATGATCGAGAATCGTTCATTTATCTGCCAGTAAGAGCGATTTCAAAACATGTGTTGTAACCGCTCTCACTTTTGGTTTTTTACGCAAGTCTTATACAAAACTGCTTCGAGCTTTTCAGGGGCGCTTTAGAACGAACGCTGGAAGCGAACGGTACCCTGAATGCCGTCCGAGCCGACGAGGCCAGCTTCACGCAGCGGATGATCGCTATCCCACTTGGTGTAGGAAACTTCCGGAGTGATGGTGAAGCCAGGAACCAGCTGGTAAGCGACGTTTGCGGTGATTGCGGTCTTGCCCCAATCTTCGTAAGCGCCCTGAATGTTGAAGGTTGCCTTGTCGGTCGCCTTGAACTTCGCGCCGCCCCAGACAGCCCATTCACCGCCCCACTGGCCGTAATTCTGGTAAGGGGTTTCTTCAGACGAATAGCCGCCCTGCACCCAGACCGAGAATTTTTCGGTGATGTTGACGTCGCCGCGCAGCTTGCCGTTCCAGTCTTCAATAACCGGGTCGTAAGCGACTACACCTGCGATCGAGCCCCATCCGCCCTTGAACTTCAGGCCGCCGAGAAGATGTGGTGTGTAGCCATCAATCGTATAGCTGCTACCACCCTGTTCAGCAGCGATGATGGCCGAGAAGCCATTGCCACCGGTGAAGGTGTAAGAAACCTGACCCGTCGTGTAGCTGCCGGCTGCGATCACGTCATCGTTGATGACGTCGCCGAGATAGCCGGTGAAGGTATGGAAAGCCGATTCATCGATACCGACGCGGAAACCACCAAGTTCGATGTAGGCACGACGATTATCGACGCTGCTCGATGCCGAGCCGTATTCACCATCCCATCCCGAGTTTTCCGAGGTGTAGTTAAAGCGAGTTTCGGTATAGGACTTGAGCGTGCCGAGTTCGGTTTCGGTCGCGGTCGATGTACGCAGCGTGAAACGAGCGCCCTTGTCCCAGCCCTTACGATCAAAACCGGTATAGGCATCGTCGCCACCCTTCACATCATAGCGGACATAGCCGCTGATGCGCAGGCAGGTTTCGGTGCCCGGAATATAGAAATAGCCCGCGCCGTAAGCATCGCAAACGCGAACATATTCAACGGCTTCTGGCTCCGGAGCAACGATTACATCTGCAGCAAATGCTGGCAAAGATATAATTCCTGCTGCGGAAGTCATGAGAAGTGTAGTGATTTTCATTTTTGTCACCCGATGAAGTTGTATTTACGGATGCAAAAAAACATTGAATAGCTACACTTTCAATTATCAGTTTTATGACAATAACTGTTTCAATTATCCTGTTGCAATATCATCACCAATATTGTGTGTGCTAAGTATATGATTGATAAACACCAAAACGAAAACGTATTGGGGTGCAATAATGCAATATTATATGGGATTATTTATCTAAATTCGAATAGTGACTATATTTTCTAAAACTTAAAATATAAATCATATGGATGGCAATAAGATTGCCATCCATGAATTCGGAAATATCGTGTCTTTTTGAATTTTGGACCGCGCAATACTGTTTTCTATACAGTTCATCCCGGCCGCTGATCGAGAATCTATGATTGTTCAGCGAGTGGCGGCTTTAAGAGCCTGATCAAGATCTTCGATAAGATCCTGCGCCTTATCAAGACCAATGTTCAATCGGATCGTGCGTTCGCTGACGCCAAAGCGCGCAAACACATTTGTCTCCGGCGAAATGCTGAGTGCAGCCTTGGCTGGCACAACAAGGCTTTCGGGCCCGCCCCAACTTACCCCAATGCGGATAAGTTTCAGTTCATCGACAAAGGTTGGAATGTCTATGGCGCCTGTCACCTCAAAGGAGAACAGACCTCCGAAACCGGAAAAACTGTTCTTGCCCGGATGATCCATGAATGCCGGATGCATGACGTTGGCTATTCTGTTCGAGGATTGCAGCCATTGAGCGACATCCAATCCGGCCTCATGATGATGGCGCATCCGCAGAGAAAGCGTTTCGAGATTGCGCAGCACCAGCCAGGCTTCGAAGGGGGCCAGCTTGGCGCCGGTATAGGGAAAGATTTCCGCATTGACGCGGTCGATAAGCGCCCGCGATCCGGCGACCAGACCAGCAACTGTGTCACTCTGTCCACTCAGATATTTGGAAGCGGCGTGAATGACCAGATCTATGCCGATTGTCAGGGGATTTTGGAAGAGGGGGGTGGCCCAGGAATTATCGACAATTGTCAATACACCGTGTTTGCGTGCGGCTTCTGCGATGGCTTTCAAGTCCTGCAGTTCAAAGACCATCGATGTCGGGCTTTCGAGATAGGCCAGGCGCGCGCCAGGTAGCGCTTTGACCATGCGCTCAGTATCTCTGCCGTCGATATAGTCGACAATAACGCCGAAACGCTTCAGCACCTTTTCGAAAAAGCGGAAAGCATCGCTATAGACATGGCGGACCGTCACAATACGATCACCAGGATTGACGAAGGCTAAAATGGTCGCCGCAATTGCACCCATGCCGCTGGAGAAGGCGCGTGCATCTTCGGCACCTTCCATTTCTGCAATTCGTTGCTCGAGCAAGCGAACGGTGGGATTGTCTCCGCGTGAATAAATGGGTTTTGGCGATCGGCCCGCAAAGACCGCTTCCAGCTCCGCGTAGTTGTCGAACAGAAACAGTGAGGTCTGGTAAATAGGCGGCACGGCAGCGTCGAACGGGTCATCGCGTATTGAGGTGAAGCTGTTCGGAATGATTGTATGTTGAGCGTCGAACTTGGGCGTTTCTTTCATGATTATCCTCGCAAGGCAGAAACTGGGTAGCGGATGTTCTTTTCGGGCGCTCAACCTGTGTCGCGGGACAAGGAGCCAACGACCGCGCGGCCCTGTTCATCGGTGAGGCTGCCGAGATCGGGAGAAAGCAGCCGGTCTGCAAAAAAGCGTTCGCGCAATAGCATGACCAGAAGCGCCTTCTTATGGGGAAACTGGACATGCTTGATCTTGGCGAAGCCCGACCGGTCGAGGTTGCGTATCTGCTGCTGATGGTGGTGAATGGGTTCTCCAACGATCCGGGTTGTTCGGGGGTCCGCAAGAAACATGTAATGTATCAAGGAAGGCAGCCATGCACTGACGAAGGCCTTTCCTCGGAACGCATCTTCGCCAATCGCAACGTGCCAGCCCCGATCATATGGGTCTGCATCATAATAGGGGCCGAGCCTGTCTTCCTTTGCCCAGTAGAGTTCGAAGTAACCGAAGGGGATGCCATCGAAGGTCCCTATCAGTGGCAATGTGCGTGGATCAGCCAGCCGTCCATTGAGGAAATCGCGGTGATAATCGAGACTGCCATGGTCCTCCCATATTGCTGAAACATGGGGATCATTCATCCAGCGATTAAAATGCCCCAGATCGCCTTCTAAATCTGCGACATGGAAGGCTAGAATCTTATCTATCCAAGGGATATGGCGCTGGTAAACGATGCCGCTTGGCTTCGGTGGGCGTATTGGATGGTGAATTCCGTTGGTCACTGTCGATACAGCGGGATAAGCATAGGGAGCGCTTCCAAGCCAAAGCTGCGCCAGCTGGAAAAGGAGTTCGGGGCGGGAGATAAATCCATCCTCTGTCCGTTCCATTGAGCCACTCGCCAGAATGTCTGTGGGATCACAATATGTGGGTAACATCACCTGTACGAAGGGCAAATCTGGGTGGCATGTGAAAAGCGCTTCCAATACGGCAAGAACTGCTCTTTCCGCCTCCGCGGTTGCAGGGGGCAAAGTTCCGAAATCAAGGCTGGGGCCTCTTGCGCGTGAAAATGTGCCAGCCGCGATATCCTTGCCGTTGTGCTTGACGCTAAAGCCATCTGCGGTCGCCACTACATGCCCAAAAAGCATCGGTGCGCTATGAGCAACGGTGGCTGTATGGCTGGCGAAACCTGCTTCGGGTAAGCGCAGACGCGCCTTGCTGTTGGAATCGCCTCCTGCGTTGAACGAATATTCTCTCACTGGCGATGTATCCATCGTCATTTCTCCAACATTAGGAATTCGATTTGCTGTGGCGTTTGTGATGGCGCGTTTGTCGTCCGAGGTTCGCTATTCAAGGGACGATTGAGCAATCAATAAATTCAGAAAAAATATAGAAATTTTTAGACACAAAATATTTGAATTTCTATTGATCTCATTCGTCTATCAGGCATCGGTACAATAATGGAGCATATATGATGTGATCATTTTAGATTGCCCATAAAATAGTTAGAGAATAAAAATATTTCTTCAGGTTGTTTGCTGAGGAAAATTAATTTTGTTTTTCTTAGGATTAAACAGAATGAATATCGACAGTAGAATTTCTGGAATGAATGGTGGTCACCAGGCGGCGGCTGCATGGCCACTGTCGTCGACACAATCACGCATTTGGATACTGTCGGCTATTGGAAATGAAAGCATCTATGGTCGCCAGATGCTGGGGCTAGCGCTGGGCGATATCGATGCGAATTTTGCTGCGGAACGATTGGCGCAGCTGCCCGCAAGACACCCACTCATCACGCGTCGATTTGAACTCAAGCCGGGTGGTGTTGTTTATCAGCATATACCTCACGCGGGTCGCGTCGATATTGTTGAACAACACGTAGCGGTTGGTGTTGAAACCGACGAAGTGATGCTGACTGTGGCGCGTTCGGAACGCGACCGGCAGATTGATCTTGAGCAGGAAAATCCCGCACGCTTCATTCTATTAAAACGCGGAGACACGGCTGTCGGGGTCCTGTTCTCCCTGCATGCAATTGTTGCCGACAGCGCAGCGCTGGGGCGACTTGCCGTTGACTTCGTAGAATCCTTACGCAGCGGTTCCAGCGAAACCGCAAAAACTTCGCCGACCACATGGTCACTCGAACAAGCTGCAACAATCACACCACCTGCCGACAAGGTAGACTTCTGGCTCGACCGACTTGGAAGGCAGGAAAATATCGCAGTTCTCACTCCGGTATTGCCCCACGGACCGGAGCCGGAAAATTGGACGGAAACAGAGATATACGTTGAAGGCGATAGTTCCACCTCAACGAAACAACTCGAACTTGATCTGCTGACGGGCCTCGCCGTGGCGTTGCGACGTTACTCGGGCTATGGAACGCAACGGATCGGCCTCACTACCAGAGATGGGGCTGCCGATATCGCAACGCGAACGGAAGATACTCTGGTTTTCGCCGCTGAAGTCAATGGCGGCATGACACTGGAAAAGACGAAGCAGCAGTTTGAACGGGAGATTACCGTCTCCAGACAACACTTCATGCCATTCGAAACATTGGCCGAAAGCCTTCTGCGTCGGGACGAAAGTTTCGAAACCACGGCGCTTGCCAGAACTGTTCTTGATCTGCGACCGGCATATTTTCTCAATGATACGTTCACGCGTGTCATCATAGAGCCTCCAGCGCGTCGGGATGCCGAACTGGTGGTCACTGTTCACGCGGCCAGCAATGGCGGTTTCAAAGTTGCCTTTGGTTTCGATCCACAAAAGCAAGATCGTCGGCACGTGGTCCGCTTTGCCAGTGATTTCAAGATTGCGCTTTCTTGCCTGAACGATGATCCCACAGCGCTTGTCCGGGAAATTCCGTTTGTTTCGAGCGCAGAACTGGAACAGCTGTCCGCGCCTTATCCAGATCAGCCGCAGCCGGATGATGGTGTGCCGGTGCATGAAGTAATCGCAGCGCAGGCGCTGCGACGCCCGGGCGCGTTTGCCGTTGCACAGGGGGGCCGCGCCATCACCCATGGCGAGCTGGAAGCCTCGGCCAACCGTCTCGCGCGTCATCTGATAGCTCTGGGAATCGGACCAGAGAAACGTGTCGCAGTGGCGCTCGACAAATCTATCGAAGCGATAATTGCCATTCTGGCTATCATGAAGGCCGGGGGCGCCTTCACACCAGTTGAGCCAGATCACCCGGAGGCCCGCAACCGGCATATTCTTTCTGCGCCGGGCCTTTCGCTGATCATCACACGTAAGCGTTTCCTCGAAAGTCTTCCGCAGGATGTCATCACGCCGAAGCTGGATATAGATCGTCTGGATCTGTCGCAGGAAAGCGCTGAGCCACCGGTGACTGTCGTCGCGCCGGATCAACTTGCTTATGTCATTTATACATCCGGTTCTACGGGTGTTCCAAAAGGCGTGGCGGTTGAGCATGGTCCACTGGCGCATCACTGCAAGGCGACCTTGCGCATTTATGAAATGACCGAGAAATCGTGTGAATATCCGGTCCTTCCGTTCACATCCGATGGTGGGCATGAGCGCTGGATGGTGCCGCTGATGGCTGGCGGCGGCGTGGTTTTGACATCGGACAAGCTTGCAACTCCGGATGAGGCTTTCGCGCTGATGCGCAAGCACGGGGTCAGCAATGCCAGCCTTCCAACAAGCTATGTGCGCGGACTGGCCGAATATGCCAGTGAGCATCCAGATATTCCGACTTTACGGCTATATTCATTCGGCGGCGAGGCCCTACCGCGCGCTGTTTTCGACATGATCAACGATAATCTTCAGGCTCCACTCCTCATTAATGGTTATGGTCCGACCGAAACCATCATGACGCCGATGATCTGGAAAATTCCGTTGGGAACCCGCTTTGAAGGCACAGTGGCTCCGATCGGGCGGGGGGTGGGTGATCGGAGAATCTATATTCTCGATGAGGATCTGGTTCCTGTTCCGGTCGGTGTCGTTGGCGAGATTTACATCGGTGGCAGTGGTCTCGCTCGTGGTTATCAAGGACGTCCGGATTTGACGGAAGAGCGGTTTATTCCCGATCCTTTCTCGTCAGGCGCTGGTCGAATGTATAAATCCGGCGATCTCGGACGATGGCGCGAAGATGGCATTGTTGAATTTGCCGGTCGGGTCGATCATCAGATCAAGCTGCGGGGGTATCGCATTGAACCCGGTGAGATTGAAGCGGTACTGAGCGCCGATTCCCGTGTTGCCGAGACGGTCGTCCTGCTGCATCACGATGGTGCCCGTTCGTCACTGGTTGCCTATGTCGTGCCGCGCGAAGGTGAAACTGTCACTGTGACGGAACTGCGCCGCGCCGCCATGGTTGCTTTACCGGATTATATGGTTCCGCAGACGATCATGTTGATCGATAAGCTGCCGATGGGGCCGAACAGCAAGCTTGACCGTGCTGCTCTTCCACCGCCGCTTTTGGAACGCGAGGCCATTGCGCCAGAAAATGACCGAGAGCGGACCATTCTAACGGTCTGGCGCGATGTGCTCGACATTCCGGATATCGGCGTTACCGAGAATTTTTTCGATATCGGGGGGCAATCCCTTGCGGCAGTCCGTATCGTGTCTCGTCTCAAGACACACCATCCGGACTGGCCTCTGACAATTGCAGATATGTTCAATCATCCGACGGTGCGCGATCTTGCTGCGGCACTCGATGGCTCGCGCGAGGATACCGGCGTCAACGTGATCTATTTGCGCCGTAGTGGCAACCGCCCGGTGCTCTATTGCTTCCCCGGTCTGCTTGTCAGTACGCGCGAATATATGCGCCTCGTCGATTATCTGGGTCCGGATCAGCCAGCAACCGGGTTTATCTGTTACTCGCTCAGCGAAACCAAAACGCTAAGCACGCGGGTTGAGGATATCACCGCGCGTTATGCCGAAGAAGTACGGCGTTTGGCCAAGGGGCGGCCTTGCGCTTTTCTTGGCTGGTCGTGGGGTGGGCTGCTTGCCTATGAGGCAGCGCAGCAGCTTGGAAACGATATCGATCTGCGCATGATCGGTATGGTTGATGTCTGTGATATGGACGAAGAGTTTACAGTTGGAATTCTACCGCGTTTTGAAAAAGGCGTTCGTGATCGGACCCATCGGCGCGTCCAGGAATGGCTGAATGTGGCGCCGATGCGCGATGACTGGCAGAGACTGTTTGCGGCGATGGACCGCGAAATCTATGAACAGTTTCTCAGCCATGTCGTGAAACACGATGTAGTCCTGCCTGTAGACGGGCCAGACATTGGTTCGGAAGAGCACACATTCTGGGTGCTCATCGACAATGCGATGATCTTCCGCAACTACCAGCTCTCTCAGAGTGATTTTCGCATTCACGCCTTTGCGGCAGAAGATTCTCTGACCCGCTCTCTCAACGTCATTGACTGGCGCCGATACTCGACCAGGGCGACGGCGCCCGAGATCGTCAATGGTACTAACCATCTGACGATTATCGGTAAATCGCCTTTCCATCAGCGTTTTGCGCGCAGGCTCGACGAGGCGCTGGTAACAAAATTGCATAGGACTATCGAATTGACCTGAGTGGCTTTGCCATCGGGCTTTAGTCAAACCTTGCGCGTTTGTCGTGCTGCAGTTTCGTGAAGAAAACTGTCCTCCCAGTTTCTTTCGACTGCCTAACAGGAGATACATCATGTCCTCTGAAGTGCTCGATCTTGTGGGTGCCGGAATTGGCCCTTTCAATCTCAGTCTCGCTGCGCAGTTGGACTCCATACCCGACATCAAGGCGCGTTTTTTCGACAAGCGAGCGGCTTTCGCGTGGCATCCCGGAATGTTGTTGCCGGGTGCGGAGATGCAGACGTCGTTCCTGAAAGACCTCGTCACGGGAACCAATCCCACGAGCCCGTGGAGTTTTCTTTCCTATCTGGTCAAGCACAAGCGCTTCTATCAATTCCTGAATGCTGAATATGAAGCCGTACCACGCCGGGAATTTGCCAATTATCTTGAATGGGTGGCAACGGGGTTGAAGTCTTTGCGTTTCGATACCCGTGTCGAGGATGTACGCTTTGACGATCATCACTTCCGTGTCCGGACCAATGGCGAAGAGGTCAAGACGCGCAATCTGTCTGTGGCTGTTGGCAAACAGCCTTCAATGCCCGACTGGGTGGCAAACCTTCCCCAGAATGTGTTCTTTCATAACAGCGTCGCAGCTGAAAGGCTCGGCTCGGTGAAAGCCCGACGCATAGCTGTGATTGGCGGCGGGCAAAGTGGTGCGGAGATTATCGACGCACTTCTCGACTCTAATCCAGATGCTTACATCCATTGGATCAGCCGCAGGCCGAACTTCGAGCCGCTGGATGCCACACCGTTCACAAATGAACTATTCACGCCGGGCTATATGGATTGCTTCCATGGGTTGCCGGAACCCTTACGCCTGTCACATACCCATCGCCAGATGCTGGCCAGCGACGGCATATCGGCTTCGACGCTCAAAAAGCTCTACCGGCGACTTTATGAACGGAAACTGGATCATTCAGCAGGTGCTGAGGGGGATATCTCGCTTTGTCCACACCGTGATGTGGTTGCCGCAGACTATGCAGATCGTGAAATTCACCTGACCATGAATAACGGTTTCGATCAGACGACAGAGAGGGTAACCGTTGACGCTCTCGTTCTGGCGACGGGCTATCGCTTTGTTCTACCGGAATTTCTGAATTCTCTGCATGCGCCGCTCGCCATGAATTCGCTGGGCGACCCGGTGCTGGAACGCGATTTCTCGCTTGTCTGGGACGGACCGAGCGACAACCGGATCTATGTCATGAATGCCGGGCGTCATAGTCATGGAATTGCAGAGCCGCAACTTAGTCTCGCGGCCTGGCGCAGTGCGGTCATCGCCAATTCACTTCTGGGAAGACCGCATTTCGACCTCACGCCGCCGGACGCATTTGTGCGGTGGCAAGCCGAGACAGGTGATGAAGTTGCATCGCATGATGTTGATGTCGTTCAGGCCGCAGAATAAGCGATCCGATGAGCGTGGGCGAAGTGGCTATTCATTGCTTGCACTTAAGGCATGACACTGTCTGCAATACAGATGCCTTGAGTATGGATGAAATGGAGCGAGCGGCTGCCTTTCAGTCTGTTCAGAGCCGCAAGCTATTTATCGCAGGGCGGCAACTTTGCCGCTCGGTCATTGCGCATATGACCGGGCAAACGGCATCGGCAATTCACATCGCGATAAATTCCGCCGGAAAGCCCTATTTGCCAGACTGTGACATACGCTTCAGCCTTTCTCACAATGCCAATTGCGTGTTGCTCGCAACAAGCCGTCATGTGGACATAGGCATTGATCTGGAGGCGTTTCGAAATGATCATCGAGACGATCTTGAGGCTGCGGCATCTTTGGTTCTTTCCGATGTCGAGTTGAGGGTGATTGTGCAGCTTGACGAGGCCGAGCGGCACGATGCGCTCCTGTCAGCATGGGTGCGAAGAGAGGCTGCGCTGAAATGTTGGGGGCAAGGATTCCTGGTTGACCCCAAAGACATGCGCATCCAGTCAGATCAATATGGAAGCCAAATGACAAAGCGGACTGGAGGCGCACGAACGACTATCGAGGGTGGGCAATTTTCAGATGTCTATGGGAATCGATATTTTTGGGCGCTGGCCCAAGCTTGCAGTAACGGGATCGATAGAAGCAGATTGCGTTGGAACCTGAGCCACTTACCACCTTAACCGGATAAATATTGCGAAAACAAGCAGATAAAAGAAACCAAATATATCTTGATTATTTCTATCCACTTTTATAGGCTGATATGGTCACTCGGCGGGGAAATGCAAACTTGGATTTCGAAGGGCCCGGAAATGACACTCAATCTTTCGCAGTCAACATTGGATGGTCAGGTTCATGAAGCGCTTCTGATCCGTAGAAAGCTTTTGGCAGTTGCCCGTCGCATCACAGGCAGCGCAACGGTGGCGGAGGATATCGTTCAGGAAGTGATGTTGCAGCTTATCTCCGCGCCTTTGGGATCTGAGGTGGAGCGCCCAGCTTCCTATGTGACGCGGATGGTCAGAAATCTCGCTACAGATTATGTGCGACGCCGTGAATTCGAAAGAGCCCTCTTTGTCGAAGAGCCAACCAGTGGATGTATGGCGCAATATGGTAGTCCTGAGGAGCACGTGCGCGAATGTCAGGCATATCAGGCTTTCCGACATGCCATGGAAATCATGCCGGCGCGCACGCGTGCGTTTTACGAGCAATATTATTTTGATGGAGTTTCACAAAAGGTTATCGCCCAGCGGGCTGGAGTTTCTTGTGCACTGGTCTGCGGACTTTTGAAGGACGCACATCGGCTCTGTGTGGCTGCTATTGGGTCGAATGACGAGCGGAAGATGCCTGTCAGGCGCAGAACGAATGCCTGAGAACGATGAGCGAAAGACGGGAGCCATGCATGCATGATGCAATAGAGATTGTCGAAAACAAGGGGCAGATTTGCCGCGATATCATGTCGGAACTCTCTGATTGGTTCAACGAACCGGCGGTGATCGAAGCCTGTGCCGAGGCGGTGGAAGAACTGCCGATGTTCGGCTGCAAGGACGGCAATGATATTGTGGGATTTGTCGCGCTGAAGCAACATCCGCCGTCGGCCATGGAAATACTGGTCATTGCTTCGCGCCGGTCACACCACCGGGCAGGAATAGGCAGGCGGTTGCTCGCCGCAGCCGAACATGTGGCGAGAGAAGCCAATTGCCAACTCCTTACAGTAAAGACGCTTGCACCCCGTGGGAAGGATGAGCCACAATATGATGCGACACGCGCTTTCTATGATAGAAGTGGATTTATTCGGGCTGAGACGTTTCCCACTCTTTGGCATGAGGATCATCCATGCCTCTTCTTTGTCAAACCACTGAATGCATCGCATTGAACTTCGCGTATCACCAAACCATTGTTCCAAGAACTGTTGTCTATGACGTCTGAATTTGCTTCGTTCTCCCTTCTGACGCGCCGTAGTCTTCTCCAGGCTACGGCAGGTCTGTGTCTGGCGAAAGGTTCATCTGCCCGTGCGGATGTCGAGCCGGTGATACAGCGTGTGGTATCGCTGGATTATGGGCTGGTATCCACCATGCTGGCGTTCGATGTTGCACCGGTAGCGATTGCCGGGTGCGCCGGCTGGAACAAATGGGTGGTTGAGCCGGAGCTGCCATCGGGCGTTGCTGATCTGGGGGCTACCAGTGCGATCAATTTCGAAGTTTTGGCGAGTATCAAACCGACACTCATTCTGACCACGCCGTTTCTCGCGCCACTGAAACCGAAGCTGGAAGCTATCGGCCCCGTACTTGAACTAACCATTTATGCTGAGGGTGGCAATGCCTTATCCCGTTCCATCGCGGCGACAGAGGCGCTGGGGGTGGCGCTCGGACGCGAAGGACAGGCTCGCGATTTTCTGGAACGAGCCGACCGACAATTTGATGATTATGCCGCACGGATTGCCCAGTTGAACGCTCCGCCGTTGGCGCTGGTCAATTTTGTGGATATGCGTCATGCCCGCATTTATGGCGGGGGCGGACTTTATCAAAGTGTTTTGAGCCGGATTGGTCTCAAGAATGCATGGACCGGAGCCGCTAACTATTGGGGCTTTGATACCATTGGTCTTGAACAACTGGCCCTGATGGACCAGAATTTGCGGCTGGTCGCTTTCGAGCCGCTGGCCCCTCCCGATATAATGGAAAGGCTGCAAGAAAGCCCCTTGTGGAGTTCACTTCCCTTTGTGAAAGCTGGCCGTTATACGGTTTTGCCCGGCGTTCTGATGTTCGGCATGGTGGTGGAAGCGTTACGTTTTGCCGACCTTCTGGTCAATGCACTGGAGCGCACGGCATGATCCGTCTTGCTTCATCATCAAACGGTTTGGCACCACTGATTGCCCTTGCCCTTCTGCTTTCGGGCGGATTATTGGCATGGCATGGCATTGCCCCGGACATAGACAGATTGTTCGTGCGTAGCACAGACTACGATCCGCGATTTATCATGCTTGCCTATTCGACATTACCGCGTCTGGTGACGGCGTTGATAGGTGGTGCTGCACTGGCACTGGCAGGTACTTTGTTGCAGCAGGTGCTGCGTAACCCTCTAGCTTCGCCAACGACGCTGGGCATTTCGGCGGGGGCCAATCTGGCACTGGTCGTTACCATGCTGGCATTCCCGACGCTTGCCGGTCTGAGCCGGGACACCGTTGCGCTGATCGGTAGTGCTCTTGCCGCAGCTATCGTTTTTCTCATCGGTGCGCGGCGGAGTTTTTCGCCCTTTGCGCTTATTCTGTCTGGTCTGATCGTCAGTGTGTGGTGCGGTGCGCTTGCCTCCATCCTCATTCTGATGAACGACCGCTACTTGTCGGGGTTGTTCATATGGGGCGCCGGTTCGCTGGCGCAGCAAAGTTGGTCGGTTCCGCTATCGCTTATTCCGAAAGTTGCCACTTTGTCCTTGATCACCTTTATCATGGCGCGACCACTCGCCTTGATGGAACTCGGAGACAGCGGCGCAAGCGGTCTTGGGCTTTCGGTCAAACACGCGCGCATCGCCGCAATTTGCCTTGCCGTGGCTTTGACAGCGGTGGTCACGAGCGCTGTCGGCGTGATTGGCTTTGTTGGTCTGGTCGCTCCCGCAATTACGCGTCTTGGTGGCGCGCGCACGTTGAAAAGCCAGCTTATCTGGTCACCGCTGGTCGGCGCTGGCTTGTTGTTTCTGACCGACGAAGTGGTGCAGCTATTGGCGAATGCATCCTCTGGCTTTTTGCCTACCGGTGCCGTGACCGCTCTGTTCGGAGCGCCTGTGCTCCTGATGCTGGTACCGCGACTGAAAGCTGTGCATCGCGGGTTGTCTGAGTTAGGAGGAACAGCTGGACGTTCCCTCACGGTCAAGTCTTGGCTGGTGGTGCTTCTCAGTCTGCTACTACTTGTATTGATATTACTGGCACTTTTCCTAGGTCGTGAACCCAGTGGAAATTGGGCATTCACAGGGAGTGATTTGTGGCCTGAAGTTCTGCCTTATCGCATTCCACGGGTGATAGGCGCTTTTGCAGCAGGCCTGATGCTGGGGGTCGTGGGAACACTGCTTCAGCGGTTGATGGGCAATGAAATGGCAAGCCCAGAGGTGCTGGGTATTTCCGCCGGTGCCACCATGGGCGTTGCTGTGGCGCTCTTTATGCTACCGGTGATGGGTTTCTTTGCACAAATCGGCTTCGCGGCAATTGGTGCTCTGATTGTGCTGGTCATCATCATTGTGCTTGGATTGCGTTCCGGGTTTGCACCTGAGCGGGTTCTGCTAACCGGCATCGCACTTACAGCCATGCTTGACGCCGCCGTCGGTATCATCGCAGCCAGCGGCGATCCGCGCGCCATTATCTTGCTGCAATGGATGAGCGGTTCGACTTATCTTATCGAAACTCCAATGGCGCTTACGGCGACCGGGATCGGACTCGCGGGCTTGCTATTGACACTGGTGATGCGTCGATGGCTCGACATGTTGCCGCTCGGACCAGTGGTGGCGCAGTCGGTGGGTGTTCATGTGGTAGTCGCTCGTTCGGCGCTGTTAACGCTGGCAGCTTTTCTGACAAGTGCGGCAACACTTGTGGTCGGACCTTTGAGCTTTATCGGATTGATGGGACCTCATGTCGCGCGGGAACTCGGCTTGCGTCGGGCTGTACCGCAAGTGCTGGGCGCCGCGCTGGCCGGTGCCGGACTGATGGTTCTTGCCGACTGGATTGGTCGAATGATCGCATTTCCCTATCAGATACCGGCTGGCCTTGTTTCAGCATTGATTGGAACACCACTGTTGCTGGTTCTCCTGCTACAGCGCAGGCGTTCAGTCTGAGTGCGCAACTAGCCGCCTTCACACATCCGAGTTGACAACAATCTGGAGAAAGCAAAATGCGTAAAGTCGCTTTGGTAACCGGAGGCACGCGCGGAATTGGAGCCGCCATATCAATAGCCTTGCAGGAAGCGGGCTACAATGTTGCGGCAACCTATATTCGCGACAGCGAAGCCGCAGCTTCATTCTCTCAGAACACTGGCATCCCGACATATCAATGGGATGTTTGCGATTATGCCGCGTGCGAAGAGGGGATCAAAAAAGTTGAGCAGGAGTTGGGTGTCATCAACGTTCTTGTCAACAATGCCGGTATTACACGCGACCGCATGTTTCACAAGATGACACCGGGTGAGTGGCATGAGGTTATCAGTACCAATCTTGGTGGGCTTTTCAATATGACACATCCGATCTGGCAGGGGATGCGTGAGCGCAGTTTCGGGCGCGTTATCAATATTTCGTCCATCAACGGTCAGAAGGGCCAGATGGGGCAGGTGAACTATTCGGCGGCCAAGGCTGGTGATCTGGGTTTCACCAAAGCTCTGGCTCAGGAAGGGGCGGGGAAAGGCATAACGGTCAACGCCGTATGCCCCGGTTATGTCGGTACGGAGATGGTCAGGCAGGTTCCCGAGAACGTAATGAACGATCACATCCTGCCGCAAATCCCGGCAGGCCGTCTGGCGACACCCGACGAGATTGCACGTTGTGTGTTGTTTCTTGCTTCTGATGCAGCCGGCTTCATCACCGGCTCCACGCTGTCGGTGAATGGTGGTCAGTATTTCGCCTGAGACAAGAGATTAGTGACGGCCATTGGGCAGCGGGCACAATTGCCCGCAGCCAGCCACGCCGGGAAGATTATAACGCAGGCAGCAGATTTTACGTTGTTTGAAGGCATCCCCACATAACGGGCTTGTCGTGCGCATCATGCCATACATAGGGTTCTTTCCACCGTCCGGCCATAGTGGCTCGTCGAGTAGCATTCGTCCGGCAACGCCGAGGACTGGGTCGACATGATGCGCGACCTCGTCGACAATCCAGGAATAATAGCCCGCGACATTGTTCCATAGAAGTTTTGGCGCGACCTTTGCATTGGAGCAGATGGCTTCAATCAGCGGTTCGATATGATTTCGCATTACCGCAAGAAGGTCTGCGGTACGGTTTGCGGCGGTTCCTTCTTCACCGGGATTGTCGAGCAGAATTGCGGTGGGAGCCGCGTTGGCAGGTGTACATACCACAGCGGTACTGTTCAGATTCAGAGGCAGATGTTTTCCATGAACGAGCCGCAGCACTGTCGGTGAGATAGAAACGACGCTGAAATAATACATCGTCCACATTGAAATAACCGCACGACGGTCGCCGCCTGGAAACGAAGATGCAAAACGCTCTATGACACTGTCGAACACAGCAGCATCGGTCAGATCGCTGCATGGAATGGTCTCGGTTTCTTCTGGAACGGCGAGGAGCATCTTGCCTCGACAATAGGCGAAGCGCTCGTCAATCACCTTGTCCAGCACGTGGGGATCCCGAACCGTCACAGAAGGAGCGCGCCCAAAAGCCTGTACAGATGCCGCCATCTCACCTTACCAACGGTATTTAAGAGAGCCTGTCACGTTGCGACCCTGACTGAGATAACAAAAGCCGCTTTCGCAGACATCGAGGCGACGATCGGCAATATTGCGCACGTTGACAGCGGCTGTCAGGCCGTCAAGATCATGGTTGATTGCACCGAAGTCGTAGGTCATGCCTGCATCGACATAGAGCGCCGACGGATTTCTAGCGGTGTTGGCATTGTCAGTATAGCTTTTGCTGTTGAAGCGCAGCCCGGCACCGAGGCTGAGACCCCTGACTACAGATCCTTCATCGAATGTATAGTTGGTCCAGAGCGACGCGGTGTGACGTGGCCGCACGGCAACCTCGTTGCCTGAGATCTCACCTTCAGTGATTTCTGACTCACTCAGCGTATAGGCAGCAATGATATCGAGCCCGGACGAGATTGCCATTCTCGCTTCGAGTTCCAACCCTTTCGTGGTGACTTCGCCCAGCGATTGATAGGACAGTGTGAGGGGATCGACCAGCTGTGGTTTGTTCTGCTCGACAATATGATAGGCGGCGGCGGATAGAAGGATATCTGTTCCGGGAGGCTGATACTTCACGCCGACTTCGTATTGCTCGCCTGTGGTTGGCTTCAATGTGTCTCCCGATGCCGAGCGCTGCGTGACTGGATCGAAAGATGTCGAATAGTTTGCATAGGGTGCGATGCCGTTATCGAACAAATAGAGCGCGCCCAGTTGTACCGATGTTGCAGTATCGTCGACGTCCTGGCTTTCTTGCGTTCCCGAGCTGACATAGGTGGTGTTGCGCTTCTGGTTTACCCAGGTTTGGCGCGCACCCAGTGTGAAACGCCATCGGTCCACTTCGATCTGGTCAAGGGCATAAATGCCGGTCTGGCGCAGGTCCATGTCCAGCAGAGAGTAATTGAAGTCAGGCGTTGCGCCCGTCAGTCCGTATTGAGGGTTGGAAATGTCCAGATCGAAAGCGGGATCGACTGCTCCTATCCCGTAGCCGAAGGATGACGACAGGTTTGTGTAATCCAACCCGAACAGCATGGTATGCGAAAGAGGCCCAGTGTCGAATTTGGCTTCGAGCTGATTGTCGATCTGAAAAATGTTCGCTTCATCTTTAAGCGCGGTCGCACCGCGATGGGCGATTGTGTCAGTCCAGCTATAGATGCTGAGATAACGCGCGCGTAAATCCATATGTGAGTAGCGCGCATGCTGCCGGAACGTCAGGCCATTGTCGAATTCGTGTTCAAAACGATAGCCAACCTGCTGTTGCCGCACTTTCTGATAATCGTACTTCGGATCGCTGGCGCGAATATCGAGAACCTGCCCGCTTGGTGTGACGACAGCACTCGGACTGGCGTCAGATTCGTCAGATTGTATCAGTCCATAAACCGTGAGCGATGTGGCAGCGTCCGGTTTCCAGGTAAAGGATGGCTGGAACATATAGCGGTCATCGGCAATGTCGAAATTGGTTTCGCCAGCTCGTGCGAGACCGGTGAAGCGATACAGGAAATTGTTGTTGTCTTCGCTAACCGGTCCGCCAAAATCGAATGTTGCCTGCGCGCGACTTTGGGTGCCATAGAGCACGCCGACTTCACGGAACGTTTCTTCTGTTGGGCTCTTGGATATCTTGTTGATGATGCCACCAGGAGAACCGGCACCATAAAGCACTGACATCGGTCCCTTGATGACCTCAACGCGCTCGAGCGAATAGGGTTCTGTCGGGAAGTTGCCATAATTGACATAATATTGGCGCAGCCCGTCGCGGAAATCGCCATTGAGCGACAGGATCTGACCGCGCAACATAATGACATCATAGCGGGGATCAAAGCCGGTCGATGCGGTGGTTACGCCCGCAGTATAGTTTACAGCCTCAACAATGCTATTGGTGGCGCGCTCTTCCAGCTCTTTCTGTGTGATGACGGATACCGCACGAGGCGTTTCGAGAATAGGCGTCGCAATCTTGGTAGCACCACGGCTCCGCTTGGCCACAACGGTAGAATTATCTTCGCTAACGCCGCGGATGTCACCGCTGCTCTCAATGACGATGGGGGCAAGTTGAGTCGTGTTGCCCGAACTATTCTGAGCAAAGGCGGCACTACCCATTGCCAAAGCGGCCGCCAAGATTGATGTTGTTTGCAATAGGTAACGGGTGAGCGGACTAAGAGAACTACACTGACGACGGAGTCTGGTCACGACAAACAAATCCTCTCCAGAAGGCCCCGCATCAGCAAGGCCAGCCAAATAAATCAATTCAATGTGTTGTTCACGCTGCAGCGTGACAGACTGTTCATCAAACCATATAGCTGCGGCGCGATATCGTCAACTTATCTTGACTAAATTTATCATCTTTTTGTGTGAGATTAACGAAAGTTTTTCGAATGTATTGGTTGAATTTATTAAAAAAGAAAACTAACATATTTCTATTTATAGGATTATTCTTTATTCGAATATTCTGGGAATTTCATTATAAAATGAGGAATTTCTTTAAGTAATTAAGTATATTATGGTTCTTAGGCGGCGTGGACGAATTTGAGCCAGTATCTTGCGGTAGCAATATGAACCATGCTGATGAAGCTCTCGGCGAGTTGGTCGTATCGAGTAGCAAT
>NZ_JACGXB010000027.1:0-37110 GCF_014138065.1 Ochrobactrum sp. P6BSIII | reverse complement strand
GCTACTCGATACGACCAACTCGCCGAGAGCTTCATCAGCATGGTTCATATTGCTACCGCAAGATACTGGCTCAAATTCGTCCACGCCGCCTAGCTTAAAGCCCCCTTTTCATAGCACTGTATTATTCACTTATCTGCCTGCTTAAAGGAGATTTGCAGTGGCTGCTAATATCCAAACCGAGAAGAAGCTCGAAAAGGCGATGCCCTCAAAATCTGCCGCCATTCATGAGCTGATACGTCGGGATGGTGAGAAAGAAATGAAACGCGAGGCTATAGCGCTCCTGTGGTCCGCCTTTGCTGGCGGCATCACCATGAGCACTTCAATGATGGCCAGAGGCATATTGGAAGCCTACCTTCCCGACACTCAGACATCCTATCTGATCAGTTCTGCGGGATACACCGTTGGGTTCATAATAGTCATTATTGCCAACCAGCAGCTCTTTACTGAAAACACCATTACGCCGGTGCTACCATTTATGACATCGCCAACAGTTTCCAACTTTATCAGGCTGGTGCGGTTATGGGCAATTGTTCTTGCGGGAAATTTGGCGGGAGGGGCTTTGGCTGCTATTGTCTTTGCTATGCTACCTATTTTCGCAGAGAATGTGACCGCATCGTTCACGTCGATGGGACACCATCTTATGGATAATTCCCCGATGCAGATGTTTGCTAAAGGGATCGTATCTGGTTGGCTGATTGCAACGTTGGTTTGGATGCTACACAGCACCAGACAATCTCATGTCATGCTGATTTTTCTGATCACGTATCTTATAGCCATTGGCGATTTTACGCACATTATTGTGGGTGCGATTGAGGTAAGCTTTTTGTTATTTATCGGCGAGACCTCTCTGTCAGAAAGTCTCTTCCGTTTTGGTCTACCCACATTAGTTGGAAATGTTGTCGGTGGCACATTTATTTTTGGACTTATCTCCCACGCTCAAGTCCGGGCCGACGATTAAATCTCAGCGAGCGAGCGTAAGGGCAAAGCTCGCCATTTCTTCTTGACTGGCAATCAGGTGGTTCTGCCGACAGCCAATTATGCCCACCTCAGCACATTTTTTGTCTGGACCGGACTTGCTGCTTCCGGCCCCATTCCGGTCGTTAGAATCCGACGACTTGACTGGCAAGCAGCACATCGCCCAACGACTGCGGCCAGCGGCACTCCGTTCACGGCGAAGAACGTCGTCGCTAGACATAGTATGTCACGACTTATGTCATCATATCCATCGGGATTGAACTGAGAAGAGATCTTTCTTCGAACACATATACCCTACTGAAGGCGGGCATTCGATTTCAGTCGCTGTGGGGGTGTATCATTTGCTTTACTGAATACACCCCTTTGCCCCTCTGTCATATATAAATTAAGCTGGGAGGTAAATTTCACGCACGCGCGCATCGCCGGACAACTTGTCAGCCGGGCCGGAGACGTGAATCTGGCCATGCTCGAACGCATAAACATAGTCGGCAATTTCGAGGGACAGATCGACATTCTGTTCGACCAGAACAATCGAGACACCCGCCTCGGCGAGCTTGATGATGATCTCGAAAATCTGGTGAATGATGATCGGTGCCAGACCCAGCGAAGGCTCATCGAGTAGCAGAAGCTCGGGATTGCCCATCAGCGAACGGGCGATGGCCACCATCTGTTGCTGGCCGCCGGACAGACGTCCCGCCAAGCTCTTCCGGCGGTCGGCAAGCACGGGAAACAGGCCATAGACATATTCGAACAACTCGGCTTCCGACTTGCCTCGGCCATCCAGATAACCGGCCAACAGGTTTTCTTCAATGGACAAATGTTGAAAGACGGCGCGTCCTTCGGGGCAATGGCCCAGACCGCGATTGGCAATCTGATATGGCTTCATGCGATCGATGCGATCGCCCTTAAAGCTGATCTGTCCCGCAGAGATTGGACACACTCCGCTTATGGAGCGCAGGAGCGTGCTTTTGCCTGCACCATTGGGACCAATGAGGGAAACAATTTCGCCAGCATGCAGCTCAAGGCTGATGCCATGCAAGACCTTCACCCGCCCGTATCCGGACTCGATTTGCTCGACTGCGAGCAGCGGCTTCGATGTCACTGATTGCACCTGGCTGGCCAAGATAAGCCTCCTGAACTTGCTGATTGTTGCGGATTTCGGTGGGCGTTCCATGCGCTAGCACGCTGCCGCGATTCATCACGTAGATCTCATCCGAAATGGACATGATGAGCTTCATGTCGTGCTCGATTAGAACTACGGCGATGTCGCCCGTTTTCAGATCGAGAATGTGGTGCTTCAGTTCTTCCGTCTCGCCATGGTTGAGGCCTGCTGCTGGCTCATCGAGGAGAATGGCGTGCGGATCGTTAACCATGGCCCGAGCCAACTCAACCAGCTTCTGCTGACCGTAGGCGAGCGAACCGGCCTGCCGTTGGGCGTGATGGGCAATGCCCAGCTTTTCAAGAATGGCATAGCATTTGTTGCGGCGATGACGTTCGGCACTGCGTCCGGGCAGGGCATCGGTGATAAGAGCGGTGAGCGTGCGCGGAACGAGCGCCACTTCAAGGTTCTGCATCACTGTCATGCCGTCGAACAGCCGGATGTTCTGATAGGTGCGCCCCAGTCCGGCATGGGCGACGCCATGCTTGGGCAAGCGTTGTAATTCGACGTCGTCGAGGACAATGCGGCCCGATGAGACCTGATAGGAACCGGCCGCCATATTGACAAGGGTGGATTTGCCCGCGCCGTTGGGGCCGATGATGGAGGTGATCTTCCCCGGCATCATGACGAGGGAAGCGTCATCGACGGCCTTATGCGCACCAAAGCTCTTGGTTACATGTTCAAAAGCAAGCATCAGCGCCTCCCCAGTTTGGCGACAAGCCACGAGGGACCATAATGACGACTGATGATGCCCATCGGGCGCATCAGAATGACGGCGACGAGGGCGAGGCCGAAGACCAACTGGCGATAGTCGGCATAATCGCGCATGAGTTCGGGGATCAGAACCAGAATGGCCGCACCCAGCATGGCACCGAACGGATTGCCGAGACCACCGACCACCAGCACGAGCACGATTGTGAGCGATTCCCAGAAGGTGAAACTTTCAGGGCTGACAAAGCGCTGCATGGAGGCAAAGACCACGCCGCAAATGCCGCCAATCACTGCGCTGGTGGCGAAGGCGACGAGCTTGACCTTGGTGGTGTTAACGCCACAGCCACGTGCTGCGTCCTGGTCCTCGCGCACGGCTGATAAGGCGATGCCTAGCGCGCTTTGTTGGAGTTTCCACACGAACAGGAAGGTGAGGATTAGGAAGCCGATCAGTAAATAGAGGAAGTCCAGCGGGGTGGAGATGGTCCAGCCGAGCAGTTTCGGTTCGTCTATGCGGGCGATGCCCTGTGGACCATTGGTGAGCCAGTTGAGATTGTTCATCAGCACGCGGATGATTTCGCCGAAACCGAGCGTGACGATGGCGAGATAGTCCCCCCGCAGTCGCAGCACCGGCAGTCCGAGCAAGACACCGGCAATACCGGCCAGCGTCGCACCGATGACCAGAATGACCGGGAAGGGCAGATGCAATCCAAGCTGGTCCGAAGCCAGAAGCGCATAAGTATAGGCACCGATAGCGTAGAAGGCGACATAGCCCAGATCGAGAAGACCGGCATAACCGACAACGATGTTCAATCCCATCGCCAATACGGCATACAGCAGGATCGTATCGAGCACGCGCAGCGGATAGGTCGGCAGGAATTGTCCGAGAATGATAAGAGCGAGGGGGAAGATCGTGAGCACCAGCAAGGTGCGCCCAAGGGCGCCAGTTGTCGGTGTCGGCGCGGTGCCTGCGCTCATGGAAGGAGCTTCAGAAGTCACTTTTATACACCATCGTTTCTTCGCTGACCTTGGCGCCCAGAAGACCGGACGGACGGAACAGAAGGATGAGAACAAGAACGGAGAAGGCGAAAATGTCGCGATATTCCGTACCGATGATACCGCCGGTGAGGCCGGGCAGGAGAGCGGTTGCGAATGTCTCGATGAAGCCAAGCATGATGCCGCCGAGCATCGCACCGGGAATGGAGCCAATACCGCCAAGAATGGCTGCCGTGAAGGCTTTCATGCCAATGACGAAGCCCATCGTAAAGGTTGCGACGCCATAATAGGATGCGTAGAGCAAGCCCGCTACTGCACCGAGGCCGGGGCCTATGAAGAAGATCACGGAGATCGGGATGTTGGGATTGATGCCGATCAACGATGCGGTATTGGCGTTTTCCGCGACCGCGCGGATGCGGATGCCTATACGGCTGCGATTGACGAAAAGTTCCAGCGTCACCATCAGAATAAGTGCGATGGCGAGAATTGTAATTTGTTTCCAGGTGATGATGATACCACCAATTTCAACTACACCGCTCGGCAGCATAGATGGATAGATGATCGGACGGCGGCCCGCCAGAAGCATAACGACATTCTGGATAATAACGGCCATACCGAGGGCCGATAGCATGGGGGCGAGGCGCGATTTGTTGCGCAATGGTCGGTAGGCTGCAACTTCGATCGACATGCCGAGGATGCCGATAACAACGAAAGCGAGAATGCCGACGACAATGGCCGCACCGGGGAACCCGGAAATGCCGAGCGATCCGCTCAGAAAGACAGCAACGAACGCACCCGACATGAACATTTCGCTGTGCGCGAAATTGATGAGGCGCAGAACGCCGTAAACCATCGTGTAGCCGAGCGCGATCAGCGCATAGATCGAGCCAACCGTCAGCGCGTTGACGGTTTGCTGGAGAAGGAAGGAAGACATCTGCGAAGCCTCGATTGTCGAGGAGCGCCGGGGACAAGCATGGCTTGGCCATGCTCAATGACATAGGGGATTCCCGGACGCACCGATTCCAGCCATTGATCACGGGCCCCGAAGGAGAGGGCCCGTTCTCGTCAGGCGTTTTACTTCACAAGGGCGAACTTGCCGCCTTCGACCTTGTAAAGGAAGATGAAGGGCGTGTTCAGTTCGCCATCCGGCTTGAAGGAAACCGTGCCAACCATTGTTTTGAGATTAGTTTTGGCAATCTCTTCCGAAATGGCCTTGCGGGAAAGTGGCGCAGGCAGCTTTTTCATGGCTTCGAGAATGACCGAAGCCTCCACATAGCCATAAGCCGAGTATGGTCCGGCATCTTCACCAAATGCGTCCTTGTAGGACTTGGCGAAAGCTTCGAGTTCCGGTGAGGAGTCGTAAGGCGGTGCCTGGAAGGACACGATAGCGCCTTCGGCGTTTTCCGCGCCGGCACCATTAATAAAGTCCGGTGCGAAAGCGGAGTCTGCGGCAAAAATGGTCGCTTTGATGCCGAATTCACGCGCCTGCTTCACGAAGAGACCAACGGCAGGCATGACGCCGCCAAAATAGATCACGTCCGGATTTTCGGAACGTATGCTGGTCAGAAGCGCGGAGAAATCGACGTCGGTTTGGGTGACACCGGAGAAGGACGTCACCTTGCCACCGTCCTTGGTGAAAGTGTCGCGGAACACTTCGGCCACGCCTTGTCCAAAGGCTTGCTTGTCATGGACCACAGCGGCAGCTTTTGCTTTGAGAGTCTTGACGGCGTAATCGGCAGGAGCTGACCCCTGCGAAAGATCGTTTGCAATCGGACGAAAGAGATTCTTGTAACCCGATTGGGTGACCTTCGGGTTGGAGGCGTTAGTTACCTGGGGTAGATCGCACCGATGATAGACGTCGGAAGACGGAATGGTAACGCCGCTGTTGAAATTGGCAACGACGCCCATCATCGCGGCATTATCGCAATGCTTCTGGGCGATCAGCGTGCCCTGTTTCGGATCGGCGTTGTCGTCATCGCGCTGGAGCACGACTTTCTCACCGTGGATGCCGCCAGCCTCGTTAACCTGACGGATAGCGATCTCCATACCGTTCATCCAGGTTACACCGAAAATGGATTCGGCATTGGTAAGCGGTCCCGCCGCACCTATGACGATATCCGCATGTGCGGTGCTGGTCACACCCACAGCCGCAATGGTTGCGACGAGAAACTTCTTGTACGCTTTCATGTTACCCTCTTTTGGTTTTTCTGGCCTTTTTGACCGGTTTTATTTTGCCTTGGCGGATGAGCTGTTATCCGCTGCTGCTCCTTATTTCTCTTTAGGCAGTTTCCTGATCCCTGCGGTCTGAACGACTTTCGATCAGTGATGTCATCAGATTGTTGGCGACGCGCTGGATGTGCATACGCAACGATCCCACCGCACGTTCTGTGTCCCTAAGGCGAGCATAGGCGAGGATGGCGCGGTGATCGGCCAGTTCCAGTTCCACGTCCTGTGCCACAGCGATCTGGAGATTGATGTAGCGATTGGCGTTATCATGTACGCTCTTGAGCAGTTTCAGGGCTACCGTGCGGCCACTTGGCGCATAAAGCGTTTCGTGAAACTGCCAGTTCAGGTCACCCCAGTTCTCGACATTGCCTTCGACCATCGTCTCGTCGGTCAACTGCTCGGCGCGCAACAAATCGGCTTCGCTGAGGCGCGGGATTGCCGTTTCGAACAGCCACGTCTCGAGATGGATGCGGATATCGAAGAGTTCCTGGATTTCTGCCAGCGACAAGGCGCGAACGACTGTTCCCTTGTGGAGTTCGGACTGAACGAAGCCTTCTGCCTCAAGTTGGCGGATCGCCTCGCGGATCGGAATGCGCGAAACGCCAAGTTCGGTTGCCAGCGCTTCCTGACGCAGCGGGGTGCCTTCGCTCAGTTCACCTGCAATGATGCGGCGGCGCAATTCGACCACGATCTGATCTGTCAGGGATTGCCGCCCGATTTTTTTCGACATTGATTTCTCCATTTCAAAATTGGATACAATATGCAAATTTCAGAGTCAATAATGAAAACATGTACTCTAATGTAACAAATATAGAAAAATAATTTCACTTTTGACGTTGACGGCGACATTTTTTGCATTACGATTGTATATCGTATCCAATATCGACGAGCTTCAGCTCGCACCAGGGGAATAAAATGACGAATGAAAAAACGCGGGCCGTCGCCGGTGAGGGCCCCTGTGGAGAGGTCCTTATTGTGCAGCCCGGTGCTGCCGAAAGTTACTGGCAGCCCGTACCGGCAAACGGTTCCATCGATGTCATCTTTGCCCCGCACCGTGTTCCGATGGAACATCCGATCGGCTTCGGCACACAGACCGTTCCGCCGGGCGGTTATGTTCGTGAACATGCGCATGACCAGAATGAGGAAGTCATTTTCGTGGTTTCCGGCAAGGGCCGTGCGGTGATCGATGGCGAGAGCCATGAAATGATCCCCGGCTCTGCATTTTTCATCGGCAAGAACCGCCGCCACATGTTCATTAATGAAGGCGAGACCGATATTTTCTGGACCTGGCTCATCGTGCCGAACGGTCTCGAGGATTTCTTTCGCCTGATTGGGCGCGTCCGCGCCGATGGGGAGCCTGCGCCGGAACCGTTCCCCCGGCCGGAGAATGTTTTGCAAATCGAGCGTGACACGGTTTTCGCGGTGCCACCGTCCGACCCGCACAAGGTCTGATCCGCTTCCGTTCAATATCCAGTTTATGTCTGGCTGAGGCCGGCATTTCAACAAGGCTTGAGGCGACCCGCGATTGGTGGGTCGGCATGCCGCTTATATTCGAGGAAAACATGCGTCTCAAAGACAAAGTCGCCATTATCACCGGCGCCGGTGCCGGTATCGGCAAGGCCGCCGCTCAAATTTTTGTTCGCGAAGGTGCGAAAGTCATCGTCGCGGATCGCGACGGTGCGAAGGCTGCGGCAGTCGCTGCTGAACTTGGCGCTTCTGCGCTATCGTTCACTGTTGACGTTTCCAGTTCCGAGGAAGTCAAGGCCATGATCGATACGACGGTCAAGACGTTTGGCCGTCTCGACATTCTGGCCAATAATGCCGGTTACGGCATTCCCGGCACAGTCGTCGATACGGCGGAAGAGGACTGGGACGCGCTGATGGCCGTCAATCTCAAGGGCGTCTATCTGTGCTGTAAGCATGCGATCCCGGTCATGGCTGCGCAGGGCGGCGGCACGATCGTCAACACCGCTTCCAATGTTGCGACGGTCGGCATTTTCGATCGCGCGGCCTATGTCGCGTCGAAAGGCGGAGTTGCCGCGCTGACCAAGGCAATGGCACTTGACCATGCCAAGGAAAAAATACGTGTCAATTGCGTTGCGCCGGGCGTGACCTGGTCGAGCTATTTCGAAAAGATGGTTGCGACAACGCCTGATCCGGATGCTTTCAAGAACGCCTTGAAAGCGCGTTCGCCAATCAACCGCTGGGCCGAACCGCAGGAAATCGCAAACTGCATTCTGTGGCTTGCCTCGGATGAAGCGTCGTTTGCGACGGGAGCTATGTTCACCGTCGATGGCGGCATGTCAGCCTGGTAATAGAGTTGTAATTGATATGATCGCGGCGCCTGAACAATTGCCCCACATCGCTCTTTTGGGCTTCGGTGCCATCGGCAGGGATTTGTGCAGCAAGCTTCTGACCTATCGTTGTAAGGTCAGTGTGGTTCTGCGCAAAGGTGCTGCAACGCCGGACCAGCCACCCCAAAGGGTCCAGTTTGTCGATTCTATCGAAGCGTTGCTGGCATTGAAACCTGCCCTTGTCATTGAGGTCGCCGGACAGGATGCCTTGAAAGCGTCCTGTCCGGTTTTTTTAAGCGCTGGTGTGGATGTGATTGCGGCCTCGGTCGGAGCTATCGGTGACGTCGCTTTCCAGCAGATAGCGGCCGAAGCGGGCCACAAGGGGGGTGGTCGTCTAATCTTTCCGACCGGCGCGGTGGGTGGTCTCGATTATTTGGGCGTGGTCGCGCAGGCGACTGATCTTTCGGTAACCTATACGTCGCGCAAGCCTGTGTCTGCTTGGGCAGGTGAATTACGGCAACTGGGGCATGATCCGGCAGCGCTGAAGGAGGCGGTCGTTCTCTATGAGGGCGACGCAATACGCGCTGCGCAACTCTATCCTCGTAATCTCAATGCCGGG
Source organism: Ochrobactrum sp. P6BSIII (assembly GCF_014138065.1). Taxonomy (NCBI): domain Bacteria; kingdom Pseudomonadati; phylum Pseudomonadota; class Alphaproteobacteria; order Hyphomicrobiales; family Brucellaceae; genus Ochrobactrum; species Ochrobactrum sp. P6BSIII. The sequence goes on along the minus strand of NZ_JACGXB010000027.1, from coordinate 28,133 downwards.
CTGACCGTTGCGCTCGCTGCCGGGATTGAGCGCACTGTCGTTCGTGTGGTGGCGGATCCTGCGGTCCGGTTGAACACGCATGAGATCGAAGCCAGCAGCGCATTCGGTGAGGCCTTCATGCGCTTCGCCAATCTGCCGTCGCCCGACAATCCAAAGACATCGGCGATCACGGCAGCGAGCCTGTTGCGCGAAGTCACACATTATTTAGCCGGACGGTTGATCCCGGAACAATGAATGGATGGAATGCCGAATGAGCCATATTCTCATTGCAGGAGCCGGTATCGTCGGATTGAGCGCGGCGCGTTCGCTTCTCGCCGAGGGACATGAGGTCACCATTGTCGACCGCGACCCGACGGGTGACAAGGCATCGTTCGGCAATGCCGGTGGCCTTGGCGTGACCGAGATCGTACCGGCCAGCGTGCCGGGCCTGATCTGGAAAATACCCGGCTGGCTGCTTGATCCGCTTGGACCGCTTTCCCTGCGCCCCGCCCATTTTCCCAAACTTGTGCCTTGGTTGGTGCGTTTCATGCGCAGCGGGTCACAGTCGGAAATGCTGCGTATTACCAAGGCACTCGCCGCGTTGACCGCGCCAGTTTATGAGGATTATCTGCCGCTTCTCGAAGAACTCAAACTGACAGGTGAATTGCATCAGGTCGGGGCACTCTGGGTCTATGAGACCGAGGCTGCTTTTAAGGCTGATGCGGCAGATCGCGAACTGCGGCGCAGGTATGGTGTCGTCTTCGACGAGATGGACGGTGACGACGCTCGCAGGCTCGAACCGGCACTCGGCAAGGCGGTGGTGCGTGCGGCTTTGACGCCGCAATGGTCGCATTTCGATGACCCCAAGCGTGTGGTGGATCGCCTGCGCGATCTGGTGGTCGCCAAAGGGGCGACGCTCGTAACAGATGAAGCGCGTGCAATCGATGGCCAGCAGTTGCGCCTGTCGGGTGGGAGCGCCATTGGCTTTGATCAACTGGTCATTGCGATCGGCGCATGGTCGCCAAGACTTGCAAGGACCATTGGCGACCGCGTTCTTCTTGAAAGTGAGCGTGGTTATAATATCACGATTCCCAATTCGGGCGTGTCGCTCACGCGTGAAGTGATTTTTGCCGAGCGCAAGTTTGTTGCGACACCCATGGATATGGGGTTGCGGATCGGTGGCGCTGCCGAATTTGCGGGTCTGGAGGCTGCACCGAACTATGCACGCAGCGATGCGTTGGCCAAACTAGCGCGCCGTTACCTGCCCGATCTCAAGTCGACTGACGGCACCCGCTGGATGGGACATCGGCCAACGACGCCGGACACTCTGCCGGTCATCGGGCGCTCGCCGCGCCGCAATGACATTATCCATGCCTATGGTCACAGCCATGGTGGTCTGACGCTCGGGCCGACAACAGGCCGCCTGATCGCCGATCTGGTAGCTGGAAGAAAACCACCCATCGATCTTTCACCATTTTCCGTCAGCCGTTTTTCCTGACCTGGAGCCTTACATGAATCCCCACACCTTCATTTGTGTCGATGCCCATACATGCGGCAACCCGGTCCGTGTCGTCTCTGGCGGTGCGCCGATCCTGCCCAATGTCAGCATGGCTGAAAAACGCCAGCTTTTCCTGCGTGATCACGACTGGGTGCGTCAGGCGCTGATGTTCGAACCGCGCGGCCACGATGTCATGTCCGGCTCGATCCTCTATCCGCCGTCCCGCGACGATTGTGATCTCGGCGTGCTGTTCATTGAAGTGTCCGGCTGTCTGCCCATGTGCGGACACGGTACCATAGGCACCGTGACGGTAGCGCTGGAACAGGGCTTTGTCGTGCCGAGGACCGAAGGCAAGCTGGTGCTGGAAGTACCCGCCGGTCGTGTCGAGGTTGAATACAAGCGCAATGGCCGTTTCGTGGATGAGGTCCGCATCTACAATGTGCCCGCCTATCTTCACGCAAGCGAAGCGAAGATTGATGTTCCGGGTATGGGCGAACTGGTGGTCGATGTGTCCTATGGCGGCAATTTCTATGCTATCATCGAGCCGCAAAAAAACTGGGTTGGTCTCGACACGATGGGCGCCGACGACATTCTCAAGATCAGCCCGCTGGTGCGCAAACTGGTGCAGGACGTTGTCGCTCCGGTGCATCCGGAAGACGACCGCATTGCCGGGGTCAGCCATGTTATGTGGGCTGACAAGGGCAAACACCCCGAAGCCGATGCGCGCAATGCCGTGTTCTATGGTGATAAGGCGATCGATCGCTCGCCGTGCGGCACTGGCACATCCTCGCGCATGGCACAGCGCGTCGCCAAGGGTTTGCTGAAAGTTGGCGAAACCTTCGTGCATGAATCGATCATCGGCACGCTGTTCCATGGTCGCGTGGAAAGTGCGGCAGAAGTTGCGGGTCGTCCCGCCATTCACCCGAGCATTGGCGGTTGGGCGCGTGTCACCGGTTATAACACCATACTCGTGGACGAGCGCGATCCGCTTGCTCTCGGCTTTCAGGTAAAGTGAGCAAACAATGATCCTCGAAGAGCGTGATTATCATATTGTTCCGGGTCGGATGGCTGAGTTCCTTGCGACTTATGAAAAGCTCGGTGTCGCCATTCAGACGGAAATTCTCGGCGGCTTTGTCGGACACTTCGTTTGCGATATTGGCGAATTGAACCATGTTGTTGCGCTCTGGCGGTATGAGAATATCGCCGAGCGTGAGGAGAGGCGCGCCCGCATGCTCGCTCACCCTGGATGGCAGACCTATCTCGAAGCGATCAAGGGCATAATCGAACGTCAGACCATACGTATTCTCAAGCCAACCGCTCTTTCACCGATGGTGTAACCATGAAAGCCGTTCTGCCTGCCCTTGCCGATCTTGTGCCTGAGCGAATGAAGCCGGGAGCCGATCTTGTTGCCGAAGGCAGGCAACTCGCCCGCGACTGGCGGGTGGGCAAAAATGCCTTTCTCTCGGAGAACAATGTTGCCTGCGAGGCCGAATACAAGCGTCGCAAAGTTGCCGAAGGCCGTATGATGCAACATGCGCATATCGGTTTTCGCAGTGTCGAACGCACGGTCGAAGCAATCAGCGAAGTGCATGGCACTTGCGCCAGCCGTGGTGTGACGGTTGATCGTTTCGGCATCACGCTAGACTGGTCGATGGGCTATCCGGTGGCGGTACGCCAGGATCGACCCAAGGGAACCGGCATAGTGCTGAATGGTCCCGAAGATTTTGCCCGTATCACCAATGCGGCACCTGCGGCCGCGCATTTCGGTGACTTCATGCTTGGTCTGCCAGGCGCTGTCGAAAATACCAAGGGCGCGCTTGCGGCAGGCGCTACGGCCATCGGCAATCTGGGGCAGTATTTTACGTTCCGCCTGCCTTATTGGGATGACGATGTTGCGACGACTGAAGCTGCGGTCACCGCGCTCGGTCTGATTGCCGCACAAGATGAGGCAGTTCTCGTCCATTCCAATCTCGATGACGGTTTCGCGGGTCTGTTTGCCGACATGAGTTCGGCGCTCGGCATGGTGTTGATTGAGCGCCATATTGTTGAGAACCTTATCGGCGGGCGCATGTCGCACTGCTTCGGCCATCACTACACCGCGCCATTGGTTCGCATGGCTTTTCACAAGGCATTGGCCACATTCAGCGATGCACCGGGCACCATGCTCTTTGGCAATACGGTGAGCTACAAGTCGAACCCGGCAGGCAATTATGCGAGTTTGGCGAGCTATTTGCAGGCCGACATATGGGCGTTGGCGCGGGAGCATACCGGCCATGCGATCAACCCGGTGCCGGTCACGGAAAACCAGCGTATTCCCGACATTGATGAAATCATTGATGCCCAGACCTTTGCCACCCGCATGGCTGAACATGCTATCTCCACGGCAAGCCTGATTGATCTGGCCCAGGTTGACAAGGCTGCCGATGGCTTGATCGAAGCCGGGCAGCGATTTAGCGCAAATGTTTTTTCAGGGTTGGAAGAGGCAGGCGTCGATATTGATGATGCGGCAGCCCTCATGCTGGCTCTCCGGCGGATCGGGCCGAAACGACTGGAAAGCCTCTATGGTGCGGGTCGCGAAGATGCTACCGCATGGGGTGGTCGTCGTTCGGTGATGCTGGCCGAGTGGGTCGAGGACCTTGAGGAAAGCGCTCATGAATGGGTGGACCGGGTGCCGGAAACCGCCCGCGCTGCCATTGCCGAACGGGCTTTGCGCTGCTGCGTCGCCTCATCGGATGTTCATGAACATGGCAAGAACCTGATAGAGCGCATTCTGGGCATGAGCGCTGTCGGCATTGTCGATGGTGGTACCTCGGCAGACCCCGAAACCGTGGTTGCCGCCGCCATTGCTGAAAACGCCGATTTCATCGCTATCTCGACCTATAACGGCATTGCGCTGCGTTATGTGCGTGATGTGCTTGCCGTGTTGAAAGCTGCCGGTTCCGACATGCCCGTGCTTATAGGCGGGCGGCTCAACGAGATACCTGAAGATTCCAATTCTGGTCTTCCTGTGGATGTCAAAGCGGATATCGAAGCCCTCGGCGCCCTGCCTTGTGAGACGCCGGAAGTGATGACTCACTTTATCGAAAATTTCATAAAAACTTCCAGAGAGGGAACAAGAGCATGACACACTGGACTGGTGTATTCCCGGCTGTTACTACCAAGCTGAAGCAGGACGGCGCACTCGATCTTGATGCAACCGCGGCCTCCATTGACAGGCTGATTTCGAATGGTGTTTCGGGGGTCATCGTTCTGCCGATGCTGGGCGAAAATGCATCGCTCAAAGCGGAAGAACGTGACCAAGTGATCCTGGCAGCCAAGGAAGCTGTGGCTGGTCGTGTGCCGCTTCTTTCCGGTCTTGCGCAGATTTCCACGGCGGATGCGGGTGCAGCAGCACGTCGTTACGAAAAGCTGGGTGCACAAGGGCTGATGGCTTTTCCGTCACTTGCCTATAAGACCGATGCGCGTGAAACCGTGGCCTGGTACAAGTCGCTCGCTGCAAGCAGCGGCCTCCCGATCATGATCTACAACAATCCGATTGCCTATGGCGTCGACGTCACGCCGGAAATCCTCAAGCAGCTTGAAGACACGCCATCCATCCTCTGTATCAAAGAGGAATGCGGGGATATCCGCCGTGTGACCGACCTTTATAATGTTTGTGGTGACCGCTTCTCGGTGTTCTGTGGTGTGGACGATCTGATCGTTGAAAGTCTGGCGCTCGGCGTCACGGGCTGGGTGTCGGGCATGACCAATGTCTGGCCAGCCGAATGCGTCAAGCTGTTTGCTCTCGCTTCGTCCGGCGATTTTGCTGAAGCACGCAGGCTTTACCGGTTGCTGACACCGTCCTTCCACCTCGATACACATGTGAAACTGGTGCAATACATTAAGCTTGCCGAAAAGCTGGTCTATGGCGCGCCTGAATGGGTGCGTGAACCGCGCCTGTCGCTTGAGGGCGATGAACGCGTGTATGTCGAAAGCGTCGTGAATGACACGATCGCCAAGCTCGCAGCTTGGAAGGACTGAAACATGCGTTTTTCCAAAATGGTCAATGTCGTCGGTGTGCATGCAGCGGGAGAACTGAATGAGGTGATTACTGGCGGCGTCCTCGACGTGCCGGGTGCCTCGATGTTCGAGAAGATGCAGTATCTTGAAAGCAAGGCCGACGATCTGCGCAACTTCCTGCTGAACGAACCGCGCGGCCGGGTGACACAATGCGTCAATCTTGTTCTGCCAGCCACAAGACCGGAAGCGGACGCCGGTTTCGTCATTATGGAATCGGACTTCTATGTGCCGATGTCCGGCACCAACACGATTTGCACCACAACGGCGCTGCTGGAAACCGGCATGATCCCTATGCAGGAACCGGAAACAAGGCTGGTGTTGGAAGCGCCAGCAGGTCTGGTACCCGTGACCGCGCATTGTGAAAATGGTAAATGCGTCAGCGTAACATTCGACAATGTGCCATCTTTCGTTTTCGCGTTGGACGCCAAGGTGGATGTGCCGAGTCTAGGCACCATCACTGTCGATGTCGCTTATGGAGGGATGATCTATGTGCTGGTTGATGCGGCATCCATCGGTTTCAATGTCGATAAGACCGAAGCCGCCAAGCTCGTAGAGATTGGCGAGCGGATCAAGAAGGCTGCGGCGGAACAGGTTCCGGCCATCCATCCTGAGAATCCGGAAATCCATACGATCAACCAGACCTTGTTCGCAGGGGCGCTGGAAGAGCGCGACGGCGTTAAGCGCTCGCGCAATGCCGTAATCGTTTCGCCGGGGCGTATCGACCGCTCGCCCTGCGGCACGGGCACAAGCGCCCGGCTGGCGGTTATGCACGCGCGGGGTCAGATCGCTGTTGGAGAAACCTTCGTGCATGAATCGATCATCGGCACCGAATTTATCGGCCGCGTGCTGGAAGAGACGACATGCGGAGAAATGCCCGCCATTCGCCCGGCGATTACGGGACAAGCCTGGATCACAGCATTCCATAATTATGTACTCGATCCAACTGACCCGTTTCCGACCGGATTCCGGCTCGGCGACACTTGGCCAGGCAACTAGAGCCTTTTAATTCAAATTGTCCCGCGCGAATTGCTCGATCTGCTTGTTGTTCCACATGGAGAGACCACAAAATGTCGATTGCTTTGGCCGATGATGGTTGCCGCCTCTACTATGAGGTGAAGGGCGAGGGCGAGCCGGTCATTCTGATTCCTGGACTGGGCGGTGACGGCCGTTTTTGGGCCGGTGTCGCGAAGGCACTACCAGAGTTTCGGCTGATTACTGTCGATCATCGTGGTGCGGGACGTAGTGACCGCCCTGATGGTGGCTATTCCATCGAACGGATCGCGAGTGATGTTCTCTCAGTTCTTGACGCGGAAGAGATTGACGCCGCGCACCTGGTGGGACATTCCACTGGCGGGACGGTGGTGCAGATCATCGCGCTTGATGCGCCGGAAAGAGCGAAATCGCTGGTTATCAGTGGTAGTTGGGCACGCCCAGATGCGCGTTTCCGCGCGCTTTTCCTGTCACGTCTGGAACTGATGCAAAAGGGTGAGGTTGCTGCCTATCAGAACCTCACACATGTTTTCGGCTATACATCGGAATGGATCGCACGGCACGAAACGGAACTCAATGCTGCCGTTGAGAAGGCCGGGGAAATGCTCGCTCCTTATTCTATCACGGCGCAACGAATCAGCATGTTGCTGGATTTCGACCGCTCAGAGTCACTCTCGAACATCAAACAACCTGTACTTTTAATAGGTGCGAGAGATGATATTATGATCCCGTTTGATCGTATGGAAGAACTTGCTAAAAGCATCGCTCACGCCTCTTTCGCAGAGATGAGCGGGGGACATTTTTACCCGCGTGTCGCACCTGACGATTTTGCGGCGACTATCACAAGGTTCATTTCTGAAGCAGCACAGTCGAGAAGTTTTCGTTAACTCAGGGCCGTCTGTCCAGCGATAGTCCCCATCCTTGACTGGCAATCAAGTCGGTGACCTGACCTGATTTAAGCTTCTTGCTTGCGCGGTATTATCTAATGGGTTGTGGAGTAGCGCAAATCAAGAACAGAACTCCGAACTACGTTTTGCCACAGTCCATCAGTACGCTTCGGACAAGTTGGCGCCGTTCCTGGTAAGCGGTTTCGGGGGTCTAGTGTCTGCCGCCCTCATATAAAGAGTTCTCCAATCCGTCCAGGTAGTCTTCACCACGGCAGATTAACGAGCAACTTCACAGTCTTGGAGTATCATATCCGTTTCTTCCGGATGGCTCTGACTAGGCGAAAAGTGGCAAAAGCAGCGGAAGCGAGATATAAAAATCCGCCGATGAACATGATGCCGTATACGCCGGCGAACAGTTCGCGGTCTTCTCTGAACCTGTCGTGTGTCCCGGTTACAGGATACACAAAAGCCGCGATGATTTCGCCTATCCCATATCCGACGAAGAGGCAGACCGGCACCAGCAGCAGAAGGCTGATGAGGAAAACGATGATCGGCTTCAGCATTGTCATTTACCTTCCGGCATCAATCAGCTTGTCGAGCGAAAAGCGTTCGGAACTAGCATCGCAGCGGTGCCAATCCATCTGCGCGTTCGCTTCATCGCGGTGTCCGTAGCACCAGTCTCTTTCATTAAGAGCAAGGCCATAAATCCTCATTGATGCGCAGGCGACGACGATCCGGACATCATGACTTATGCTGTGCAGGCAATTGTCTCCTGTTCTGTCAAAAAGCTCTTTCAGCTCATCGTCAGTCTCGGTGGCTTGCACAAAGAGCTTGTCGGCAGCCACGGCGGGACTTGCCATCTGCGATCCGATGGCGAACAGTAAGGAAGTGAGCAGCGGCCAGTTCATTGTTTCGTCCTTCCACTATGACGATCGGGACGCAGGGGCTGCAATCCGTCGTTGGTGCGTTGTCCCGTCAATATGAAACATTTTGCCAAGCGGTCAGCTACACGGTCATAGGTGTTCGCCTCGTTTACTGGGTAGGTCAGACGAAATGACCGGATGGTGTTGATATTCCGCGTCCTAGTCGGCTTCAGAAGCGCCTTGGCATAGAAGATGGCGTCGTTCTTCGCACCGGAGATCACAGCCCAGTTCTCGTCCGTGCGCCGATAGCTGACGGTGGCATTTTCGTCGGCGAGGCTGGCGATAATTGTTTCCATGTCTTCTTCCAGAACGTTGTAGCTGCCCCAAACCCGCAATTTGGCGCCCGACTTACTGGAGAATACATCACCGTCGCCATTGTCCGATTCAAACTGGACAGTCAAAAGGTCGGCCGGATAACAAACGGAATAACCAAAGCGGGCGTTGACGTAAATCTTCCACGCGTGGTCACCGCCATTGCAGACGTGCCTGCGACTATGACAATCAGAGCCGAGGCAAGAATCCCTCCGAAGATGTTCATCCGTTTTCCTTTCGATAATTGTCATCGACACCACGGTTTTGATCAAACCAAACGTACCATGATCGCGGCGCTTAGCCCGACAAGGACGCCGCCGCTAACCCTCAAAATCCAGCCAGCGGAATTCGAGGAGGAAATGCGTGGCGATGCGATCGAGGCGATTGCCACAGATGCAAGATCGCCGAGCGAGAAAGCGCCGTTCACGATGATACCAAGCAGCAGGAACTGAAGCCAACCGGGCATCGCTCCTTGTGGATCGACGAATTGGGGCAGGAACGTCAGGAAAAACAATGCAGTCTTCGGATTGAGGATCTCGACCACGATGCTGTCGCGCAAGACGCGTCGGTGCCGCGCGGGGATTTCGGTTGCTTCCTCCGCGATCGAGGCAAACATCATTCTTCCGCCCAGCCACAACATGTAGAAGGCTCCCGCCAGCCGCAGGAATGAATAGAGTGCAGGAGCATGGTGCAGAAGCGCAGCCAATCCGGCAGAGGCTGCCGCGATATGTACGTAGCAACCCAGATGAATACCGAGGGCTGCCATCAAGCCAGCTCTTTGTCCGTAAGCCAGGGTTTGCGCTGACATATATAAAATGGCCGGACCCGGCATGAAAGCGAACACCAGTGTGGCAACGACGAACGGTAACCAGGTTTCCAGCAACATGCTGCCGACCTCCTATTTCCCGCCGAAAAAGAGTGAACCAAACTTTATTCATGATGAGAAACGATTTATCATCATGCTATTCATGACGATCCGAGGTGAAACAGTGTTCGATATTGTACTGTTGCGGACCTTCGAGGCAGTCGCCAGCCTATCGAGTTTTACAAAGGCAGGGCAGCAACTCAACTTGACGCAATCTGCCGTCAGCGCCCATATTCGGCGGCTGGAGGATCAGGCGGGAAACGCTCTTCTCGAACGTAATACCCGCACGGTGGCACTGACCCCACAAGGACAGGCGCTGCTTGGTTACGCAAAGGCGATCCTGCGCTTGAGCGAAGAAGCGCGGACATTAATGAAAGGCAGCGCCAACGCAGTCCATCTGCGGATTGGTGCATCCGATGATTTGACGAGCACCTGGCTGCCATCCGTACTAAAGAGGTTTCAGGATTTTCGTTCAGAACGAACGTTGGAAATCCAGATATCGAATACGACTACTTTGCTGGAAACTATGGATAAGGGCGAGCTGGACCTGATTATCGGTTGTCGATGCCGGGGCGCCCCATCCGGTACTCATCTGTGGAGTGAGCCGCTTAGATGGGTAATCGGAACGACCCCACTCGGAACTGGAGCAACCGTCCCGCTTGCCGTTTTTCCTGAACCGTGTCCCTATCGGGACGCTGCTCTTGCCGCGCTGGCTGCAAAAAACTGTAAATGGATGATAGTCAGTGTCAGCCCCAGCCTCGGCAGTTTGACGGCGATGGCCGCGGCTGGCCTGGCGGTCACGCCGCTGAATTCCAGTTCCATCCCGGCAAAATTACAAACGGGAGGCGCCATTCAATCACTGCCGCCGCTGCCAGATGTTGAGTTCGTTGCACATATCAGGCCGGGTTTGTCCGAAGAAAATACGCTACTCACGCGCTCAATCATTGACTGAATCACTCTCAACAGGCCGAAGTCGACTTCATAGCTGTGGCGCATATCTAGTCTAAGCTGGGCTTTCGCGTCCGATTTCATCTACGCGGGCAGTCCGAGCAGGCTCGTGTCCCGACCTGAACGCAGATGAAAATGCCTGAAACAGCGAGAAGTTCATTCACGCAGACGTTGACGGGCCACCACCTAAAATCCGGCAATGAGCGTTGTTTCGGGGACAAGCCGCAAGCGATCATATCTAGCGAGGGTGGGCTTTCAGCAGGAAAGGAGGACCAAACGATGAATCTGGAAGAATTGGCCAAAAGGATATTTCTAAGTCAGCCCTTCAGTCAGTATCTGGGCGCGGAACTCATTGCTGTCGGTGATGGCAGTGCAAATATCTCTCTGGTTATCCGCGAGCATCATACACAGCAACATGGCTTTGTTCATGGGGGCGTGATCAGCTACCTGGCAGATAACGCGCTTACATTTGCGGGAGGGCTCGCTCTTGGAGGCGATGCACTTACCGCTGAATTCAAGATTAATTTTGTTCGGCCTGCGAAAGGTAGCACACTGCTTGCACAAGCAAGAACATTAAGCACGGGGAAGCGACAAGCTGTGTGTCAATGCAAGGTTGTTTGCGACAAGACGCTCGTAGCAGTCGCCCAGGGAACGATCGTCGCGGCTCATGGTTAACTTGAATTCGGGTTGTTTCTCTGCAGGCTCATTTGTGCCGAGTTCCGTGCAAACATGTGAAACGCAATGCGTTGAAAGCCTTTTTGACGATCGTGGTCCGGTAAAGTGCTGACCCTGCGATCGGCCCCGGGCGGTCTTCGGCCTTGCAGAGGCAGACGGTGCCGTCAATATCAGATCTGTGGCAAGTTTGACGGTATCTCTAGCCTATTTACAACAGGCCTCAATCGCTACGGAAACGGTTGATGATATTGAACAATCGATCGCGGTATCTTGCGAGATCCTTTCTGGGAGTGGTTGCGAGACCCATCTAAAGCCCACATTGGCGAAGCTCATGTGACACGTACCAGGAAGAAAGCGGAGCCGGAAACATTCTGAAAGGGAGTAATTCGCGTGCAATGGTCAAATCTGGCGTGCCGTTTGGGAGCCGAAGCAGGACGCCAAAACTCGTTGCGATGACATTCTCATTACCACTATGGGTCCGCAGTTGCGTCAACAATTCCGCGTTTCAAACGGCGAGATGAAGCAAGTAGTGGCCGTTTCGCATGAACTCCGCTTTCGCGAGCTGAAGACGATCCCAACGGCGGCCAAAGACAAGCCGCAACTTCGATGATGCGGGCGGTGAGTTCCGTGGGCGTCCAGACCCTTATAGCCCAACATCATTGACCGTTTGGCCGAAGTCTTGCCTACTCCAGCGGCCAAACCTCGACGACTCCATGCGCGACGGCACACGGAACGCCTGAGACCTTTTTGACAGCCTCAGCCAAATCGGCAGCTTCGACCACTGCGAACCCGGCAACCGGCAAGGAGGCGGACAAAAATGGTCCTTCCTGCGTTTCCACACCAGTCCCATTGTGATTGCGTACTTGAACTGGCCTGCCCGCTATGCCAATTAACGCTCCTTCGGAGATGAGCGTGGCGTCTTGTTCGTGAGCAGCGTTTCGGACTTTTTGTGACGTCCGATCGTATCCGGCCCGGTCGCCATAACCGATAGTGATGAATTTGGGCATTTTCCAATCCTCCTGAAGAAATCTGTGCTGACCGAAGCGAGCTAGGCCAAAGCCTATCCTGTGTCTTCCGCGGGGCTTAAACGGACAGAAAATTCGATTGTTCCCTCATTCATGAGCTCGAAGGGTATGAAATGGACGGAACGCGGAACATCACTTCCACATGCTTCGCATCCGTGCGCCGACGTCGATGCGGACATTGCGCGCGCTGCCTTCGCTGGCGGTTGCTGCAACTTTTGGCCAGCTTATCATCTCAAACAGATTAAGAAGCGTGGCTGGGATGAACCGTGTTCGCGCGGCATAAACATGCCGGTCGCCCTTCGCATTTTGCCCATAGGTAAAAAAACGTTGCGGTGTAATGAGAGCGAGATTGTCACGGGCCCGCGTCATGCCGACATAAAGAAGGCGACGTTCCTCTTCCAACTCCGCCGTCGTTCCCGCCCCCAGATCAGAGGGCATACAGCCGTCAACGACGTTGAGCATGTAAACGGAGCGCCACTCCTGACCTTTGGCGGAATGAATGGTGGAAAGGATGAGGTAGTCTTCATCAAGAAGCGGCACTCCAGCCTGATCGCTCGTCGCATCCGGTGGATCAAGCGTCAGTTCGGTGAGAAAGCGCTCACGGTTCGGATAGCCGCTGGCTATCTGTTCGAGCTGAACCAGATCCGCCTTCCGTGTATCGTGGTCTTCATGAAGACGTTCAAGGTGGGGCTCGTACCAGACGCGCGCCAGGCCAATTTCTCCCGGCCAACCACCCTCGGCTTTTCGAAGGCTGGAGAGGAGATCAATAAAAGCTGGCCAGTCGTCTCCACTTCTTGGCGGTGGCGGAATTTCTGCAAGCGACTGTAAAGGTTCCGGGTCCAGGGCAATGGTGTCAAGAATCCTGCCAGCCGTTTGGGGGCCAACGCCAGGTAGCATCTGCAAAAGGCGGAAGCCCGCAACACGGTCGCGCGGATTCTGCGCAAACCTCAATGTAGCGAGCAGGTCTTTCACATGCGCACTGTCGAGGAATTTCAGACCGCCGAATTTCACGAAGGGGATGTTGCGACGGGTAAGTTCGACTTCCAAAGCGCCACTATGACTTGACGTGCGAAACAGCACGGCCTGCTGTTTGAGCCTGACGCCCACCTCACGGTTCGCCAGGACCTGCTCGACAATATAGTTTGCCTGATCGCTCTCGTCCCGAACCGTCACAAGCATAGGCCGTTGTTCCGATTGACGATCGGTCCAGAGGTTCTTGGTGAAACGCTCGCGGGCGAGACTGATCACTCCATTCGCGGCAGCAAGGATCGGCTGTGTTGAACGATAATTGCGGTCGAGCGTGATGACGTCGGCTGGCTTTGGAGAAAATTCCTTGGGAAAGTCGAGGATGTTGTGAATGGTTGCTGCGCGGAAGGAATAGATCGACTGCGCATCATCACCAACAACCGTCAGACCATGCCCGCTCGGTTTCAGCGCCAACAGGATCGATGCCTGAAGGCGGTTTGTGTCCTGATATTCATCAACCAGAACATGGTCGAAACGATGACTGACATCCTCGGCAAGCGCGGCATCCGACATCATCTGCGCCCAGTAAAGCAGGAGATCATCATAATCGAGCACATTTTGATGCTGTTTGGCTTCAACATAGGCGGAAAAAAGCTGTTTCAACTGCTCTTCCCAGCCAAGAGCAAAAGGATAGGCGTTCTTTAAAACCGCGCCGATTGTACTCTCGGAATTGACGACCCGCGAATAGATTGCCAGACACGTGCCCTTGGTTGGAAAGCGGCTTTCCATTTTCGAGAAACCCAGTTCATGACGAATGAGGTTCATGAGATCGGCGCTGTCTTCTCGGTCATGAATGGTAAAGTCGGCGCTGAGTCCGATCTGTTGGGCGTAAATGCGCAAAAGACGCGCGCCCATTCCATGAAATGTTCCCGCCCAGGCCAGAGCGTCCGTCATGACGGACGAATGATCGCCAAGCACCTGTTTGCAGATACGCTGGACACGCCCGGCCATTTCGGATGCCGCGCGACGCGAGAATGTCATCAACAATATCCGGCGCGGATCAGCGCCATTGACGATCAGGTGAGCGACACGATGCGCCAAGGTGTTCGTCTTGCCCGATCCAGCACCCGCGATGATCAAAAGTGGACCGCCGATCGTACCATCCGGCATGGCGACGCCATGTTCGACCGCTTCTCGCTGGCGATCATTCAGTTTTTCCAGATGGGCCGCTGCCATATGTCCTCGTCACGCATGAATGATTTTGAACACCGGACCGCGGATAATCGGCTGACATGTCCATGCGTGCTTTATTAGAGCATTCGAAACAAAAAGGGAACATGCTTGCTTGTGCCTTTGGCGATGCTTCCCCGCCGGCTCCCGATTATGGGATCAGAATCTGATGAAACTATAATTTCTAGAGATTTTATGTATTTTAGAAAAATAGCTCTTATGTGCTCACCGACAGTACTTAATATGCGTCTATGCCCTCTGGCACACTGACAAAACGCGGCTAGCGGGGATCGGACCTCGTAACCTCATTTGGACAGCGCTGTCGGCCGGGTCCGCCAATTGTGATCTCTCAAATGTCACCCTTTCCGTCTGACTGGGCAGCAATGCTTCATTGCGGATTGGAGCATTCGCTCGACTGATAAAGGCACGCTGATGTCCCGCCCCCTGATCTATAATGGTTTTCTCCATCTCACACCAAATCACCACGCCCACGGCTACTGGCGGACACCTGAGGGCCAAGTGCAGTACGGCTACTCGAAGCTGGAACCCTATATAGATGTTGTGAAGACCCTTGAGCGCGGTCGCTTGGACACGTTGTTCATTGCCGACGTTTCCGGTGTGTACGATTTCGAACACACGATCCGGGCCGGTTCACAGTTTCCGTCTGCCGACCCGATCACTATTCTCTCGGCGCTTGGGCTGGCCACCGAGCATCTTGGTTTGGCTGTCACCAGCAACATCATCCAGGCCCATCCATTTGCCTTCGCCCGTCAGCTATCGTCTCTTGACCACTACACGAATGGGCGTGTTGGCTGGAACATTGTCACCAGCTATCTGACCAATGGCTTCCAGAATTTCGGCTACGACACCATCACCCCGCATGACGACCGCTATGGCTGGGCGCAGGAATATCTCGATGTGACCTACAAGCTCTGGGAGCATTCCTGGGAAGAGGGCGCCATCCTGCACGACGCGGCCACCAACCGCTTCTTCGACCGCGACCGCATTCACCGTATCGATCACGTCGGTGAGCGGTATCGCGTGGCCGGTCCGCATATTGTTGAACCTTCCCCGCAGCGTACGCCGGTATTGTTCCAGGCGGGCAACTCGACCGCAGGTCGTGAATTCGCGGTGCGAAACGCTGAGGTGACCTTTTTACCATCGGCTACGCCGGAAGCGGCCCGACGCGATATTGAGATTCTTGACAAGCTCTTGACGCAAAATGGCCGCGATCCGCGTTCGCTAAAGAAAATCGTCACGCTTTCGACAGTAATTGGCTCGACCGAGGAAGAGGCGAAGCGCAAGCAGTCCTATCTCCATGACAATACGGATTTCGATGCATTGCAAGCTTTTCTGAGTGGCGGCAGCGGCATCGACTATTTCAGTATTTCCCCTGATACAACGCTCGGCGAACTGAAACACCGCTACGACACCAGTGAGCATGTGCGCAGCGGCTTCCGGCGCATTTTGGACGCCAATCCGAACCTCGACCTGGACGCGACCTGGGGCGAGCATCTCGTCAAGACTGCGCTGCTGCCCGGTCGCTTTGCCGGCACGCCGGATCAAATTGCCGATGAGGTTCAGCGCTGGGCTGACGCAGGCGTCGACGGTTTCAACGTCGTGCCAATCACCACGCTTGGTTGGTGGGACGAGTGGGTCGATAACGTTGTTCCTGTCCTTCAAGCCCGTGGTCTTGCACAGACGGAATACGCTCCCGGCACGCTTCGCGAAAAACTCTTTCGCAACGGTGATCGCCTGCCTGAAGCGCACCATGCCCGCAAGCTCAGCCTCAAGTCACGAACGAATACGAAATCGCCCGAACCGGCGCTTTGATCATTACGATTTCATCAATTCACGAGCAGACATTATGAAGAAGACGAATACGGCGAACATTTTCGCATCCGTGCTGACAATTGCGATACTGCCGCTTACCAATCTCCTGTCCACGGGTGCGATCGCCGCCACCGGCGCGGATGATCCCAATCGCATCCCTGGCGGCACGATCACCTACGTCCATGAACAGGAACCGCCATGCTTATGGGGCGGGTGGGTCCAACAGGCCTATCTTTCTCGGCAGGTTTTCGATTACCTCGTGAGCTACAGCGATGACGGGCAAATCAAGCCCTGGCTTGCCACGAACTGGAGCGAGTCCGAAGATCGCAAAACGATTACTTTCCGTTTGCGCAAAGATGTGGTCTTCACGGATGGCGACAAGTTTAACGCCGACGCCGTGGTCGCAAACTATCCGGCTTGGGAAAAGGGCATCGGTTGGCACGGTTTCACCTATATGACGGGCTTTACCAAGGTAGATGATTTCACAGTCGAACTCCATCTTTCCGAGCCAAATCCAGAAATCTACAACATATTGGCGAATGGCCATTACGGCTTTCAATCTCCCAAATCACTTGCCGAGAACACGAAAGAACAGAAGTGCCTGACGCCTGTCGGCACCGGACCCTGGAAGATAGAGAACTGGGCTCGTGGCAGCGGCATCAGTTTCGTGCGCAACGACGATTACAACTGGGCACCCGAAAATGCCCATCATAACGGTCCGGCTTACGCGGAACGGCTCGAATGGAAATTTGTGCCAGACGCCACAACACGGTGGGGCGCCATTATCAGTGGCGAGGCCAATGTTGCTTATCAACCACCGTCTGTTCAGTGGAAGAACGCGCAACAAGAATTCCAGACACTGTCTTTCGTTGCGACGGGCCGACCGCAGGGTCTATCGTTCAACGTTGCACGTGGACCTTTCGCCGACAAGCGCCTGCGCCAGGCCTTCGTCTACGCCATAGATCGTCAGCGTATCGTACAGGCGATATTCAAAGGAACGGCGCCCTTCGAGGGCAATGGTTCGTTGAGCAAGACGACGCCACTCTACAACAACGTGGACGCGGCCTATTCTTTCGATCCATCGAAAGCGAACCAACTACTCGATGAAGCCGGCTGGACAGAGCGTGACGCGAATGGTTACCGGGCTAAGGATGGCAAGACCCTGGAGGCGCGCCTCCCGTTCAATCAGGCGATTATCAATACCGAAGGTGCGACAGCTCTCCAGGTCATTCAGGATCAGGTGAAGGCTGTTGGCATCAAAGTGAACCTCATTCCGTTGACACAAACGGAAGGTTTTGCTGGCGCTTATTCCAAGCCGGATGAAAAAGAAATTAGCTTCGGTTATTGGGTTTGGCCGTCGCCGAATATTCTGGACATCGTTTACAACCATCAGCTCAACGGCCGCCCCAACGGCAATAACACCTCATTTTTTAATGATCCCACGGTAGAGGCCGAGATCATCGACGCGCAACGCGAAGCAAATCCGAAGGTGAGGCTTCAAAAATACGGCGCGCTTCAGAAATGGTTTGACGATCAAGCCGTGGCGATCGGCGTCTATAATTTCACCTACAATGTTGCGGTCACAAAAGACCTGAGAGGTCTCTGGCAGGACCAGGGAAATGGGCTTCTAAACTTTTATGACGCCTACTTCGTGAAGGATTGAGCGATGGCCATCGACACCTCTGTCATCGATGCGGTGCCGATAGGGCACGCCAAGGTCCGCCCATATCCTGCCTTCGGCATCCTGCGAACGGTGCTGTTGAAAGTCGGATCGGCGATCTTCGTGCTGTGGGGAGCGGTGACCATTACCTTTATCGTGCTAGCGATCCTCCCCGGGGACCGTGCGACCATTCTGCTCAACATCACCTCAGGACAGACGATCGCACGTACGCCGGAGGAGCTAGCACCGATCAACGCGATGTATGGGTTCGATCAACCCATATTGACGCAATATGTCGGCTACGTAACCAGGTTGCTGCACGGCGACCTGGGGACGTCTTTCGAGTTACAGCGCTCGGTCGCCAACATTATCGGCGAGCAGATCGTACCCACTTTCACGCTCGCCGGCTCCGCACTTTTGCTCGCCTGGATATTCGCTGTCCCCTGGACGTTGTTCACAGCCGGGCGTAGCCGTCGGCTTGGGGCTTTCGGTTCGGCCACGGAGACTATCATGGCTGGGCTACCACAATACTGGATCGGTATCCTGTTGCTGATCGTTTTTGCCATCGGACTACGCTGGTTTCCCGTAATCGGGGGAACAGGTTTCATGAATAGCGTGTTGCCAACCGTGACGCTTGCCATCCCTCTTGCCGGCTTCCTCGGGCAATCCATCAGAGGCGAATTCGATCGGACCATGCGCGAACCCTTTGTGCTGTCGGCGAGGGCGCGTGGCATGAGCGGGTGGGGTGTACGCGCACGCCACGTCCTTCGACATGCACTAATCCCCGGCGTCACCCTTAGCGGATGGGCGATTGGGCATCTGCTATCCGGGACCGTTCTCGTCGAGACGGTATTCGCGCGACCGGGTTTGGGAGCCATCGTTGTTGATGCTGTCAGCAACAAGGATTTTGCTCTGGTGTCTGGCTGCGTCATCCTCAGCAGCTTTTTGTACGTAGTGATCAATCTCGTTCTTGATCTGATTTACCTCATCGTCGATCCGCGTTTGCGAGGTGCGGCATGAGCGATATCGCCACTGGCGCTAGTTCCGAAACAATTGCGGGAAAAGCGCTATCGAGGATTGTCGGAACCCCACTTTCCGTAGCTCTTTCGGCGCTTGTAGTGCTGTTCTTTATGATCGCCGCAATCGCGCCCTCAATTCTCTCCACGCACTCTGCATTCGATACCGACCTTTTGGCTTCCTTGACGTCACCTAATGTGGATCATTGGCTTGGCACTGACGAAATTGGTCGGGACTTATATAGCCGCATTGTCTGGGGAACGCGTGGATCGTTGCTGATTGGCGTCGGAGCGATGGCGGTAGCTTTCGCTGGCGCTACAGTGCTGGGCTTCACCACCGCTCTTGCGCCTCGCTGGATCGCAGAGCCAGTAAACCGCATCCTCGAAATACTGCTGGCGTTTCCGACGCTTTTGTTGGCGTTGCTTTTTGTGGCTTTGCTCGGTCCATCGGCGACGAGCCTTTTGATATCGGTCGGTCTGGGAACCACGCCGGGATACGCCCGCCTGATCCGCGCTCAGACGTTAAAAGTGAAACAGTCTGGCTATGTCGAGGCGGCCAGAGCGCTCGGCCATCCATGGCGGACAGTTTTCATCCAACACATCGCGCCAAACGCGTTCCGCCCACTGGTTGGTCTCGTGGCTCTTGGCATTGGTCAGTCTGTTGTCTGGGCCTCTGGTCTGTCCTTTTTGGGGCTCGGTGTTGCACCGCCCTCTCCTGAGTGGGGTGCGCTTTTGGAGGCGGGTAAGGCCAACATCACGGTTGCCTGGTGGCTCGAAATATTTCCAGGTCTCGCGATCGTTCTTGTAGCATTGTCGTTTACGCAGATCGGCCAGTATCTCCAAGATATCGCAGAAGGAAATACCCGCCGATGACGTTTGATACCGAAGTTTCAATTGCGCAATCCACAAGACTTTCGGCCAACAAAAAGCTATTGGAAGCCCGTGGGTTGAATGTCTGGTTTACGGATCAAAATGGCGTACGAAAGCACGTCGTCAAGAGCGTCGATCTTGATCTCCACGCTGGCCAATGCATCGCGCTCGTCGGCGAATCCGGTTCCGGCAAAAGTGTGACTGCTCGTTCTCTTGTGGGACTGGCGGGGGAGAATGCGGACGTCGCGGCCGACACGCTCACCCTTGAAGGGCAAACGCTTCTTGGACGTCCGGATTCATGGTGGCGGCGCGTGCGTGGCGCAAAGGTTGGTTTCATCCTGCAGGATGCATTGGTCTCACTCGACCCATTGCGACCGGTCGGAAAGGAAATCGATGAGGCTTTGTCGCTTCACAATTGGGGCACACGCCGGACGCGTCGCGAGAAAGTGTTGCAGACACTAGCAGATGTCGGTGTGCCTGAGCCGGAATTGCGGGCAAGGCAAAGGCCAGGTGAGCTTTCGGGAGGCTTGCGCCAGCGAGCGCTCATTGCCTCGGCCATCGCTTTGCAACCTGACATCGTGATTGCCGATGAACCCACCACGGCTCTTGATGTCACTGTGCAGGCGCAAGTCCTTGCCGTCTTGAAACAGATGCTCTCCCGCGGCGCCAGCATCATTTTGATCAGCCATGATCTTGCCGTGGTCGCCAAGCTCGCGGATGTCATCCTCGTGATGAAGGGTGGCGAAATCGTCGAGGCCGGACCGAGCGAACAGGTCCTTGGCCAACCGCGGCACTCCTACACACAACAACTCATCGATGCGATCCCCAGCGAGCACACAAAGGGCACGCGCCTTTCAGCAAGCAACGCCGTATTTACCCCTGAACTTTTCTCTTCACCCCACCTGCAACGTTCAAAGAACGAACCGCCGCTTCTGGACGCACGCAATATTGTCAAGAGTTTCCGCGGACCCGACGGCGCCCGCCGTACAGTTGTGAAGGACGTGTCATTCAGGCTCGGACGCGGCGAGACTCTGGGAATCGTTGGCGAGTCAGGCTCCGGTAAGAGCACTTTGGCTCGCATCGCGCTGGCGCTCGAAACACCCGACAATGGTGAAGTGCGCTTTCTCGCGCAAAAATGGAGCCACGCTACGCCAGCCGAGCAACAGGAGATCCGAAGGCGCATCTCGGTCGTCTATCAGGACCCGCTGTCTTCATTTGATCCGCGCTGGCGAGTGTCGCGCATTCTTACCGATGCGATAATCCTCGGCGATCCAAACAATGCCGGTCGGGCTCGAAATCGGGCGACCGAATTGCTCGAAACCGTGGGCCTCACAGCGGCCCATCTCGACCAGTGGCCACTGCGCATGTCGGGCGGACAGCGACAACGTGTTGCTATAGCGCGCGCCATTGCGACCAATCCAGAGATCATCGTCCTCGATGAAGCCGTGTCGGCTCTTGACGTCTCGGTGCAGGCGCAAATCCTCGACCTACTGTCCGACTTGCAGACGCAGCTAGGGGTCAGTTACCTGTTCATTTCTCACGATCTGGGTGTAATTCACCACATGAGTGACCGCGTCCTCGTCATGCAGAATGGCGTTGCTGTGGAGCAAGGAACGGCGGACGAAGTCTTCTATCATCCACATCATAGCTACACGCGAAAGCTGCTCCAATCTCTTCCGCGTGTGGAATACACCCGACTACGCAAAGCAGCCTCTTCACGGTGAGAACCAATTCCCGAAAATTTTATCCAGGAACAGCGAATGTCTAACAACAATTTCGTATGGCCGCATGTGCCAACGGAAGATTTCGAACGGCTTGCAAAGCGCTTTCGTCCCGTCTTTGATGAAATCAAACAAGGCGCGATCGCCCGTGATCGCGATCGGAGACTTCCTTATGAAGCTGTTGAGCTCTTACGGAAGAGCGGCTTTGGCGCTCTTCGCGTCCCAACTGAATTTGGCGGCGACGGCACCAGTCTGACGACCCTTTTCGCCTTGCTGACGGAACTGTCTGAAGGGGATTCGAATCTGACGCAGATCCTTCGAGGTCACTTTGGCTTTGTGGAAATTGCGCTGCACCATGCAGATAAAAATTGGTCCCGACGCTGGCTCGAAGCAGCCGCTAAAGGCGCGCTTTTTGCACCTGCTCACACCGAGCCAGGCGTCTCCCAGCACGGCAGTTTTTCAACGGTCGTGACCGGGGAGGGCGACAAATTAGAGCTGAACGGAACAAAATATTATACGACCGGCGCGCTTTATGTCGACTGGATCCATGTCACGGCAAACCGTGGAGATATTGCCGTCACCGTTCTCGTGCCGACAAATGCGAAAGGCGTAACTATCGTCGACGATTGGGACGGCTTCGGTCAGACGCTCACGGCCAGCGGCACGGTGGTCTATGATCACGTGTCGATTGCTGAAGCAGACATTCAGCCCGCCGTCGGCTGGGCAGTTCACGTGCCGTCCGTGTATCAGCTTATCCATCTCTCAACCCTTTCTGGAATAGGACGCGCCGCTGTACGTGAAACTGCCGCCTATCTCGATAATCGCCAGCGCACTTACGCCCACGGCAATACCGGCACAGCCAAGCATGATCCTCAAATACTCCAGGTCGTCGGAGAAGTGGTTTCGAAGGTCTACAGTGCGAATGTAGCGACGCTTAACGCCGCCACAGCATCGGAGAGGTTTTTCAAGAAGCTCATCTCCGGTGACGCCGACGAAGACGATCGCGCGCGGCTGGAGATCGAAGTCTATCAGGCCCAGATATCCACCGTGACACAGATATTGGAAGCAACGGCAGCGCTTTTTGGCGGGCTTGGCGCCTCAGCATTGAGCCGAGGGCGTGGCTTTGATCGGTTCTGGCGAAATGCAAGGGCGATTTCCTCGCATAACCCTTTGATTTACCGCGGGCGTCAGATTGGTGATTTTGTGGTCAATGGCACACTGCCGCCTGCTCAGTTTTCGATACCGCTTTCGTCACAGCGATCTGGCGGTCAATTCAGAGATGAAAACGAAGAAGCTCTAGCTTAAGATCGGCCTACTATTCCGGTCCTTGCCAAACTATAGTGCGGATGTCAGGGTGTCGTGAGGCAGGCACGACTTCGGGACGTTTGAAGACAACTCCATTCGTTGATCGACTGTTGAAAATCGCGAGCGAGGTCTATAGTCAGCTATGAGCCTTCGGGCACCATCGTAAAATTTATCGGAAGAGCTATTCAAGGATGAAAAATCCAAACCGTACTGTTGTCGTTGAATATAAAAACAGACGCGCTCGCAAGGGCAACGCCTCCTTGTGGGGAAACCTCGATTTGAAATCGTAAGCCCGTGAAGTGGAAGCGGATGCGATACTCCCCTTGCCAGAGGCTCCTGTAACGCCTGATCCCGCCCCGCCGGTGGTGAGCAACGCAAAGGTGGGAACGGCTGAAACAGTGCCCCTGGACGAACCTGTCACTGCCATTCCCGCTGAAGCACCGATCAAAACTGCAAAACCACAACCAGACATAAGAGCAGGAGAGATTGCGCAGGAGGAGGACTCCGTTCGACGCCCGTTAAAAAAGCCAGGACGGCGGAAACAGGCGGAAAGTCGAACAGTCGCTAAGCCCGATATTCAGATTGAGCTGTCGTCTCTCGAAACCGAAAATGCAAACTTGAGACGCGAATGGGCTGCAAAGCTGCGTGCGGAGAATGGTGGCTTACTCTTGATGCTGAAACGCTTCGAACAGCGGCTCAAATGACAGGCCGCTGCGACGGCTGATTGACTTCCGCCGCCGTCACTTGACGATTAACTCCGGCCGCTGGAATGCGAACAATCCGTTGCGGGATGCGTGGCATCGCGCAACGTTTAAAGCCCCGCCCATGCGCGATGCGGATTTGCATGCACCTATGTTTCGCCCATAAGCGGATTTTGTTTTGATGATGCTTTGCCGGATCGTTGCGTCTCAGGCGAAGGCGACATCGTTTTCCGTCAGTTCCGCAAGTTTAACGTTTTCGATGATGAATCCGTTTCCCGAATCGTCGGCGCTCACGAAAACACCATCTTGTGTATCGACTGATGCAGCGACAAAACTTTCAAAATTCGCGATCGCGTCGATACCGCGCGCGCAATAGCAGAACATCACCGCTGTCCACGTCGAAATCAGTGACCCGGTCAAGGCCTGTGGACTGGACAGATTCATCGTCCCAGATGAAAGTGTCGGAACCGCCTCCTCCAGTGAAGACGTCGGAGCCCGATCCACCGAGCAATCGGTCTGAACCGTCGCCGCCATTCAGTTCATCATTACCCTCTCCTCCAAGGAGACTGTCGGAACCGCTAGCGCCATAAATATAATCATCGCCTCCGCGACCGTCATAGGTGTCGTGACCACTAAAGCCTTCACGAAACGTCTCCGAACTGGTGATGCGATCATCGCCATTCCCGCCGAATATCTGGGCGCCCCTGGCCGCTGAACGAACATCGAGATCGAACTTTTCGATGGTGGCGTAGGAAGCTGCGTCGAAGGTGAAACCGGGAGCAACATCGTCAAAATTGACCGAGAGCGTATCGTCACCGTCGCCGCCCGACATCCGAAACCAGTAACCGGCATAATAACTATCCTGCACGCCCGCCGAAAAACTGTCATTACCGCCGCCGCCCAGCAGCGTATCGTTCCCTTCGTCGCCGGAAACGTCGTCATCGCCATTGCCACCATCAATGATATCGCTGCCGCGACCGCCCCGGATTTGATCTTCTCCATCCCCACCCAGGATTTGATCCTGTCCAGCTCCGCCGGAAATCTGATCATTTCCATTTCCGGCCAAGACCTGATCGTCCCCATCCCCCGCCCGAATGTTGGCGAACGCGAAACCGGATGCGTCGATGGTGTCACCTCCTGCACCGGTCTGAAGGTTCAATCGTTCGAGATCCGTGAAATAGAGGTGGGCGTCACTGACGGTCGGATCACCCCAGTAAGCGTGGCCTTGCGGCGAATTGAACACAACTGCGTCCGTCTGGTTCGACAGATCCACCACGAGCGTATCAGTCCCGTCTCCACCACGAGCGGCGCCGCCGACAACATTGAATATGAGGCGGTCATTGCCTGCTCCTCCTGTGAGTTCGTCGAACCCGGACGCAGCGCCCGCACCGGTCGTCAGCACATCATCGCCAGCCCCTCCATCTATAATATCATTGCCGAGCCCGCCTTCGACAAAATCATTTCCGGCCAGACTCCAAATGCGGTCATTTTCATCCGAACCCACAATATTGTCGGAATGCTCTGTTCCCACGATCTTCGCCATAACGATCCTCCTCGTTTTTGAGAGGAGAACATAACTGTAAATGATTGGTGTATTAAGTAATTTTATATTACGCCGATATTATAATTATTAATTTAAATATTTTATTTATTGTTCGTTTTTATTTTGGAAATACCATGTTAATGGCGCGTATTCACCTAATTAACCCATCCCCGCGATTGTGGAATATCTTCAGAACACTTGCGTCTGGTCATACGGCGGTGATCGGTTTATCGTTGCTTAGCTATTATGCTATCGAGATGAAACAGACAGTATCTCTTCATATCCACTTAGCAGGAACAGGGGATAAACCGACAATGAAATCATGGGGCGAGCGGCTCGTTGCGGGGCTCAAAAACTGGCGGTCACATAAAGGCGACAGTGCGGTTAGCGAAGTGCCTGATATTGAAGGCGAGTCCGCGGATCGCCTGCAGCAGCCTGACGCAGCGTCGCATGCAAAGCTCTCGATCAAGGTCACAACCAAACGCCACGATGAAACAGCCTTCAGGCCAGATCCTGACGGTGAGCTGGAATATTCACCTGTGGCGGCCGTGGACAAGCCGCAAGCGGACGAGGCTCCGTCAAGCTTGGGGCAGCCAGGGAGAAACTTGGCGCACGTCGATCTCACGGCGTCATCATCAGGTAAGAAGCCTGCTCAAAAGCGCGCCCGAGCAAGAAAATCCCCATCCGAAGACCAATCAACGGCAAAAAAGGTACTGGCGATCCAGACGGCGGAAGAGGGCGCAGAAACAGATGCTGCAACTCCCTCGCAGATCAACTCAGAAGCCTCATCACAAGCATCAGCGCCGCCCAAAAAGCCACTCACGCCGTTCGATCCGACATTGCAGAGTGAAACAACAACGTCTGAAACGACGGTCGACGAAAATCGCTCCGCACAAAGGGTTTCTGTGTCGATGCAAAAACGCTCTCGTGATCGCAAGCCAAACGTTAGTAACGGGCAGGTGACAGACAGTGAACTGGCGGAATTGGAAGCAGAAAATGCTCGGCTCAAGCTCCTTTTAAAGGAACGGCTGGAAGCGAAGAAAAGCAGTTCTCACCGTTGAATGGCTGGCATGCTAAATGCCGACAGATCACGGTAATGAAGAGTTGTAGTGGCTATTGCGTTGCTACATGGAACCGGTCATTTGTGACAGAATAGACGCCGGACGTGTGGCACGACACGTCCTCCTCCCAAGTCGTGCCGTTCAGGATCCGCCCGCGTCGCTCTCATCCTCCCTGCGAAGCGGGCGTTCTTTTTTTGGTCAATCCGTAACGGTGCTACACTCACGGCAGGCATGTGATCCTTATCTGGGTCTATAGCCTCGCACCTGTTTTTTCCGGGCTACAGTCAGGAACATTTTGATGGCCTCCGTTTCCTGTTGGAAATGTTGCAGCTTGACCTGTCCGGAGGTCCCGATCCGCCCCCACTGGCGTGTCAGGCAGGGTTCTCCAAACAGCGAATAGGAAATATGCATGGCGTAGTAACGGGCCATGTTTTTATTCGGGTCTGTCCGTTCGACATAAAGATGGAACTGCTGGGCGATCATGTCAAAAAGATCGCTGAAACCGTCCCTCCCGTCTAACGACAGTTTTGAATCAATCCGCTCGGACCGGTTCATTTCAGTGAACTATCCCTGTGTTCCCGGTTTGTTATCCGTCAAACGACGTAGAAATGGACGAAAGTTAGGGATGACCGTTTTTTGTCTCGATGGTAAAAAACGAACCATACGAAGAGGAGAGGGCCATGGAGGGCAATCCCGATTTTCACAGGTCCGGTGCGTTGAAGTCGCTTCTAACCGAAGGCGAGGAAGTGATACGTACTGCACGCGTATCCGATCATCCGAATTGGCTAGATCGGATACCAGCTGTCCCGTTTGTCGTTCTGGCGCTTGCCTGTGGTCTTGGCACGTTCGTATTGATCAGCCGGATTATTTAAATCCCCGGTGCTTTTCCCGGAGACGGGGATGGGTAGACTTGACTGTCTGCGCCCCGCATGATTTCTCTCAGGCGCAAATAAATCAGTTTATTTTTTGTTTCTGTCAGCTTTCAAAGCTTTGCAGCTTGTCCAGAAGGCTTTTGGAGATCTCGAATTGTCGCGCTGTTCCACGACCCATGGAGTTCGTCACCATGGTTTCGGTCAACATGCCGCGTTTCACGAGAAGATCAACTGTCTCCTTCACACCGCTGCGCGTCAATTCAGTGATTTCCATTATATTTGTTAGATTTAGCTTCTGGTGCGTCTGCGTCATCGTGTAAAGGATCGTCATCATGCCGATCTCTTTTACGCGCGCCTGCGGGGTCTCGCCTTCCATCGGATTGTCGAGGATCTCGTGAAGGATCAGTCCGGAAAAGGCGAGACTGTGCAATTGAGATTTAAGCGCTCTTGTCATGTCATTTAACTGTGGTATATACGTTAGTCAAAATGCATTGCGTTACCGTATGACGCCGCTTCCATAGCGTGGTGTCATCGTTTCGGAGGGGCAAGTCCATGAAAAACCTTCTGCTTAAATGCCTGCTAACTCTTTCGTCTCTTTCATTACCTTACCTGATTTCAGGGGGCAATGCGCGCGCTGATGAATGGGGATGCAAGGTCATCCTCTGCCTTTCCAATCCGGGAGGGCCAACCGAATTTGCTGAATGCGATCCTCCGATCCAAAAACTCTGGCGTGAGCTTGCAAAGGGTCATGCCTTTCCAACCTGTAGCGGTGCGGGATTTCAGAGTTCGCGTCCAGGTTATGAGCCATATTATTGCGATGCAGGCTATCGGCTGTCGCGTAGCTCCGGCCCTTTGGGTCAAGAGGCGACCTGCGTTTCCATCACTCTGCAGAACGTGAGGCGTTCCCTGTGCGCTTTGGATCGTGACAATCGCGGAACTCAATCTAGCTCGGTCCTGTCGGTTCGATTGCAGCGCCAGGACGGTCGACTTCAGTGCATGGGCTATTCCCTCACGCGTCCGAACATTCGGAAACAACCACATTATATCGACGTGTCGATCGATGGCGTCGGCATACAACGCGTCTGGTATTGAGCGATGGGTGTTGATTTGCACTGAGAAGTGACCCGGCATTGCCGGATATTGTCATCGAGAATTGACCCATGTTTTGAACCTTGCTCCGCGTGTTTTTAACGG
>NZ_JACGXB010000026.1:0-37521 GCF_014138065.1 Ochrobactrum sp. P6BSIII | reverse complement strand
CCCGTTAAAAACACGCGGAGCAAGGTTCAAAACATGGGTCAATTCTCGATGACAATATCCGGCAATGCCGGGTCACTTCTCAGTGCAAATCAACAACGCTATATTCGCGACGCCTTGTTGAAGAAATCGTTCACGTGCCAGCCGTCCAAGACGCTGATCAGCAAGGAATACCCATTCCAGGTCGTTCTTTTACTTACCGAATGGCATCGGACGCATTTGGTTCAGATGCTTAATGGCCAGGAAAGGCTTGGGGGATATAAAACCACCGAGATAGAAAATGACTGGATGCAAGACCGACAGTACTGCCAGCGCCAAAAGCAACAAGTTATTCCAACACTACTGCGAGCCGAAGGATTGCAAAGCGTGGGGATCGATCAGCTACAAGACCGCTACTGTCCAACTCTGGTTCTGCCGCGAGCATAATCAGGAAGGCGAAGACGCCTTGGTTGGACGGCGCAAATAAGCGCTACTTGGTGCCACGCTGTTTTTCAACGCAGTTTTTTGCTTCCTGCCCAGGAGAACATGCGTCTATCTTCGGCTTCTGTATCTGATCTTGCTTTTGCGACGGCGGGACTTGGGTGCTGTCAGGATCGGATGGTGGCTGGCCCGGTGCTGCTGGAGAATTGCCTGGCACTTCAGGTTCCTGCCCACCAGATTGCGATGGCGCTCCAGATCCTTGCGCAAATGACGCGCTGGACATGATCACGAAGCCAACTGCTGCAGCTATCCATTTCATTCGACCGGCTCCTCGTCATGTTCAATCGTCTAAGGTAACTGTCTTATCGCAGTGATGTTCCATCGACGTATGGACGCATAAAATAAGCGCCCTAGTTAATTTATACCCACCGATGCGTTCCAAAAAGGACGCAACAACAGGGCGCAACGAGGAGACGCCTTCATGCTTGAACCGAAAGAAGACGGCCAATCAGCGGAGGTCCTGAAAGAAAGTCTCCCCTCCAAAGCCGCAGCTATTCATGAACTCATTCGCCGCGAAGGCGAAAAGGAAATGAACAGAGAGGCGATGGCGCTGTTCTGGTCGGCAATCGCCGGTGGTATCTCGATGAGTACCTCGATGATCGCCCGGGGCATTCTGGAGGCCTACCTTCCCGGCGGCAACTTGTTCTTTCTGCTCAGTTCAGCCGGCTATACCGTGGGCTTTATAATCGTGATCATCGCCAACCAGCAATTGTTCACCGAAAACACGATCACCCCGGTTCTGCCTTTTATGACAGAACCGACAGCGTCTCACTTTTTCATGATGATAAGGCTTTGGAGCATCGTTCTTTTGGGCAATCTGATCGGGGGAGCGATTGCCGCCCTCGTCATAGTCTTGATGCCCATCTTCTCCGATGAGGTTACGCGCACATTTACCGATATGGGCAAGCATCTTATGGAGAACACAAGTAATGAGCTATTCAGCAAAGGCATCATGTCTGGATGGCTGATTGCGACTTTGGTCTGGATGCTGCACAGCACCAAACAAGGACATATTTTTCTTATTTTCCTGATCACCTATCTCATTGCAATCGGTGATCTCACCCATATCGTAGTCGGGTCGATTGAGGTGCTGTTCTTGCTGTTCATCGGCGAAGTTTCCACTTTCGACAGCATCTTCAAATTCGGGCTTCCCACGCTTTTTGGAAACATCGTCGGAGGCACGTTCATCTTCGGGCTGATTTCGCACGCCCAAATCCGGGCCGACGAATAGTCAGGAGATAAGGAGGCGTGCATGTGCAATCTGTACAACATCACCACAACACATGAGGCCATGCGCCGTCTGTTCCCGAAGTTCGGTGACGTGACGAACCGCACCGATCCGCACATGGATATCTTCCCAGACTATCCAGCACCAGTTTTGCGAAACATCAAAGGCGACGAGCCTGAACTGGCATTGCTCCGCTGGGGAATGCCCACACCTCCAGAGAAGTTGAAATTTGACGTCGACATTAGCGTGACCAATATACGAAATCTCAAGTCAGGGCATTGGCCGTCATGGTTCGGCGTCGAGCATCGTTGCGTAGTACCAGCCACCTCATTCTCTGAGTACGGTAAAATCCGAGATACGAGAACAGGAAAGCTTCCCGCTCACTGGTCTGCTCCGAACGAGGAAAAACCCTTGTCCGCGTTTGCTGGAATTTGGACACGATGGAAGACAATCCGAAAACGGAAGGAAGGCCCTGTAGAGATCGATATCTTTGCGTTGCTTACGACCGAGACAAATGGTGTTGTCTGGCCGGTTCATCCAAAGGTAATGCCCGTCATTCCCCGCACCACGGAAGAAATTGATACATGGCTACGTGCTCCGTGGAATGAAGCCAGGGAAATGCAAAAGCCCTGCCCGATGCCGATCTGGTCGACCTAACGCCAAGCAATGACAACAAGGAAGTATAGGCGAATTTATTCTGAGGAGGAAGGAATGTTTGGACCAAAACAACCCGGCGACTATCCAAGACGCGAAATCGACTGCCAAGAAGCGGTATCGCAAGGAATTGCGGAGCTGGTCGAGCGAGCTGTGGTATCCGGCGCCAGAGACGCGGAGGTCACTGCGGCCATAGCCCGCACTCAGGTGATCGGCGTGCCCGAACTCATCCAGGACGCTGTAGAAGCCGGATGGTCCGAAGAGGAAGCGGCAACCGCAATAAGGGTAGTTGCTGAGAACATGCACCGCGGCGTGACAGGAACAGACCCGGAGGAATAGCCCCGGAGCCCCATATTGGAACATTCCCCCGCTTCGCTGGTTCTGTCGCTCATTCCAGCAATGCCCATGCGCCTGTTAACGGCGTGGCTCGCTTCGGCAGGCGCATACCCCGTCAGCTAAACGGCTGGCGGGGTTCATTATTTTTGAGTCCGATTTAAAATTAATATTTAGTGATAATAATTAGATATCTAATATTTCTGAACAGAGTACGCTTGCCTTCTAAATATAAGGAGGCTGACATGCCGTTTTTCAACGAAGCGAGCCGAATATATATGCCTGCTGAAGTGGACTTCCTACGCAGCTGCTTCACCAACGCTGCTGTCTTATTGGAAGAAAGTGACCGCAACTATTCGGGTAGTGAACTCGCATCCTGTATCCTAATGCTCTACGAACACGGACTTCGTGACATGTCGCGACTAAGTGAACTTGCTGCTAGATTGGCGCATCAGAGATATACTATTCGGCTCGACCTACGCGAAATGCGGACCAATTCCGACATAGCTGAAGGAACAAATAACCCAGTCGCGGGTTAATACCATCGCAATGACACCAATTGCCCCGCCTATTAAGCGGGGCTTTTTTTTCGATATGCGCGCGGTGCCTTGGGGCGCAGCTCCCACAAGAATCAGGGACTTACCTTTCTAAGGAACAAAATTGATCAGAAATAGTTTTACCATCGCTCCCCCAAAGAGAGCGACCGCTGAGTTTGGGCACACCGAACTCACGCGCCCCGGATGGTTCGCAACGGCCATTCGGGGTTCGTCTCTGTGCGAGCAGGAGATATCGATGAGAGACAGAGCAAAGAAAACACCCCGAATTGTAAATCCTTGGTCAGATCCAGAGCTGGTGCGGGAGAAAGAAGCCGTTGATCCCTCTCCTGTCGAACCCAGCGATCATCAAGAAAAGCCTACCCATGAGCAGACAAACTCGCCCGGCCATCCTAATATCAGACTTCCAAAAGAACCCTATCCGGATCGGTCGAATGACTAGTATTTACTTTTTTGCCCATTTCGATAAATTTTCACTGCCCTTGGGAGAGAGGGCTCAGTAGCCTTAACCCCGCGCGGTTTTCGCTGCGGGGTTCTTTTTTAGGCCGCCCGCCTTTTCTCCAAAGCCCTAAGTATCTGTGCGAAGTATATGATCTTGTTCAAATCATAGATTCGACTGGCCGTGACTTTTCGCCGAACCGATAACAAGCCTTCAATATTCCGAGCGCGAAGGAGATGCCTTTATGCTCGATCAGGTCGTTGAGTTCTTTCGCACCATCTAGCAACTGGTAATAGCTCTTGCTACCGCCGCGGAGGTCTCGGGCGTCGACGTAAAGGTCGGGATAAATAGGCGCGTTGGGACTCCCAAATGTCAATCGCAGATATCTCATCAAACGATTCTGTCGGATTAGAAACCGTGGCTATCCGGCCGAGGAACCTAAATTCCGAAACTGCGTTATTCGAAGAGGCAGAGACCCAGTTTCCTGCCTGTCTTATCAGCCAAAACCAACTTACTACCGGAATTTTACCGGCGATTTGACGTAAAAAATTCATAAGAGGAGATGAACTATGGCCAAGGAAAAAAATCTCGAAGACTTGTTCCACGATACTCTCAAGGACATCTACTACGCTGAACGTAAAATTCTCAAAGCCCTGCCAAAAATGAAGCGTGCGGCACAGTCAGAAGATTTGAAAGCGGCTTTCGAAAAGCACCGTGAACAGACTGAAGGCCACGTTGAACGGCTCGTCCAAGTGTTTGAAATCATGGGCAAGACAGCAAGAGGCAAGACTTGCGATGCGATCGAGGGAATTATCGCCGAAGGCGAAGAGATCATGGAGGAATTCAAGGATACCGCGGCGCTTGACGCCGGGCTGATCTCGTCTGCACAAGCGGTCGAACATTACGAAATCACACGTTATGGGACATTGAAGCGGTGGGCGACGGAACTTGGCATGACCGATGCTGCAAAACTACTCGATCAGACGCTACAGGAGGAATCCAAGACGGACAGTGATCTGACGAAAC
Organism: Ochrobactrum sp. P6BSIII; assembly: GCF_014138065.1. Lineage (NCBI taxonomy): Bacteria > Pseudomonadati > Pseudomonadota > Alphaproteobacteria > Hyphomicrobiales > Brucellaceae > Ochrobactrum > Ochrobactrum sp. P6BSIII. The sequence continues at coordinate 32,810 of NZ_JACGXB010000026.1, read as the reverse complement.
TTGCGGATGCGTCAGCTAACCAACGCGCCAAAGCAGCGTGATCATGAGCTAAGGGTGCCGATTAGCACCCTTTTCATTTGAACATTGATCGCGAAAGAATTGGAGCCAGCCATGTCAGCCAGCAACAAGGCCACAAATGGACGGAAGTCGCTCAAGCTTCATGATCAGAAGCTCGACGCAGGTCAAGGCGGAGACCTTCACCAACTCGCCGACGACAAGACGCAAATCATGACTACCGCCCAAGGCGGGCCAGTATCGGATGACCTCAATACGCTCAAGGTCGGCGATCGAGGTCCTACGCTGATTGAGGATTTCCATTTTCGGGAAAAGATCTTTCACTTCGACCACGAGCGTATTCCTGAACGCGTTGTCCATGCCCGAGGCTATGGTGCGCATGGCTATTTCGAAACGACGAAATCTCTTGCGGAATATACGCGGGCCGACATTTTTCAACGGGTCGGGGAGAAAACTCCAGTTTTTGTTCGATTTTCAACCGTTGCGGGATCGAAAGGATCGTTCGACCTCGCCCGTGATGTGCGTGGCTTCGCGGTCAAGATGTACACCAAGGAAGGCAACTGGGATCTCGTCGGCAATAATATTCCCGTTTTCTTCATCCAGGATGCCATTCGATTTCCCGATATGGTTCATGCCGTCAAGGAGGAGCCTGACAGGGCTTTTCCGCAGGCACAGTCAGCCCATGACAATTTCTGGGACTTCATCAGCCTGACGCCGGAATCCATGCACATGATCATGTGGGTCATGTCGGATCGTGCAATACCGCGCTCCTTCCGCTTCATGGAGGGGTTTGGGGTTCATACCTTCCGCTTCGTGAATGCCAAGGACGAGTCGACCTTCGTCAAATTTATCTGGAAGCCAAAACTTGGTCTCCAATCCGTTGTCTGGAATGAGGCGGTGAAAATCAACGGTGCGGATCCGGACTTTCACAGGCGCGATCTGTGGACTGCGATACAAGCTGGCGACTTCCCTGAATGGGAACTGTGCGTGCAGCTCTTCGATCAGGACTTCGCCGACAGCTTCGATTTCGATGTGCTCGATCCGACAAAGCTCATTCCGGAAGAAGTTATTAAGCCTATCCCAGTCGGGCGGCTGGTGCTTGATCGTATGCCGGACAACTTTTTTGCCGAAACGGAACAGGTGGCGTTCATGACGCAGAATGTTCCCCCTGGAATCGATTTCTCCAACGACCCATTGCTGCAGGGACGCAATTTTTCCTACCTCGACACGCAGTTGAAGAGACTTGGTAGTCCTAACTTTACCCATATTCCGATAAATGCGCCTAAATGCCCGTTCCATCATTTCCAGCAGGACGGCCATATGGCGATGCGCAATCCTGTCGGACGCGCAAACTACCAGCCTAATTCATGGGGCGAAGGCTCGAGGCCTGACCCAAATCGTGGGTTCCGGTCGTTTGCCGCGCAGGAAGACGGACAGAAAGTTCGCCTCCGACCGGAGAGCTTCGCCGACCATTACAGCCAGGCGCGTCAGTTTTATTCGAGCCAGACCGCGACGGAACAGAAGCATATGGCGATGGCACTGACCTTCGAGCTGTCGAAGGTGGAAACACCTGTGATCCGCGAGCGTATTGTGTCACATTTGCTGAACATAGATGCCAACCTCGCGGAAATGGTCGCCGGTAAGCTCGGCATCCGCAAGATGCCTAAGGCCGCGGATGCGATGGTGCCCGTGCGTGACGATCTTGCTCCGTCTCCTGCGCTTAGCATTATTGAGAACGGGCCCAGCAGCTTCAAGGGCAGAAAGATCGGGGTGCTCGTTGCCAATGGCACGGATGCGCAGGTACTCAAGGGGATCCGGCACTCCGCAGAGAAGGAAGGCGCGATGGTGGAACTGGTTGCGCCAACAGTTGGAGGTTTCGAAGCTTCCAGTGGTGAATGGATGGAGGCCGACCATATGATTGACGGCGGTCCATCCGTATTGTTCGATGCTGTAGCCCTTGTGATGTCTGAAGAAGCGGCTAACCAGCTCATCGGCGAGTCCACAGCGCGGGACTTTGTTGCCGATGCGTTCGCGCACTGCAAGTTCATCGGCTTTACCGCAGGCGCAATGCCGCTGCTTGCCAAGGCCGGTATCGAACCCGAAATGGACGAAGGGCTTATTCCGCTCGACAATGCACAGGCAGCCAAGGAGTTTGTTGCATCTTGCCGCAAGCTCCGGCTATGGGCGAGGGAAGACGTGGTCAAACTTTGATTTTACGGTCGCCGCTGATGTGAAGAGATGTTTCGAAAGTAAATACAAAACGGTCCGATCTGAGCCGGACAACTTTGAATCTTAAAATCGGATCGGGCGGCTGGAAGTCGCTCGATCCCTTACAACATCATTCTATCTTTCTTAAATTTGGTCGAGAAAGACCGATCCTAGTTGGTCCGAGCCATTCCCTCGGTCACTAGAAAGTCCTGCATCTTAATCGCGATGTTCCGGCCCAGTGATTGCGCGCGTCAGAACAAGATGCTGCGCAATGAGAACCTTCAAGGAGGTTATCAGGGAAGGCTTATACAAGTACTGGCATTCAGCAGAATGTCCAAACGCAACGCATCAGGTTAATGCTCTCCTCTGGGCCAGCATTGCGCGATGGTTGCCGGTGAAGCCGAAAGTTCGACAATTTGCGAAGATTCATATTGTAGATTTTTCAAGGGGAATTGCCGTAACCGCCTATGATGACAGAGGCATGGCGTTGTCGCCTTAAATCGAAATCTGCTCCAACCTCTATATGATCAGCTGGGAGAATGGCTCCTAAAATATGATCGTAAGAAAATGGACCGGGTCTTCTCGCCCACAGGCTAAGGTATTATTCGTCTCTAATGCAGTATGATAGAGCGCTAGGAGAGGCAGCGAACCAGATCCTGACTTACAAACATCACGCTCACTTGGGCTTCATTCCGGTCGACGCAGATGAACGAAAGCGGATTCTGACTGGCAAGCAGGCCGTTGTGCTGGCAGCCACTATTGACCGCCTCTATACGTCATTCGCCTGGAGCGGACGGTTTGCTTCTGGACGCCTGCGAGTTGTTAGAATTTAAGGATTTTAAGGGGCTCGGTTCTCGTGGTGACGTATGAGCCTCGGTAAATCAACATGGCGAAATCTAGGGTCTTTAATCTGGCACGAAACCTGCTTGTTTAAACGTAAACAAGTTGAGGTGTCTTTCGTGTCATATCAGATCCTTCTGCCGGTTTTACTCAGTATCTCGTTTGGTTTAACCTGGCACATGTCCGCCTCGATCTTCTTTTTGCAGCCTCGCTATGAAAACACTGATCTTCTTCTGCTGATGTTTGCTAGCCCGATTTGCATTACAGCACTGGCGCTGTCTGTTTCAGATTTTGGTTTGCTCTATAGCGGCTTCGTTTTAATCGCTGGCTGGCTACTCTCCACATTGATCAGGCAGGTGATCTTTCCTGCAATACTGATTGCTTTGTCTGGAGGGGCATTGATTGCCTATCTTCAGTTTGGCGAGCACATCTTATGAGAAACGCTAATTTTTTATTGGTGTGTATATTATTGTTATAGAAATGGACCGTCCGAAGAGTTCTTGCCCGATTTCAGATAAACAATACGGCATTGATCTAGCTTAGATATCGGACCGGAAATATCTTCTATTCGATAGCGCTTGGCTTCGCGTCGTCCGAATTCCAATATTGCTGGAACGATGTCCTTGTTGAAATAGATAACGTCTGCGGCTTGCAGTGCGCGAATGGCTTTGAGCGTCATCAGCTCGGGGTCTGCGGGATTGACGGTAAAGACTTTCACACTGCCAGCATCAGATACCTCGTGCGAAGCAACCGCGAGAAGATCGGTTTCCGAGTGTCTCGTCCACGGTTCCGAGAAGGCTTTGTCCGCAAATATATCCCAAAAATGGCGACGCGCCGTTGCCGTCGTCACCATGGAACCGATACGGGTGCGAAGGTTTTGGGCAAGCAGTGCCCAGTCTTTCAGCGAAGCGGGCAAAAGCGCTTCGATCTTACGGCGGATGGTTTGCGCCAGAATAGGCGCTCCGCCGTCTGTCGAGATAGCCACGATAACCGGTGAGCGATTGACGATCGACCCGAACTGGAATTGGCAATACTGCGGTTTGTCGATGACATTAACGGGAACGCCGGCTCGGTTGCAGGCAGCAAGGAAGGCCGCGGCTTCGCCTTCGTCGTGGCAATCGGCAATTGCCATAGCCGCACCTGGCAAATCGGCATCTTGCAATGGCCTGATAATCAGCGTTATGCGCGCTTCCGCATGGACCACCGGACGGGTAGCCAATGCGTGCATCATGTCGTCCGGCGCATCGGTATAGACCTCCACACGAGCGCCGCAGGCGGCGAGCAATTCTGCCTTCCATGCCGCGGCATCGGAACCGCCAGAGACAATACAGCGCCTTCCCTCCAGCGCCCAAAATACCGGAAGCTTCGCCAGGGGCTCGATGCGGGTAAAGGCTTCACTCGGCTGCGGTTGCGAGACACCCATTGATGATCCCCCTGATTTCAGCGCGGCACGAACCGCAATTGGTTCCAGCGTTGAGTTGCTCGCCGATGGCCTCGACACTATGGCAACCGGAGTGAATGGCAGCGGCAACTTGATTGATGCCTACACCGAAGCACGAGCAAACTGTTGCGCCAGGATCCGGCTTATCCATGCTGGGTCGGCCTGCAATGATTGCAAAACGCTTGTGCAAATCGTCATGGGTGACAGTCAACTGCTGGATGGCCCAGTTGCGAGCGACGGCAACCGGTTGTGGCGCGATGAAAAGTGCGGCGAGCAATTGCGAGCCGTCAAAGAAAGCGAGCCGCGTCTCGCCGGTTGCGTTATCCGTATAACCGATGGGGTCAATCTCTGCTGGGATACTGAAATGCGCATGGCACCACAGTGCCCAATCGGAAACCGCCGTGAGCGAGGCTAGTTCCAGCCGCCATCCGCCCTCTGCACGCGCCTGTGCCCAGTAATCGCAATCGACACCCGACGGCTTTGCAAGCGAAACGGCAAAGCCGTAGCAGACAGCGTGGAAGGGTCTTACAGTCACGGCTACATTTTTAGAGGCAGGCTGCCCTGAAACTGGATCGACTACGGGGACGACCAGAGCATCTATACGGGCGCAGGCAGAAGACTGATCGTTCCAGTGCATTGGAGCAAAGACGCTACCTCGCGTCTGACGTTCCGTCGCAAGTGCGCGCACGATGGCTCTCCCGTGCGGGCTTTCGATTTCCACCAGCCCGGCACTGGTGATGCCAAGTTCTGTGGCGTCGCGCGGGTGAAGGTCGGCAAATGGTTCGGCAATATGGGCTGAAAGCCGTGCGCTTTTGCCTGTTCGTGTCATGGTATGCCACTGATCGCGGATGCGGCCCGTGTTGAGTGTAAACGGGAATGCGCTGCTTGTGCGATCAGTTTCCGGGAGTGTCGTGACGACAAAGCGCGCACGCTGGTCGGAATGGAAATAGCCTCCCTTTGCAAAGAAGCGCGCTGGTGAGCCAGTGTTTCGCGAGGCTTGTGGCCACTGGAAGGGCGTCATGGCGTCATATTGTGACGGTGTACTGTTTTGGACTGCGCCAATATCGAAATCGCGGCTGCCATTGTTCTCAAAGGCCGATAGAGCGGCATGTTCGATGAAAATGGCAGCTGGATTGTCATAGGCAAAATGCTTTTTATAGCTCATGCGACACGCCACTTCGGCAAGCTGCCACCAGTCCGGCTTGGCCTCGCCCGGAGCGGCCAGAAATGCACGCTGCCGGGAGATGCGTCGTTCGGAATTGGTGACGGTGCCGTCTTTCTCGCCCCAGCCAAGCGATGGCAGAAGCACATGAGCGTGGCGCGTTGTGTCGGTGTCGTGAACGATGTCAGAGACGACAACAAAAGGGCAGGTCGCTATTGCCGCTTCAACTGCATCAGCATCCGGCATGGATACAACCGGATTGGTGGCCATGATCCACAGCGCTTTGATGCGTCCGTCCGCCACCGCACGGAACATGTCGACGGCTTTCAGCCCGGGCTTTTTGGCAATGGTGGGTGAGGACCAGAAACGCTGCACGCGGTCGCGGTCGTCTGCATTCTCGATAGCCATATGGGCTGCGAGCATATTGGCGAGACCACCCACTTCACGGCCACCCATGGCATTGGGCTGTCCGGTTAGTGAAAAGGGCCCCATTCCAGGCCGCCCGATCCTGCCGGTAGCCAGATGACAATTGATGATGGCATTGACCTTGTCGGTTCCCGAGGACGACTGATTGACGCCCTGACTGTAGCAGGTAACTGTATTTTCGGTGGCCTCAAACAGTTGGAAGAATTCTCCAAGCTGAGCTGGAGACAGGCCCGTGCGCTCGACCAGCATTTCCCTATCAATCGCTGCTGATGCTTCAACGGTTAGCCCCAGGCCGGATGTATACGCATTGACATAATTCATATTGAGCGCTGGACTCTTCACCAGATGGGCGAAAAGCCCCATGAAAAGCGCCACATCGCCATCCGGGCGGATTGCCAGATGCAGATCGGCAATGTCACAGGTCATCGTTCGACGTGGATCGATGACGACAATCTTCATCTGCGGTCGGGTTGCCTTTGCTGCGGCAAGCCTTTGATAAAGCACTGGATGGCACCAGGCGAGATTGGAGCCGGTCAGTACCACCAGATCGGCAAGTTCAATATCCTCATAGGTGCCGGGCACTGTATCGGCACCGAAAGCGCGGCGATGCCCTGCCACGGATGAGGACATGCAAAGACGCGAATTCGTGTCTATGTTCGCTGACCCTATAAAGCCCTTCATCAGCTTGTTTGCGACGTAATAATCTTCGGTCAGCAATTGGCCCGACACGTAGAAGGCGACAGAATCTGGCCCATGTTCAGCTATCGTCTCCGAAAATCTCCGGGCCACAAGATCGAGCGCCCGGTCCCACTCCGCACGCTGGCCGTCGATTTCAGGAAAGAGTAGCCGACCATCGAGATCGATGGTCTCTGCAAGAGCCGAACCTTTCGAACACAATCGCCCGAAATTTGCCGGGTGATCGGGATCGCCCCTAACTGATACTGCGCCGGCTTCATCCACACTGGCGATGACGCCGCAGCCGACGCCACAATAGGGGCAGGTGGTCTTTGTTTCGGTGATCGTCGCCATTTCGGACCTCATATCGAAACCGCAAGCCTGGCGCGTGCCTGTCTTACCAGCTGTTATAGGAGAGGAACTTGCCGCTCATGCGGATTTCGATGCGTTCACCCTTCGGGTTCGCTACCTTGTCTACGCTCATCTCGAAATCGATGGCGCTCATGATGCCGTTGCCACTCTTTTCCTGAATAAGCTCCTTCAGCGTGGGGCCGTAGACCCCAACGATCTCGTAAAGGCGATAGATGCAAGGATCTGTGGGAACGGCGCGGTCCCATTCCTTGGTCGGATATTCCGCCAGCACCACACCTGCTTCCTGCGGCAAACCGAGGTTGATCGCCAGCTTGTCCGCCATGTCGCGTGGCAGAGCATTCATACCAAGACAGGCGGAGGTGACGAACACTTCGCTCATACCAATGCCTTCGGCAATTGAGGCCCAGGTCAGACCAGCGAGGCGCTTTTTCTCATAGATCAGATCGGTGACGTCACTTTTGCTCAGCATGTCATCTCCTCTAGTTGGTTGTTTTCACCAGTGTCGGTTCGTCAGAAGGCCAGCGCGAGATAAACAGTGTCGCCTTCCTGCTTGACTGGAAACGTCTGCGTCACGCCTTCATCGGCGCCCTGCGCCTTGCCGGTCGCAAGATCGATGACCCAGTTATGAAGCGGGCAAGTCACGCAACCATCATGAACAATGCCCTGACTGAGTGGGCCGTTCTTGTGCGGACAACGATCTTCGATTGCGAACAGGCGATCGTCGAAAGTGCGAAAGACGGCAATCGTTGTCGATCCGTTTTTCACACAGCGCGACCCCTGACGCGGAATGTCGTCGAGCGTTCCGATAGCAATCCAGTTCCTGACCATCTCGTTCATTCCGCAGCCTCAGCGTTTAAAACAGCCATGGGCCTGAATTCGTGTTTGTCCTTGCCGGAAACACGTTCGGACCACGGATCGACCTGCGCGAATTTCTGCGAAAACACGAAGCGGTTGTAATAGGATAGGCGTTTTTCCGGATCGCCCATGATCTGGCGGCGGATTTCATCGAGACCGATGCGCTTGGCCCATTTATAAATCCGCTCCAGATAACGGGCCTGTTCGCGATACATTTGCGTCAGTGCAACAATATGCTCCAGCGCCTCGTCTTCGGTCTTGACCAGCCCCAGAACTTCAGTGCCCTTAATGTCGAGCCCAGCGGCACCAGCGAAGTGGATTTCGAAACCGGAATCCACGCAGATGACGCCGATATCCTTGCAGGTTGCTTCTGCGCAATTGCGCGGACAACCGGAGACCGCCAATTTCAGTTTGGCGGGGGTCCAGGAACCCCACATGAACTTCTCGATGCGAATACCAAGACCGGTAGAATCCTGCGTGCCGAACCGGCACCAGTCCGAGCCGACGCAGGTTTTCACAGTACGCAATCCCTTCGCGTAAGCCTGACCGGAGATGAAGCCCGCCTTGCCAAGATCAGACCAGACTGCTGGTAACTGCTCTTTTTCGATTCCCAGCAGATCAATGCGCTGTCCGCCTGTAACCTTGACCATCGGGATGGCAAATTTGTCCACTACATCGGCGATGGCGCGCAGTTCGCTGGAATTGGTCACGCCGCCCCACATTCGCGGCACGACTGAATAGGTGCCGTCCTTCTGGATGTTGGCGTGTACGCGCTCATTGATGAAACGCGACTGGTAGTCGTCGGCATATTCGTCTGGCCAGTCGCAGACGAGGTAATAGTTAAGCGCCGGACGGCATTTGGCGCAGCCGCATGATGTTTTCCATTCCAACTCTTGCATGACGGCGGGAATGATCTTGAGCTTTTTCGCCTTGATGAGCCTGCGCACATCGTCATGACCCAGATCAGTGCAGCCGCACATGGGCTGCACCGCCTTGGGATTGTAGCTGTCGCCAAGCGTCAGCGCCATGAGTTGCTCGACCAGCCCCGTGCACGAACCGCAGGACGCGGACGCCTTTGTGTGAGCCCGCACCTCATCGAGCGAGGTCAGGCCCTTTTCGGCCATTGTTGAGACGATTTTACCCTTACAAATGCCGTTGCAGCCGCAGATTTCCGTATCATCCGGCAAGGCTGCAACGGCCGCCATAGGGTCCAGCGGGGTTCCTCCCTGATAGGCCTGTCCGAAGATCAGCGTATCGCGCATCTCCGAAATGTCGGTTGCCTTCTTCTTCAGGTCGTTGAACCAGGTACCGTCTGTCGTTTCACCATAGAGAACCGTACCGATAATCCGGTTTTCCTTGATCACGAGCCGCTTGTAGATGCCCGCCATGGCATCGCGCAGCACGATCTCTTCGCGGTCCGGACCATCGGCGAAATCACCCAACGAGAACAGATCGATGCCTGTGACCTTCAGCTTGGTCGGTGTGTCGGAGTGGGTAAAGGCTGGGGTGTTGTCACCCGCCAAATGTGAGGCTGCCACACGTGCCATTTCGTAAAGCGGAGCGACAAGACCGTAGACCATGCCACCCACTTCCGCACATTCGCCCAGCGACAGAATATTGGCATCGGATGTCCGCATGCCCGCATCCACGACGATGCCGCGATTGACGTCCAGACCGGCCTCTCTCGCCAGGCCAACATTGGGGCGAATACCAACCGCCATCACAACCAGTGTGGCCGGGATGACGGTGCCGTCGTCAAGCTCGACGCCTTCGACCTTGCCTTTGCCGATAATGGCCTTGGTGTTAGCCTTGCAGATGACTTTGATGCCACGCTGCTCAACCGCACGCTGCAGCAGATAGCCGGCCGCAGGATCGAGCTGGCGCTCCATAAGCGTCGGCATGACGTGCAGCACCGTTACATCCATGCCGCGCTGGGCGAGGCCTGCCGCCGCTTCCAGCCCGAGCAACCCGCCGCCAATGATGATGGCTTTTTCACGCGATTGCGCGGCGACCAGCATTGCATCAACATCGTCCAGATCGCGATAGCTGATGACACCGGGCAGGTCTTTGCCTGACACAGGAATAATGAAAGGCACTGAACCGGTGGCAATCACCAGCTTGTCATACCTTTCTGTAACGCCGTGGTCCGATGTCACAGTCTTGGCGTCGCGGTCGATGGCGACGACCTTGTGGCCCTTATAGAGTGTGATGCCATGCTTGATGTACCAGCCATCGCCATGGATGACGATCTGCTCATAGGTCTTCTCGCCGGATAGAACTGGCGAGAGCATGATGCGGTCGTAGTTGACACGCGGCTCGGCGTTGAAAATGGTAACGTCATACTGGTCCGGTGCCTGCTCAAGCAAATGCTCCAGCATGCGGCCCGGCGCCATGCCATTGCCGATTATAACGAGTTTCTCAGCCATAGGATTACTCCGCAGCTTCCACGAAGCGATGGCGCTCGTAGAGGAACTTCAAAACAGCCTCGCGGCATTTCAAATAGGCGCGGTCGGAGGCCAGCTCAATGCGATTGCGCGGGCGCGGAATATCGACATCCAGCACCTCGCCTATCTTCGCCGCCGGACCATTGGTCATCATCACGATACGGTCGGAGAGCAGGACCGCTTCATCCACATCATGGGTGATCATCACCATCGTGTTGCCAAGCCGGGCGTGGATTTCCATGACGGCATCCTGAAGATGGGCGCGGGTCAGCGCATCCAGTGCACCAAAAGGTTCGTCGAGCAGCAGTATTTTCGGTTCCATAGCCAATGCACGGGCGATGCCAACGCGCTGCTTCATGCCGCCGGAAATTTCCGACGGGCGCTTGTCTTTTGCATGCGCCATTTGGACGAGGTCGAGATTGGTCATGACCCAATCATGTCGTTCAGCTCTGGTCTTGCTGGACCGGAAAACCTTCGTCACCGCAAGATTGACGTTCTCGTAGACCGATAGCCAAGGTAGCAACGAATGGTTCTGGAACACTACAGCCCTTTCAGGTCCCGGTGCGTTGACTTCCTTGTTTTCGAGCAGGACCGCACCGGACGAGACCGGCGTCAGTCCGGCAATCAGGTTCAGAAGCGTGGATTTTCCGCAACCGGAGTGACCGATGATGGAAACGAATTCGCCCTTGGAGATCGAAAGATTGATGTCTTTGAGGACTTCCGAGCGGTCAAAATATTTGTCGATATGGTCAAGCTTGAGATAGGCGTTCATATCTCTTCTCCTCAGCTTACAGACGCATTGCGGGTGACAAGTCGACCGACGGCTGCCACGAGCTTGTCGAGCGCGAAGCCGACAAGGCCGATATAGGCGAGGGCGACGATGATGTCGGACAGACGTGAGGAGTTCCAAGCGTCCCAGATGAAGAACCCGATACCAACACCGCCGGTCAGCATTTCGGCAGCTACGATGGCCAACCAGGAGAGGCCAACGCCGATCCGGAGGCCGGTAAAGATATAGGGCGCTGCCGATGGCAACATAATCTTGAAGAAAAACTCAAACTGGTTGAGGCGTAGCACTTTGGCGACGTTGCGATAATCCTGCGGAATATTGCACACGCCGACCGCAGTGTTGATGATGATCGGCCAGATTGAAGTGATGAAGATAACGAAAATCGCCGACGGATTGGCGTTCTGGAAGGCGGCAAGAGATAGGGGCAACCAAGCCAGCGGCGGTACAGTGCGCAGCACCTGAAAGATTGGATCGAGGCCACGCATCGCCCATACCGACTGGCCGATGACTGCGCCGATCACGATGCCAGCAATAGCAGCGAGGCCAAAGCCGTAGGCGACACGTTCCAGCGAGACGAGCACACGCCAGCCAAGCCCGATATCTTGTGATCCGTAGTTAAAGAAGGGATAGACGATCAGATCATAGCTATCCTCCCAGACTTTGGACGGTGCAGGCAAGGATGCATCAGGGGCGGCACAAAGGAGTTGCCATATCCCCAGCAGTACGGCCAGCACCACCAACGGCGGTACGATGTTACGCACGGCACCAAGCGCCAGCGCACTTATATCGAGGCCCGATTTGGGCTGCTTGGCCAACCGGACGACATTACCGGCGGGCTTTGTTGCATTGGGCGTTAGCGGCGTAACGACGGTTTGATCTTTCAGCACGGCGGACATGCAACGCTCCTGTTCGAAGGGAGAGAGACGCGCCGGTTGCGCGCCCCGGATTGGCTCAGGACGCAACCTTGATTGCGAGACTATCGAGATAGGCCGAAGGATTTTCGGGATCGAAGACCTTGCCGTCGAAGAAGGTTTCCTTGCCGCGTGACGTCGATGCTGGAATATCTGCTGCCGCGACACCGAGATCCTTGGCAGCATCGCGCCAGATATCTTCACGATTGACCTGATCGACCAACGCCTTGATGTCTGTGTCAGGCGTGAATTTACCCCAGCGAATATTTTCGGCGATGAACCAGATGTCGTGGCTTTTGAACGGATAGGATGCGCCGTTCGCCCAGAATTTCATTTGCAGGTTGGTGCCTTGCACCACACGACCATTGCCGTAATTGATGTCGCCCTTGAGACGGCCCAGCACATCCTTCGGCGGCACGTTGAACCATTGGCGTTTGCCAAGGATGTCTGCCATTTCTGCCTTGTTGTCCATGCTTTCGCACCATTGCTGGGCTTCCATTACAGCCATGAGCAGGGCTTTTGCGGCATTCGGATTTTTCTCAATCCAGTCGGCGCGCATGCCGAGCGCTTTTTCCGGATGATGTTTCCAGATTTCACCCGTCGTCGCTGCCGTGAAGCCGATACCCTGGTTGACCAGCTGCTCGTTCCACGGCTCACCGACGCAGAACAGATCCATATTCCCAACCTTCATATTGGCAACCATTTGCGGTGGTGGGACAACGATGGTCGAAACGTCCTTGTCGGGGTCAATGCCGCCAGCAGCGAGCCAGTAGCGGATCCACAGATCGTGCGTGCCGCCGGGGAAGGTCATCGCAGCTTTGATCTCTTTGCCATCCGCCTTCTTCTTTTCAAAGGCCGCCTTCAACTTGGATGAATCCAGCTGGACGCCAGTATCGGCATATTCTTTGGCAACCGAAATAGCCTGACTGTCGTAATTCAGTCGTGCCAGCAGGGCCATCGGCACTGGCTGGTTGTTCTGCGTTACCTTGCCGGTATGGATGAGATAGGGAAGCGGCGAAAGGATGTGCGCGCCATCAATGCCGTTCGAAGCGCCGCCCAGCACGAGATTGTCACGTGTTGCGCCCCAGGATGCCTGCTTGGCGACCTCGACATCCGGCAGACCGTGTTTTTCAAACAGGCCCTTTTCCTTGGCAACAATCAGCGGCGCGGCATCGGTGAGTGCGATGAAGCCGAGCTTGGCGCCGCTGACTTCAGGCCCGCTACTTGCTGCAAAGGCTCCGCCGGGAAAGGTCGAGCGAATTGCTGTGAAAAGAGCTGCGGTGGCGCTGGTCTTCAGAATGCTACGCCGGGTGATGCCGGTTCTGGTTTCTGGCCTCTTATGCGTTGTCATCAGCTGGCTTCCCCTATGCTGGCTTGAATTGGGCTCGCTTGAAACTGGGCACAAAAAAACGCCGCTTGGAGATGCATCCCCGAACGAAAGGTTCGGGCTGCAATTCCTTGCGACGTCGGTGTCGTGACAGGAGCGATATCTGGCTCGCTTGTTGCACCGATCGCCGTTGACCGGTGCATAAGTCTTAGAAGCAAGAAGCGTGCCAGAGTTTCAAAATATTTGCAAGTGATTGAAAATACGAAATTAAAAAGGATGAGAAAATAAGCGGACCTAATTCACGCTCCCCTCAGTAAGTCTGTATTTTAGGCGCTTTTGCCGCATTGTGCCGTCTGTGTGCAATCAAATTGGGCATTGGTAGCTCAATCTTCCGACGTGATCGGGGCCGTAGAAGTCTCGCGACGCACATCAAATCCTTGCACGTAAGTCTCTATATCCGACGGGTCGAAGGTTCGGTCATCCATGAAGCTATCTTTGGCACTGATACCTTCAACGGTATTCCCTTCGAAGGGCGAGTGCGAAATGCCAAGAGCTGTACAATAGAGATCTGGTCGGTAGGACTGAGCCGCTTTTTGCTGCGCCGATTGCGATGCCTCTATCTGCCCCCAGCGTACCATCTGGCTATAAATCCACATTGCATCGTTGGGGCGGGGGCAATTGGCAAAACCGGCATGGAAGGTGAAGTAATGTTCGATAACGCGATGATTGCCTTGTGAGTCGAGATTGAACGTTCCGGCGAGCACGTTGCGGACGATCTGCTGTGATACGCCAAGATAACAATTGTCTGCCAGAACCTCGGCAAGCGTGTCGTGATTTTCAGTGCTGTCGCACCAGCGTGCCGCCTTGTCGAGAGCCACAATGAGACGAGATACGGTTTCGGGATGAGTTTCGGCCCATTCCGGACGCATGCCAATGACCTTTTCGGGCGCAGACGGCCAGATGTCCTGCTTGGCAGCAACGATCCGCCCTGTGCCGCGTTCGGAAGCCACCATGTTCCATGGCGCGCCGACACAAAAACCATCGATTGCACCGGTCGCCAGTGCATCCGAGGTTAATGGTGGCGGTACGACGACAAGTCTAACGTCATTGTCGGGGTCGATGCCGCCCGCTGCCAGCCAGTAGCGAAATTCGTAATTATGCGGCGAAAACGGATAAGTGATGGCGAGTTTCAATAGAGGTTCGCCGCGCGATTGCATGTCACGTATTACGGAAGCGAGCGCCCTGGCATTTTCGAGTGCAGTTGCGGTTTCTGCCAGACTGGCGGTTACGCGCATTCTCTCGTAAAGCCGCGCAGAAAGGGTGATCGCGTTGCCGCCCCTCCCCAGAGAAAACGGCGTTATCGTTGGCGATGGGTTGGATCCGAGCCCCAGCATGGAGGCTACGGGCATCGGTGACAGCATATGCGCGATATCGAACTGCCGAAAAGCCAACCGATCGCGGACATTGGCCCAAGAGACATCCTTGACGAGGTCGAGGCTCAGGCCTTCAACTCTTGCGAAGCCAAATTCGGAGGCCGCGATCAGCACGGCCGCGTCGACAAGCGGAATAAAGCCGGCGCGCAATGTCTTGATTTCTTTGCCCGCAATGCTGGCGGGTTTGGTAAGGCTGTTACCCGCTTCAGCAAATCTGTTTGGCATGTTCATCTGCCCATACTCCCGGAATGGTTTCCCCCAGGGTTCAAATTCACCGTCATTTCATCAGTAGTCCGGCTGCAGTCACGATGCTTTGGGCTATATCCGACATTTTCTTTTTCTCGTTCATGGCAGTCTGCCGCAGTAAGGAAAAAGCGTCTTCCTCGGAAAGTCCCCGCATCTTCATGAGAATGCCCTTGGCGCGTTCAACGACTTTCCTTTCCTCCAGTGCGGATTTGGCGTCTGCCAGTTCGCGCTGCAGGCGACTGAAGGCATTGAAGCGACTGACCGCCATATCAAGGATGGGCTTTACCCGCTCCTTCTTCAGCCCGTCCACAATATAGGCGGAGACGCCTGCCTCAACTGCCGCTTCAATGGAAGCGGTGTCGGATCGGTCGACAAACATGGCGATTGGGCGGCTGATTGTACGCGTCAGCTGGAACAGGTGCTCCATCATGTCACGATTGGGGTTTTCTATGTCGATGACAATCACATCTGGATTGAGTGTTTCAATCATCCGGGCGATGCCATGCATCTCATTGATCACGACTACTTTTCCATGTCCGGCCTCTCGCAATCCTTCCTCGATAATCGAGGAACGAATGGCGTTCTCGTCGATAATGAGAATGGTCAGGTCCGCCTGGTTCATGTCGCATTGATGCCGCAGAGCTTCTGCGTTGGCAATAGTTTTATGTCTATTTCGTAATCAATATTGATATTGACTATTATTTAATCAACGGCGGCTGAATTAATAGCAAAATCGCAAGAAGTGCGATGATCAGCGCTTGAATTCTATTCACCTACTTTGGAGAAACGGGGCTGGCATTATCACGGAAGTCGAAAGAACTGTGGAGGTACAAACGAAATGGACGATTCTTGACTGGCAATCATAACAGGTATGTTTTGAATAGTGGACGTCGAAACGCCCACTATTCAAGTCCACCGAGAGCAATGTGATCTGATGGCTTGTGGACGGGTTTGCGAATGCCCGCCTGCTCCAGTAATGGCAGCACAGTGTCGCGGAAATAGGGGAATTCTTCCGCGTAATCGACGAAGGAGAGCGTCGTGCCGGAAAACCCGGCCTTTTGCAGCGATATCAGTCCGTCTGCCACCTGTTGAGGTGTCCCAACCAGTGGGAAGCCGCCATGTCCTGCCGCCATCCGGTCGCGGATCAGCGCTAGGAGATCGTGGGGGAATGAATGGGCGTGGGCGAATTGCAGCTTCACAAGATTGTCTACAGCCACCCAATCGGCATTGTCTTTGCCAAAGTGCTGCAGATATTCAGTGGCCTCCTTCTCGGTCGGCCAGCATACAACGTGAGAGAACGTCAATACACCCACATTTCGCCCTATGTCGGCACCTTTCGCTTTCAGTTCGGCAATTTCGGACCTGGAGCGATCCAGATCGATGGCAGGAGTAAACAGAAAATCGGCATTCCGCAGGGCAAAATCGCGGCCCTGACCGGAACCCGCAGCATTCAGTATCGGCGCTTGACGTGAAGGACGGGGCGCGCCCAGAATGTTTTTCAAATCGAAGAATTTGCCGATATAATCGAAAGCTTCAGTCTTTTGCCAAAGGACTTTTACGATGTCGAACCATTCGTCAGCGTAAGCGTAGCGACTTTCGTGATCGGCGGGCAGGTTGAGCCCTAGTGCTTCGTATTCTGGCTGGTTCCAGCCTGCAACGATATTGAGGCCTATACGCCCGTCGCTGATCTGATCGATTGTAGCGATCTGTTTTGCCACGACGGCTGGATGATTGGCGGCCGTGTGAATGGTCGCGAAAATATTGATGCTTTTCGTCCTGGCAAGCAGGCCCGCCGCCCATGTCATCGTTTCCAGCACATCGCCATGGAAGTTTGTGTCGCCGCCGTAACCGATCCAGCGTGCAATCGGCAGCATGAAATCAATACCAGCATCGTCAAGAAGGCGGGCAAGCTTGAGATTATTCTCCCAGGTATTTTTCCAGCGCTCCGGCACTTTTGTCACCGACATGCCACTAGAACAATTGGATGCGAACGTGCCAAGCAAAAACTGGTTGCCGGCGAACATAGTGTTCTCTGTCATGGCCATATTCCCCTATTATTGTTATAATTTATGATAGAAAGTCTATTTGAAACTTCAAGCTTGTCAATTACCGATCATGCAATCACCATAACATGCGAGGTATCGGAGCGTAGTTCATGAGCAAAAACAAAAAAGATGGCGAACGACATGGGATCGACAAAAGCTGGCATCTTGCTTGCACGCCTCTGGAAGTTAATGTCGCCGAGGTGGAATTTGCCTTAATGCGTGCGTTCGAAGCGTTCGGACGATGGCAAGCTGAATGTTTGGGCTCAGTAATCGATTTGGCGGCAAGCGGCCCGGAAAATGCAATGCTCCACATCATCCGCATGAATGAACGACCTAAATCTGTTAAGGATTTGGCGCGACTTTCGAACCGGGAAGACATTCCTAACATCCAGTACAGCCTGCGCAAGTTGATCGCTGCCGGACTTGTCGAGAAGACTGGAAGCGGTCGTTCCGGTGTCAATTATACCATGACGGTAAAGGGCATAGAGGTGACCGACCGATATGCGGAAGTGCGTAGGTCACTTCTTTCGAACGCCATCAGCTCGATTCCCAATCTACACCATCGGCTCGAGGAAACGACCAGAACACTTGATCTCATGACCGGGATTTATGAGCACGCAGCATTGAGTGCGGCAACACATAGGCGTTTACCGAAAGTGGCAATCAGGTCATGAACATGGGACGCCTTAAACCGGTTGGTTCTTGGCGCGAGACATAAGGCCATGAGCGTGAACGGTTCTGCTGCGCTTATTCTCAAGCTGTTATCCAAAGACAATGCTCACAAGCGCACACGGCGCGAGCCTATAGTATCGACCATACGAGCCGCGGCAGATTGAAACGGGCTACTCGAAATCGTAACGGTCGTGGGGTGAGGTGATAAAGCGATCTTAGCAAATTGAAAATGCGATAAGAATCGTTTGAAAATTTCTTATAACTTCTGGGTAAAACGATTTAAACAATGGGATATTGTGCACAATGCGAGGTGGGATAGATCGATATCTGTATCGTTACAGATATTGTAATTTCCTGTCGAGAATCCGCCTTATTCGGGCAACTTTTTAATGATCTTTCTTCTAATGGCCCGCGAAAAAACAATACATTATTCAATATAATCATTCGCTTATAGCTGAGCCTAAATTATGCGCTTGCATACCGGTTGGTTTTGAATACGATATCTGTAACGTTTCAGATTTGGGAGGATATGAAATGTATCGATTTAAGTTCGCGGCTTTGGTCGCATCGGTGTGCTGCATAGCGACCGGGTCGGCATTCGCGGCCGAACTTGAGGTGACGCATTGGTGGACCTCGGGCGGCGAAGCGGCTGCAGTCAAGGTCCTGGCTGAAAAATTTAATGCTCTCGGCGGCGATAAGTGGGTCGATGGCGCCATTGCCGGCAGCGGCTCTACGGCACGTCCCGTCATCATCAGCCGTATTCTGGGTGGTAATCCGATGGGCGCTACCCAACTCAATCACGGACGGCAGGCGGAAGAACTGGTTCAGGGCGGTTTGATGACCGATCTCACTGAACTTGCCGAAAAGGAAAGATGGGCTGATTTCATTCGGCCAAAGAGCCTGCTTGAATCCTGTACCTTTGAGGGGCGCCTCTATTGTGTGCCGTTGAACATTCATTCGTGGGAATGGATGTGGATCAACCCGCAAGCTTTTCGAGACGCTGGCGCGGAGCCACCGAAGAACTGGAACGATCTCGTTGCTGCGGGACCAAAGCTCAAGGAAAAGAACATTGTGCCGCTGGCTACCGGTGATGGATGGCAAGTAAATGGCATGCTGACGGTGTTAACGACGGCCATCGGTGGTAAGGACCTCTACCTCAAAGTCAATAAGGACAAGGACGCCGACGCAGCGCGCGGTCCTGAAATGAAGAAGGTTTTCGCGGCGCTGGCTGAGGCGCGCGCGTTGGCTGATCCCGGTTATGTCGGCCGTTCGTGGAACGAAGCCACCAATATGGTGCTGACGGGCCGTGCGGGGACACAGATCATGGGCGACTGGGCGCAAGGCGAGTTTGGCACCGCTGGTAAGGTCGCGGGGAAGGACTATGACTGCTTGCCGGGGCTCGGCGTCCACCAATATCTCGACACGGGGGGCGATGCGATATACTTCCCCAAGAACAAGGATCCGGAAGTCACTAAGGCTCAACTCAAACTGGCGAGCATGCTCGTTGCCAAGGATACGCAGGTCGCTTTCAATCTCGCAAAGGGATCATTGCCGATCCGTGGCGACATCGACCTCGATACGGCTTCGAGTTGCATGCGCGCAGGCATTGATATCCTGAAGAATCCGGACAATATCGTGCCGTCGGTTGAACAGTTGCGCGCGCCTGATACGCAGGGGCAGATCGAAAGCCTCTCGGCGGAATTCTTTTCTAATCCCGACATGACGGTCGATGATATTCAGGAACGTTTTGCCGAGATCATCGAGCAGGCGCATTAGCTCAGTTGAAAGATCTGGCGTTGCTTTGAGGAGAGCAGCGCCGGATTTTCTGGCAGTGGGACAGGGAGGATATCATGGCCATTATCGAAGAGGGGAGTCGCACAAAGCCCTCCGGGATGTTTCGCAATTTGAATGCGAAGATCGCCGCTCTTCCAATGATTGCGACTGTTCTCGTGGTCTTTGTGGGTTGCACCCTCTGGACGGTCCTCTATTCCTTCACGTCCTCCAAGTCGTTGCCGGTGTGGAATTTTGTCGGCTTCGATCAATATGTCAGGCTCTTCGGCGCTTCACGCTGGCATGTCTCTGTCCGCAACCTGGCAATTTACGGTGTTCTCTGCATGGGGTTTTCACTGGTGGTTGGCTTTTTGTTGGCGGCGCTGATGGACCAGAAGATCCGCTTTGAGAATACGTTTCGTACGATCTTTCTTTATCCTTATGCGCTGTCCTTCATCGTCACAGGACTGGTCTGGCAATGGATATTCAATCCTCAATTGGGGTTGGAAAAAGTCATCCGCGATATTGGGTTCGACAATTTCCAGATGGCGATCCTGTCAAGCCGTAATTATGTCATCTACGCGATCGTCATTGCCGGACTTTGGCAGATGACTGGACTGGTGATGGTCCTGATGCTGGCCGGATTGCGCAATGTCGACGATGAAATCTGGAAAGCCGCACGTGTCGACGGCATTCCGAAGTGGAAAGCCTATCTCTTCATCATCCTGCCTATGATGCGGCCTGTGCTCGTAACGACAGTGGTTCTGATCGCGACCGGTATCGTGAAACTCTATGATCTGGTTGTCGCCATGACCAATGGTGGTCCGGGGATAGCGTCGGAAGTACCGGCCAAATATGTCTACGACTTTATGTTCGGCTGGGCAAATCTCGGACAAGGGCTCGCCGCTTCGACAGTCATGCTGACGACTGTCGTCATTATCCTCGTCCCTTGGACTATGCTCGAATACAGCCGGAGGAAAGCGCGATGACGGAAGCAGTGCTTAACCGGAAGATCGAGCCTGCGTTGGAGCGAACCGGAGTTCCTGCCGGCGTGGCGCAAGGTCGTGCTGCACAGCCTTGGGGGCGCAAGCCGAAACGGCGTTTTGCCCCTGCCACCATCATGCTCTACTGCATATTGTTCGTAGCCGCTGTTTACTACCTTTTGCCACTCTATGTAATGGTGGTGACCTCATTGAAGGGCATGCCGGAAATACGCCTTGGCAATATTTTCGCGCCGCCCGTTGAAATCACGTTCGAACCATGGGTCAAGGCGTGGAGCCAGGCCTGCACCGGTCTTTATTGTGAAGGTATACGCGCCGGATTCTGGAACTCCGTCAAAATCACGGTGCCAAGCGTCATCGTGTCCATCGCCATCGCTTCGGTCAATGGATATGCGTTGGCGAACTGGAAGTTCAAAGGGTCGGAAGTCTTCTTTTCGATCCTGTTGTTCGGGGCGTTTATTCCCTATCAGGTCATGCTTTACCCGCTGGTCATCATAACGCGGGAGCTCGGCATATTTGGCACATTGGCTGGCGTAGTGTTCGTCCACACGATTTTCGGTATGCCCATACTGACATTACTGTTCCGCAACTATTTTGCCGCCCTGCCGCCCGAGCTCTTCAAGGCCGCACGCGTAGACGGTGCTGGGTTCTGGCGAATATTCTTCCAAATCATGCTGCCAATGTCGGTTCCCATATTCGTGGTTGCGATCATTCTACAGGTGACTGGAATCTGGAACGATTTCCTGTTCGGTGTGGTGTTCGCGGGAACAAAGAATTTTCCGATGACCGTTCAGCTCAACAATATCGTCAATTCGATGCAGGGTGTGAAGGAATATAACGTCAATATGGCCGCCACCATCTTAACGGGCGCCGTGCCTTTGTTGGTTTACTTCTTATCGGGGCGTTACTTTGTGCGCGGTATCGCTGCGGGCGCAGTGAAAGGTTGAACCTTATGAATTTCAGTATTTCCATCCAGGACCTTTCGCTCGATTTCGGCTCGGTCAATGTGCTGCAAAATCTCAATCTGGAAATCAGCGAGGGCGAGTTTCTGGTGCTTCTCGGTCCGTCCGGTTGCGGCAAGTCGACCTTGCTGAACTGTGTCGCAGGTCTTCTCGATATTTCCGAGGGCCGCATCTTCATCAAAGGCCGCAATGTAACTTGGCAAGAGCCCAAAGATCGCGGCATCGGAATGGTGTTCCAGTCTTATGCGCTTTATCCGCAAATGACGGTTGAGAAAAACCTGTCTTTCGGATTGCGCGTTGCAGGCTTACCCAAGGCCGAGATCGCCAAGCGCATCAAACGCGCAGCCGAAATCCTCCAGATCGAACCATTGCTGCAAAGGAAGCCCCAGGCTTTGTCGGGCGGCCAACGACAACGCGTCGCTATCGGGCGGGCGCTTGTTCGCGATGTCGATGTGTTCCTGTTCGACGAGCCGCTTTCCAATCTCGATGCCAAACTGCGTTCCGAGTTGCGTGTCGAAATCAAGCGCCTGCACCAGAAGCTCGGCAATACGATGATTTATGTCACGCATGACCAGATCGAAGCTTTGACGTTGGCAGATCGCATCGCGGTGATGAAAGGCGGCGTCGTCCAACAGCTTGATGACCCGCTGACAATCTATAATCGCCCGAAGAACCGTTTTGTTGCCAGTTTCCTGGGGTCGCCATCCATGAATTTCTTTTCAGGGGAAATCGCTTCGCGAGGCGGCAAGCCGGTCTTTCATATAGGCGAATCCGCGGTGCAGCTCGACGGTTATGACGGCGCGCTGGAACAGGGACGGCAGGTGACGCTGGGCGTTAGACCCGAACATATCAAGCTTGATGTCGCAGATGGCTTCGAGGCGACCGTCGATCTGGATGAGCCGATGGGTGCAGATAGTCTGGTCTGGCTCAAGCTAAACGGCCATGTCCTGGCTGCACGCGTGGAGGCCGGCAAGCGTTATCGGGTCGGCGATAAGGTCCAGATCGGCTTCAAAGCGGATGCACTGTCGCTTTTCGATTCTCAGTCTGAGGAAAGGCTCTAAATGGACAGATACGCACGAGCGCGATAGCGCTTCCATCACATCTGAAACGAGAGACGTTCCAAAGACGACGCGAAGAATTCGCGACGTGAGGGGAGAGCTTGTCTCGTCGAAGTCAGGCTAAAATTCAGGTTCAGGTTCAAAGGATAAAGACATGAATGGTTATTCCTATCAACTCTACAGTTCCCGCAATTTCCAACCTTTAGAGCGAACTTTGGCCATGCTGCGCAATCTCGGCTATAGCAGGGTCGAAGGATATGGCAGCCTCTACGGCAATCCAGCTCAATTGAAGAAAGATCTGGATACGTTCGGACTATCCATGCCAACCGGGCATTTCAGTCTCGATATGCTGGAAAACGAAGTTGACCGCGTTCTGGAGATTGCAAAGGTGGCCGATATGAAGGCGATCTTCTGCCCTTATCTCGACGCAGATCGCCGACCGACGACGGTGTCAGGTTGGCGGGAGTTCGGTAAACGACTAGCGGCGGCAGGCCAGCCCTATCGCAAGGCAGGCTATGCGTTCGGTTGGCACAATCATGATTTTGAATTTCGGGCACTGCCGGACGGTTCAGTTCCGCAAGAACATATTCTTGATGCGTCGCCGGAACTCGCATGGGAGGCCGACATCGCGTGGATCATCAAGGGTGGGGCCGACCCGCTGGAATGGATCAAGCGCTATGGCGGCCGCATCCTCGCAGTGCATGTCAAGGATATTGCAGTGATTGGTGAAAAGGCTAATGAGGACGGCTGGGAAGATGTCGGCCATGGAACAGTCGATTGGGCGGGCTTGTTTGCAGCTCTGCGCAAGACGCCGGTCCGCTATTTCATTATGGAGCACGACAATCCATCGGACGATGCCCGGTTTGCCAGCCGTTCCCTCGAAACCGTGAAGACACTTTGATCTGGAGAAGGAAATGACGAACACACTTGGTGTCGGCATTATCGGTTGCGGAAATATATCGGCGGCTTATCTGCGGCTTGCTCCGATGTTTCGATCGATCGAAATTCGCGCATGCGCCGATATTAATCCAGCTGCCGCCAAGGCGCGCGCTGAAGAATTTGGCATAAAAGCTCAGACCATCGACGAGCTGTTGCAGAATGACGGCATTGATATCGTCGTCAACCTGACTATCCCTGATGCGCATTATGCCGTTACAAAACAGATACTGGCCGCGGGCAAGCATGCCTATTCGGAAAAGCCGCTGGTTTTGTCCATGGAACAGGGTCTGGAGCTGAAGGCGCTCGCCGATGGTCGCAACCTCAAGGTGGGCTGCGCCCCCGACACATTCCTCGGTGGAGCACATCAGCTTGCGCGGCGCGCAGTTGACAGTGGAACTGTCGGGCGCATCACATCAGGCACTTGTCATGTCATGAGCCATGGCATGGAACACTGGCATCCGAATCCGGATTTCTTTTTTAGGCGCGGCGGTGGCCCGATCCTCGATCTGGGGCCTTACTACATCGCCAATCTGATCAATCTGATCGGCCCGGTTAAACGGGTTGCGGCTTTGACGTCAGCCGCGACGCTGACGCGTACCATCCTGTCGGAACCGCGCAAGGGCCAAATTATCTCCGTTGAAACGCCGACCACCATCCATGCACTCCTTGAGTTTGAGCAAGGTGCTACAATTACATTGTCTGCAAGTTGGGATGTCTGGTCACATCGCCACGCAAACATGGAACTTTATGGCACCGAGGGATCGCTATATCTGCCCGATCCCAATTTCTTTGGCGGCGACGTGGAGGTGGTGAAATCAGGCCAAGCTGCTACGACGGTTGAAAATTGGAACCATCCACTTGGCGTTGCGAATGAAGAGCATTCCAACGGCATGATGGCGAATTATCGTACGGTCGGTCTGGCCGACATGGCCGCCTCTATTCTGGAAGGCCGTGACATGCGCTGTTCGCTTGAACGTGCATTACATGGTGTCGATGTCATGCTGGCCATTCTCAAGTCAGGCGAGGAGGGGCGTTTCGTTGACGTTGAGACAACGTGCAGCAGACCTGAAGCACTGGACATTTCAGCGGCCGAAGCTTTGCTACGTCCGGCGCAAGCAGAAGCAAAGCGGGCTGTGAACTAGCTTTAGCAGGGGCTAAATAGTGCAAGCCGTTCCGCATGGCCTGGTGTAGCCGGGTCATCGGAGCGGCTTGTAGCTTAACCACCGATTCTATTATCCTATCGTCTGGAGCGTCTTTATATCCGCGCCGTTGATACGCCCCAAAATCGCCTTGCCAAGCTGTTGCCCCGCCAGTTTGAAACTCTCCTCGACCACAATCAGGCCGGGGCGAAACCAGCGTAGAATTTGGGTAGACTGCTTTGCCGCAACGTCAACGTCCTGGCCAATATTCAATCCGGCATCTTCAATGCCTGCGACGACTGCGAGTGCTGCGGCGCTCCCTGAACATATGACGCCATCAGGTCGATCAGGGCTCTTCATCAGATTGGCGATATAGACACGAAGATTGTCAAGTGGCGTATCGAGATCGACACTTTCCAATGGCGAACCCACGCAACCAAATTCCCGCAAGCCTTCATGAAACCCATTGACCATATGGCGATAATAGGTCAGCTGTGCTGGCGGGGCCAACAGTACAAGTTTCTTTCGTCCGCGAGCGCAAAGCTCCCCCACCACCCTTCGGGCAAATGCTTGATTATCGAAGTCGTGATATGGATGATCGATGCCTGCATCCGTTCGCCCATGGGTGGCGAATGGAAAGTCATGCTCGATCAGATAGTGCACGCGCTGGTCGTCGGGTTCGGTACGTGAAAAAATAATCCCATCCGCGGAGCCGGTCTCAACGATATAGCGTATTGGCTCAATGGGCGCTCTGGAGTCGAAATACGGGGTCACGATCAAATGATATTGGGTCTCAGCCAGAACGTCGGCCACGCCATGAATGACCTGACTGGTAAAGCCCATGATTTCGTCCTGTGTATTGAGGACAAGTGCGATCACATTCGTTTTGCCTGTGCGCAGGCGCACGCCCGCCCGGTTGGGACGATAACCAATCTGGCGCGCAATAAGCTGAACACGTTTTCGGGTTTCAGGTCCGATTTCGGGAGCATCTTTTAAAGCGCGCGAAACCGTCGTGACACCGAGTCCGGTCATGAACGCGATTGTCTTTAACGTAGGCCGGTCATTCTCTGGGAATGATGTTCCCGAATGTTGCTGCTTCGAAGCGCCAGAACCTCGTTTGTCATTCATGCGCATTCTGTCCAAAACCCAAGTTCAATAAAGGAGTTAGCCCCAAAATCATATTCTGCAGAACGCAGAACGACAAGGATTAGTTGAAGCGCTTGTAATGTAATCTATTCGTCCGCGACGACGAATATGGAATTTAGTTGTCGCTATGAGGAAAATTTGATGATGCGGTGGAGATGAATGAACGCTGCATGGACGGTTTATAGGCTGGCAGCAGCAACGCACAAAGAGGCTTAACAAAGTGCGATTTCAGTCTGCGGCCAAGCAGATTATTACACGAAAAAGAGAGAAGTGACTTTGATCTGCTCTGCCTTTGATTACCGACAGTGTGAGGAGTTCTCTGGTGCTGCCGCGAACTCTTCGAAAACTGCTGTAACCTCCAGTCCTATGGTTCAAAGCCGCTGAGAAATGGGAGCACGGTCCGCTGCACTGTCGTTTTCAGCCAGAGGCCGGTTGAACCGCCATGGAAGACCAGACGCTGCGGCCCGAAATAGGCGGCCCGGTGACGTCGATCACATCGTTGAGCAACGACGACCATCCGGGCATTGGCAACGCATTGCCGTTGATGCAACCGAATCCTGATTTTACTTGTCGGTTCTCTGCAATCGCGGGCCGTTACATGTGCTGGGTACCGGGCGCTCATGTTCTCGACTTTGAATCAGAAACAGAAATTCGCCACCAAATTTGCTCCGCTTACCAAAATTCCGGTTGGACCCGCCGGATCCCCTGTTGAACCAGAAATGCGGCGGCGGGGGCCCGTCGATTTGAATTCTCATGCTGACACGGCAAATGACCCGCCAAAAGATTAGCACGTTGCGCGGCGCGCAAAATGACGACGTCAGCTTTTGAACAGATTATCGCTTTGCCATGGCGGGACGGAAGAGGGGAGGTCGTCCAGGATCGACCAGTGTCAATTTCCGCGCAGCAAAGCTAATGTGACAACGTGCATTGCCAAGGGAGGAACGCCAATGCCCCGATTTCTGGCTGTCTATACGATCAATCCGGAAGACCTCGCAGCCTTTCGACGCCTGTCAAAAGCCGAGCAGGATGCGGTCGATGCCAAGGGAATAGCCCAATGGATGGCATGGGAAGAAAGCAATGCAGCAATCATCGTTGATCGCGGCGGCATGGTGGGGAAGACGACGCGGGTGACAAAGCACGGCATAGCAGAAGCCAAAAACCCGTTCTGCGGTTATCTCGTAGTGGAAGCTGAAACCGCCGAGGCTGCGGCCAAGCTGTTTCTGGACCATCCGCACATCACGGTGTTTCCAGGTGATAGCATCGATATCATGCCCTTTGTGACATAACTTACTGCATCCATTCCTCGGCTGCCTTGCCGCATTGCACGCTGCCGAACGGGAACCAATCATGCGGGGCGTTTAGTCACGAGAGTGCTGCATGATTGGCGGGCTGAAATGACATTTCCATTTGCGGAAAAGGCGAATGTCACAGCACAAAATTTACATGCTCTTGCTGCTCGCGGATCTTGCAGCTGCCGAAGCCTGGCATACGAAACTGTTCGGTTGCGGGCCTGATAACAGACCGATGGGAATTTTCAGATTACATAAACCAACGCACCACTGACGCTCAAGAGCGCGACGACGATCCACGGCTGGACTTTCCAGACAGTGAGCAGGAGAAACCCGGTCAACGCCAATGCGAAATCCCGTGGTGAAAAAACCGCACTTGTCCAAACCGGATTGTAGAGAGCTGCGCCCAGGATGCCAACGACGGCGGCGTTCGCGCCACGCATGGCTGCCTGAGCGGTCGGGCGCAATCGCAACGCATCCCAGTAGGGGAGCATTCCGTAGACCAGTAGAAGACCCGGCAGGAAGACGCCAACGAGCGCGATGGAAGCCCCCGCTAATCCATGAGGTGTCGGCCCCATGACCGCGCCGAGATAGGCAGCAAAGGTGAACAGCGGTCCTGGTACAGCCTGCGCCAAACCGTAACCGATCAGGAAGGATTCGTTCGTGACCCAGCCCGGTGCCACCACCTGTGCCTGCAGCAAGGGGAGCACGACATGTCCTCCTCCGAACACCAAAGCGCCGGAACGATAAAAAGCGTCAAACAGTGCTACCGCCTGATGGCCGGTCGTCATGACCAGCAACGGCGGGATCACGAACAGCGCCAAAAATAAAGAGAGGGCTACCGCCGCATGGCGACGTGAGACCGGAAAGCGGAGATGGCCCGTTGGCTTGGAAAGTTCACCACGGCAAAGCCAGAGCCCGGCAATGGCTCCTGTCGCGATCGCACCGATCTGGCCCAACGAGCCGCCAATGAACACTACTATGGCGATCCCCGCCAAGGCAATTCCGGCCCGTTCCCGATCGGGGGTGAGGCTTTTCGCCATGCCCCAGATCGCCTGCGCTACCACGGCAACGGCGACCAGCTTCAAACCATGCAGTACACTTTCAGCAGCAGCTCCCTCAAATGCCGCTGCACCGAGCGTGAAGGCAAACAATATTGCGACCGACGGCATCGTGAAAGCGAGCCAGGCGACCAACCCGCCGAGCAACCCATTACCGCGCATGACACCGAGCGAGAATCCGACCTGGCTCGAAGCTGGCCCGGGCAGGAACTGACAGAGTGCGACTAGATCGGCATAACCTTCCTCGTCGATCCACTTGCGGCGCACCACCAGTTCATCGCGGAAGTAACCAAGATGAGCGATTGGCCCACCGAAGGACGTCAGGCCGAGCTTGAGGAACACGCGAAAGACTTCAAGAACGGATCCTGTAGCCGGTCGCGCGGTAGGCGCTGAATTATCGTGGGCGGTCATCACGATCTCCGGACGATGCAAACTTCGTCAATGGGGCGAACGCAGGTAAAATGGCTCAGCGATTTTCTAACATTTCGCCGATCAATTCGCGGACCTTGCCGCGTACCATCTCCAGTGCCTCCCTGCCGAGTGGCGTCGCCCGATAGATGTGCCGGACGGAGCGGCCGGCACGTTGCTTTTCGGAAGTGAGATAGCCCTTCCTCTCCATCGAACGCAGCATCGGATAGAGCGTCCCTGCACTCAGCTTGTAGCCATGATGGGCCAACTCTTCGATCATCCACTGCCCATAGACCTCGCCTTCGGCCGCATGATGCAGAACGTGAAGGCGAATGAGTCCACTCAACAGATCCTGATGTTCCATATGCCCACATGATCCCCATGCATCCATTCTATCGAGTACCGTTATCGATTTTCGATAATATCGAGTGAGTATGTCACTTCAATGAACGAGCTGCACATCGAGAATTTCGGCAGAGGCAAGATTCCGATCTCCCATTTCTGCGGCAGAGGGCATCTAACGTGTAACGTGCGATGTCACAAAAATTCTCAAACAGGCAATGCAACAGGCCTGAAATTAATGTCGGGGTTCGGCGAAAAGGCCTCAACCATTGAACGGCTGCGATTGAGGTCGGAAGTTGCCGGACGGCTTTGCGCTTTACTGTAGACATTCACGTAGCATAACGCCTTCCTCGACGCAGTCGTTCCCGCGATCATGCTGTCGACATCCGTGAAAGGGTGGTATCCGGATTGGCAGGTTTCGGACGGCTACGTCGTGACGCTGACTTTTTTGGTGAATGGAGGCTCGAGAATCTTTTTACCTCCAATTTTGCAATTTGCATCCCCTCTTCAAGCTGATGTCAGCCGAACAAAACTGTTCAACTGCGGTAGCGCACGGCCTCGACGAACGCGGTGAATACGGAAGAGTCATGCCGCCTGTGCGGATAGTAGAGGTGATAGCCCGGCAGGTCGGGCGTGAACTTGTCGAGCACCCGTGTCAGGCGGTTGGATGCGAGGTGCGGCTGAACCTGGTCGAGCGGCAGATAGGCGATGCCGTGACCTTCCAGCGCGGCGTCGAGGATCAGGTCGATTGTGTTCAGGACGAGCGGCCCATCTACGCGGACGCGCGTCTCGCGCCCGCCACGCATCAGTCTCCACCTGTTCAGTGTGCCGGAGGTCGGTAGCCGCAGATTGATCGCGCGATGGTCGACGAGCTGCACCGGCGCGGTGGGGACAGGGTGCGCGCGAAAATAGTCCAGCGAGCCGACGATGGCCATCGGGATATCCGGCCCGATCCGCACGGCGATCATGTCTTTCTGCATTTCTCCACCGAGCCGGACGCCAGCATCAAAGCGATCAGCCACCACATCGGCAAAGCCGTAGTCGACGGTGATCTCGACCGATATGTCCGGATTGTCGGGCAGCAGCCGCTTCATGGCGGGAAGCAGCAATGTCTTGGCCGCATGCTCGACCGTGGTGATGCGGATCGTGCCGGAGGGCCGGTCGCGCAGTTCGCCGAGCGAGGCGATGGCCCCGTCGAGATCGTGCAGCATCGGGCCGAGGGTTGCGAGCAGCCGCTCCCCGGCGTCGGTTGGCGCGACGCTGCGCGTCGTGCGCGACAGGAGCCGCAAGCCCAGCCTCTCCTCGGTGCGCCGCACGATTTGGCTGAGCGCGGATTGAGCCATGCCGAGACGGGTAGCCGCCTTGGTGAAGCTACGCTCCTCGGCGACCACCACAAACGCCGCCAGATCGGCAATCTCATCCCGTCTCATTCATCACCACCGTGATAAGGCCAAGCGTAATTATCCCTCTAATCGAGACAATTGTTTTGTCCTAGATTTTCTCCATCGGCAAGGGGCATGCGATCTCACATCGAAAAGGAACCGAAACCATGGGCAAGATCAGCTTCAAGAACTCGAACAATCCCACCATCACCATGTCAGCGGTGATCAACTTCCCCGAAGGCTTCGACGAGAGCAAAATCTATCCGACCATCGTCGTCTCGCATCCCGGCGGCGGCGTGAAGGAACAGACGGCCGGCACCTATGCGGCCAAGCTCGCCAGGCTCGGTTTCGTGACCATCGCCTATGATGCCTCCTATCAGGGCGAAAGCGGCGGCGAGCCGCGCCAGCTCGAAAACCCCTATATCCGCACCGAGGATGTCAGCGCCGTCATCGACCACCTGACGACGCTGCCCTACGTGGACAACAACCGCATCGGCGCCATGGGCATCTGCGCCGGCGCCGGCTACACCGCCAATGCGGCGATCCAGGACCGACGCATAAAGGCGATCGGTACTGTCAGTGCCGTCAATATCGGTTCGATGTTCCGCAACGGCTGGGAAAACAACGTCAAATCCATCGACGCCCTGCCTTATATTGAGGCAGGCTCGAACGCCCGCACCGAGGACGCGAAGGGTGGCTCCGTGACGATGCCGCTGGCTCCGGTGAACGAAGCGGACGCGCCGAACGAGGAGCTTCGCCAGGCATGGGAATATTACCACACCGCCCGCGCCCAGTGCTCGACCTCGCCGGGCGTTGCGACGCTGCGTAGTATGAACCAGATCATTACCTACGATGCCTATCACATGGCTGACATTTATCTGACCCAGCCGATCCAGATCGTCGCTGGTAGTGTCGCTGGCAGCAAGTGGATGAGCGACGACCTCTTCGACCGTGCCGCCAGCACCGACAAGGCGGTCCACATCGTCGAGGGCGCCAACCACATGGAACTCTACGACGGCGAGAAATATGTCGACGAGGCCGTCTCGGTGCTCGCGCCGTTCTTCACGGCCAAGCTCTCGGCCTGAACCATAGCAGCGTGGTGAACGTCATGCGGGCCGGCATTGTCCGCCCACATGGATTGCGCACACCCCTCACAAGGAGAACGACATGAAAACCGTCCAAATCCAGAACCCTGACATGGCCTGGCATATCGCCGCCAACATCCTGTTCCCGCCGACGTTCGACGAAGCGAAGACCTACCCCACGATCGTCAGCGTCCATCCATTTGGCAGCTGCAAGGAGCAGACCTCGGGCAATGTCTATGGCAAGGCGCTCGCCGAACAGGGCTTCGTCGTCATCGCCTATGACGCCAGCTTCCAGGGCGCATCCGGCGGCGGCCCGCGCTGGATCGAAAGTCCCTCCCAGCGGGTCGAGGACATTAGCCATGTCATCGACTATGCGGTGACGCAGCCCTATGTCGATACCGACCGCATCGGCGTGATCGGCGTTTGCGGCGGGGGCGGCTATGTGCTCAACGCCACCCTGACGGAAAAGCGCATCAAGGCCGTCGTCGGCATCACCCCGGTCAATATTGGCCGTCTCTTCCGCGAGGGCTTCAGCGGCTACAACCCGCTTGGCGCTCTGGAAGCGATGGCGGAGCAGCGCACCAGGGAAGCGCGCGGCGGCGAACTTCAGGTCAACGAACTGTTGCCCACGAGTCCGCACGTTGCCACGCTGGCCGGTCTTACCGAACGCGACGTGTTCGAGGCGACCGACTACTACAAGACACCGCGGGGCCAGAAGGAAGGTGGCTGGACCCGGATGCTGTTCAGCCATGCTCAAAAGACCTTGGCCTGGGACGCATTCGCCTTTGCCGAGACGTTGCTGACCCAGCCGGTGATGGTCGTGATCGGCCAAAAGGTCGGCGCGTTCGGGGCATTCCGTGACGGCATGGAAGCCTATGGCCGCGCCGTCGCCTCAAAGGATCGCCAACTCGTCTCACTGGATGACTGGTCGCATTACGATCTCTACGACAAGCCGGAGCCGGTCGGCTTAGCGCTCGATAACCTGGTGCCGTTCTTCAAACAACACCTGGCCTGAGCGTTTGCGGCGGGGCCGCTCGCCGCAAACCGATCTGGAAATGAATAATAAGACAGGAAACGAAATGACCAATGTGCTCATTCTCGGTGCCGGTGGGCAGGTCATTCAGCCCCTATTTATCTGTCAGACTGCGGAAGCAATCGCTTCGGTGACTACCGAACCCAGGCCGACCGCTTCATCGTCTCGAAACCGTCGGACGGCTTCGCGCCCCAATTTCGGTCATTGGAATAACTGTCGGGCACACCCAAGAGCGGATATACTGCCTGCGTCTCAATAAATGCCTGTGAAGGGGTGGTTTCACCCGACGGCTCTTGGAATTGCGATAGATACGCTGTCTGTTGGTGACACAGT
>NZ_JACGXB010000025.1:0-39510 GCF_014138065.1 Ochrobactrum sp. P6BSIII | reverse complement strand
GGCGCGATCCAGCATCTGGCCGGCATGAAAGACAGCCGCGTCATCGTCGCCATCAACAAGGACGAAGAAGCGCCGATCTTCCAGGTTGCCGATTATGGCCTCGTCGGTGATCTCTTCACCGTGCTGCCGGAGCTGCAGAAGGCTCTCTGATCGTTTACGAAGCGGCGGGCTGGTCTCGCCGCTTCTTCGTTTTACGACCCGTCCCAGTCGGAGACACTGTCTCGCCACCGGGGCGGGTTCTTTGTCAGCGGCGGGCAATTTTAGCGGCAAGGCGCGATTGCAGGCTCGACAGACCATTTGGCAAGAATTTTGGATTGCATTTTAGGCGGACAGCCTATCATCTGCTGGATGAGCCTTTTGCAATTCGAAGCGCAGTTTTGCGCTTGCCGCAAAAAGAAATGCTCGACAGGCCCCTTTGGGGAGGATGAAGGAGTTACTACGGTGGCAATCAAGACGGTTGGTATAGTCGGCGCGGGTCAGATGGGTGGCGGCATCGCCCATGTCTGCGCTCTGGCAGGTTTTAGTGTGCTTTTGCACGACGCTGCGCCAGACCGGCTGGAAAAGGGCATTGCCACCATCAACGGCAATATGGCGCGTCAGGTTTCTTCCGGCAAATTGCAGGAAGAAGAGCGCGCAGCAGCCATGAAGCTGATCCGTGCTGCAAATTCGATGGAAGACCTTGCGGGCGTTGATCTGGCCATTGAAGCGGCAACGGAAGACGAAACCGTCAAGCGCAAGATTTTCGCGCAGCTCTGCCCGATCCTGAACCCGCAGGCCATTCTGGCGACCAACACTTCGTCGATCTCCATCACGCGGCTTGCCTCGACGACGGACCGTCCGGAGCGTTTCATCGGTATTCACTTCATGAATCCGGTGCCGGTGATGAAGCTGGTGGAGCTGGTGCGCGGCATCGCCACCGATGAAGACACGTTCCGCAAGTCGAAGGATTTCGTGCAGGCGCTCGGCAAGACGGTAACAGTTGCCGAGGATTTCCCGGCATTCATCGTCAACCGCATCCTGCTGCCGATGATCAACGAGGCGATCTATACGCTTTACGAAGGCGTGGGCAGCGTCGAAGCCATCGATACGGCCATGAAACTCGGTGCCAACCATCCGATGGGCCCATTGCAGCTCGCAGACTTCATCGGTCTCGACACCTGTCTTTCGATCATGCAGGTGCTGCATGACGGCCTTGCGGATTCCAAGTATCGCCCGTGCCCGCTGCTGGTCAAATATGTCGAAGCAGGCTGGCTTGGTCGTAAGACGGGCCGCGGCTTCTACGATTATCGCGGCGAGCATCCAGTGCCGACGCGCTGATAGCGCCATAGCCATTCAATCTAAAAGCCGGTTTCGACCGGCTTTTTTTGTGAGAATTTTCAACTGTGACAAGTTTCAGGCACCTGTGGAAAACCTGAATATCGTTACTATTAACTTACCGTTAACGATACCGATTTAGCACTTATTCATCTTTGATCGTTAAAGTTTTCATTAAGATGTTCGGAAGTGAAGCTTACTTCACAAGCTCACATTGAGCGCAGTGAACATCCTTTCGAACATGATTTAGATGAAGGTGAAAGCGATGAGCATTCTTGTTCAGCTGCGTGACAGCGTTAATGTCATCCGCGAGTTCGTCGCACCGAGCTATCGGCCCGAGCGCCATTACATGCGCGGACCTGGCCCGGCTTGCGAAGCACGCACGCGCCACTAAAGTGCATTTCGATCTGATTATATCGGGTCGGACTGTGCTCTAAGCCTCTCCCAAGGCACCCCAGAATGAAATAAAGCCAGAACGGTCGCCCGCTCTGGCTTTTTGCTTTTCTGAAACCAGGCTTCGATAAAGCCGATTATTCCAGACCTTCAAACAGCGCCGTCGAAAGATAGCGTTCTGCAAAGGAAGGAATGATGATGACAATGTTCTTGCCAGCATTTTCCGGGCGTTTGCCGACCTCAATCGCAGCGGTGAGCGCTGCGCCAGACGAGATGCCGACCGGAATGCCTTCGATACGGGCAATCAGGCGCGCATTGGCAAAGGAATCCTCATTCGAGACCTGAACGACTTCATCGTAAATGCCGGTGTCGAGCGTCTTCGGTGCAAAGCCTGCGCCGATGCCCTGAATCTTGTGCGGGCCGGGCGTGCCGCCGGACAGGACAGGGGAATCCTTGGGTTCTACAGCGATCACCTTGAAGGAAGGCTTGCGCGCCTTGATCACCTGACCGACGCCGGTGATGGTGCCGCCAGTGCCGATGCCGGAGATCAGAATGTCGGCCTCGCCATTGGTATCGTTCCAGATTTCTTCCGCCGTCGTGCGGCGATGGATTTCCGGATTGGCAGGGTTTTCAAACTGCTGCGGAATGATGGCGTTCGGGTTGCCTTCGGCGATTTCCTCAGCCTTGGCGATCGCGCCCTTCATGCCCTTCGCGCCTTCGGTCAGCACCAGTTCGGCGCCAAGCAGTTTGAGCAGCTTGCGGCGTTCCACCGACATGGTTTCCGGCATGGTCAGCACAAGGCGATAGCCTTTGGCCGCTGCGGCAAAGGCAAGCGCAATACCGGTATTGCCGGAGGTCGGCTCGACGAAAACCGTCTTGCCGGGCACGGCCTTGCCCTGTTCTTCAAGCGCTTCGATCAGCGCAAGGCCGATACGATCCTTGACGCTTGCCAGCGGATTGAAGAATTCCAGCTTTACCAGAAGGTTCGCGACCACGCCGTTTTCCTTGGCAAATTTATCAATGCGGACAAGCGGCGTGTTGCCGATTGTTTCCAGAATCGAGCCGTAAACACGGCCGCGTCCTGCAGTTTCGTTGCTCTTCGAGCCAAGGGGTTTGTTCATAGCGTAATCTCCCTTCATGTTGCGCAAAGTTTAAGAGGAAACAGCGCAAAAGCATAGCTGGACATATGCGCTTGATGGATCATGTTTAGAATTATATTCTATATAATCGAATTTTTTAAAAGTGAATTCCATCATAATTGGGAGTGGGCGTATTAGCTTATCTGGAAGGATATTGATCCGCGTCAATGCATTAGCTTGGGTAAGGCGCGCATAATTAAGTTATCAGGCAACCAGGAGACCAAGAGATGTACAAGAACATTCTGATCGCGACCGATGGGTCGGAACTCGCAGAAAAGGGCGTGGATCAGGGCGTGGAACTGGCGAAGGAAACGGGCGCGAAACTGACTTTCGTATCGGTGACCGAACTTCTGCCGTCCTATGGCATCGTCGTTGCGGCGGAATGGGCATCGAGCCCGGTTGCTTTTCAGGAATATCGCGAAGCAATCACCAAGGCTGCAACCGAGATCCTGACCAAAGCCAGGGACAAGGCGAAAGCCGCAGGCGTGACCGCTGAAGCGGTGCATGTCGAAAACCAGTCGCCCGCGCAAGGCATTGTGGAAGCGGCGAAATCCCATGGCAGCGACCTGATCATCATTTCCTCGCATGGTCGTCGCGGCGTCAACAAGCTCCTGCTCGGCAGTCAGGCGGCGGAAGTCCTGTCGCTCAGCACTGTGCCTGTGCTGGTGATCAAGTAATTGGCAGCTATTTGTTTTCTTTTGGGTGTTTCTCGCGGGTTCAGCGATTACCCGTGAGGGGCAAACAACGAAAGAAGATTGCCGATGACCTCTGTTAAGCTCCTCTTGTCCGCCTATCTGGTTGGGCAAGAGGAGTTTGGCTTTTCAGGAGGTCGTCATGACTGCGCCGCGTCCTTACAAGACCCACTTGGGCAACCACCTGCTTCATCCCGAAACACAAATGCTGAATTACGGCTATGACCCGGAGCTTTCCGAGGGCGCGGTCAAGCCGCCGGTTTTTCTGACGTCGACCTTCGTTTTCAAGACTGCCGAGGATGGGCGCGATTTCTTCGATTTCGTTTCCGGACGCAAGGAGCCGCCCGCAGGTGTGGGCGCGGGACTGGTCTATTCACGCTTCAATCATCCCAACAGCGAAATCGTCGAAGACCGTCTGGCGGTCTATGAGGGGGCCGAGAGTTCGGCGCTGTTTTCGTCCGGCATGTCAGCCATTGCGACAACGCTTTTTGCCTTCGCACGCCCCGGCGATGTCATTCTGCATTCGCAGCCGCTTTATGGCGGCACTGAAACGCTTTTGGCTAAAACGTTTCTGAATTTCGGTGTAGAGGCGGTGGCCTTCGCCGATGGCGTGCATGAAACGGCGATCGAAAAGGCAGCAGAGGAAGCCTTGGCCAAGGGGCGCGTTTCGGTCATCCTGATTGAAACACCGGCCAACCCGACCAATAGTCTGGTCGATATTGCCGCTATCCGGCGTGTGGCTGAAAAGATCGAGCAACGGCAGGGACATCGTCCAATCATCGCCTGTGACAATACCTTGCTGGGGCCGGTATTCCAGAAGCCGCTCGATCACGGTGCGGATTTATCGGTTTATTCGCTGACCAAATATGTCGGCGGCCATTCCGATCTGATTGCGGGCGCGGTGCTCGGCTCCAAATCCGTTGTCAGGCAGGTCAAGGCCTTGCGCGGCGCCATCGGCACGCAGCTCGATCCGCATTCCTGCTGGATGCTTGGGCGTTCGCTGGAAACGCTTGGCCTGCGTATGGAACGGGCGAACAGCAATGCGCGAGCGATTGCCGAATTCCTGCGCGATCATCCGAAGGTCGAAAAGCTGCATTATCTGCCATTTGAGGATGAAAAATCCGATGTCGGCGCATTGTTCAAGCGGCAATGCACGGGCGCTGGCTCCACATTCTCGTTCGACATCAAGGGCGGACAGGCAGCAGCGTTTCGCTTCCTCAATGCGCTTCAGATATTGAAGCTGGCGGTCAGTCTGGGGGGCACGGAATCGCTTGCTAGCCACCCGGCGGCAATGACCCATTCCGGTGTTCCGATTGAAGTGCGCGAGCGCATCGGTGTGCTGGAATCGACCATTCGCCTGTCCATCGGTATCGAGCATCCAGATGATCTGATTGCCGATCTCGCTCAGGCGCTGGAAGCAGCCTGATCTGGTGTGACGAATCAAAGCCGGAGGTCGTGAGGAGCGGCCCCGGTTTTCGAGGACCTGCATCGTCATCCCGAAATCGGCTTTGAGGAAAACACGCTGCGGGCGTGGTGGCCGATATGGATGCGCTGCCGATCGATGAAATCTCTAGTGTGTCGGGCGCCTATATCAATGTGCAGCACGCCGGCAAGGCTACCCTTCACGACCCGGCTTTTATGCTCGATCCTGCTTGTCGGTTGGTCGATCTATGCGCTGATCGTGGAAACCCTGCTGCCGGTGAATTAGGGGCTTTTCATAAGAGGGGTTTCGTCTCCAGCCTAATGGCGATAATCGATCTCGGATAGCAGCTCCTGCAATTGCGGGGTTGCTGTTGTTTCGGACCAGCTGCCGCTGTTGCCGAGGCTGCGGAATGTTGCGCCTGCGGCCAGTGCGATTTCGTTCGGCAGTTCCGCATCGGCGAGCATCACCGCCAGCGCTTCCATTTCTTCCGCACGACGCAGGATGTGGCGTGGATAAGTCGACACCAGCTTGCCGAGGTCAGATAGCGTGCCGCCCAGATGATGGCCGATCAGCTCGAACAGCGGATCGGTCACGCCAAAGGCATTGGCCGTGTTGGCCGTTTCGAACAAAGCAGCGGCCACGGTTTTGTTGAACCCGGCAAATGCCATTTTGAAAACGGATGCTCGCGCGATGTCTTCGCCAAGCGAGATGACAGGCAGCAAGTCTTCAAACAAGGTCTCCAGAGGCTTTGTGTCGGGTCCGCTGGCATAGATGCTGCCTTCGTCGCCAAGATGCGAGGCGCGGCCAATGATGCATGCATTGCAGAAGGGAAGCGAAGCATCGCCGAAAGCTGTGTTCAAGTGCTCGGCATCGGCGGGTGTCTTGGCATTCATATCGATGAAGAATGGTGCGGCCCCTTGTTCGCGACAGGCCGCGATTGCTTGGGAGGCGACATCGATCACTGCTGATGGTGGCACAAGCGACAGCACAATGTCGCTGTCCGTAACGGCGGAAGCCATGTCGTCGCGCATCTCGACACCAATGGACTGCGCCGTCTTTTGTGTCCGCTCGCTGCGCCCGCCCAGCGGGCTTATCACCTTATGTCCAGCGGATATCAGCAGTCTGGCGAAAGCGCCGCCCATATCACCGGGATAGAGAAGAGTGATCGTGGTCATCATAAGCCTCCTGATGGTTTCGTGGCTTCCGGAGAGGTCTTGCGCGCCGTGCTGGCGCCGAACAATGCCAACCCGCCGAGAACGGAAATAACGGCATAGATTTCGAAAGCGAACGTATAGCTGCCCGTCATGTCGAACAGCAGTGCCGCGAGCATCGGGCCACCAATGCCAGAAATCATCACCATCGGCGTGACGACGCCCATGATGGCGCCCTGGTTTTTACGACCGAACAGCGAGGCCAGCAGAAATGGCATCATCATGATGAGCCCACCTGCCGACAAGCCGCTCAATACGCCATATCCCAGTTGCAGGTGCCAGATACTGTCCGCATTGATGAAGAGGATCAGGCCGATTGCCTGCATTGCCGAAAGGCAGAGGATCACCAGTCGGGTCGGGAACTGATCGGCGATGAAGCCGGTGAGCAATTTGCCCAGAATGGCGCAGATACTATAGGTCATGATCACGCTGCCCGCTTCGGCGGTATTGAAACCCAGCGACTGTGCCGCCGGAATCTTGTGCAGCAAAGCGCCTTTCAGCACGAAGTCGGTCAGATTCCAGCCGATCATCAGAAACCAGAAACCCGACGAACGCATTGCGTCTCCCACAGTCAGATCGGGGCTGGTGTCTGTCGTTCTGGCTGTTTTGTCCGGATCTTCGCCGAAAGGCTTCAACCCCATGTCGGCGGGCTCGCGGCGCAGGACGAAGATTGCCAGCGGCACCAGAATGAGAATTGGCAGGAAGCCGAGAACGAACCAGGTTGAGCGCCAGTCGGAAATAGACAAGAGCCAGATGATCAAAGGCGACATCAAGATGCCGCCCAGATTGGCTCCCGACGATACCAGACCGGTCGCTCGACCGCGTTGCGCCGAGAACCACTTGGCGATCAGCGGAAAAACCAGCGCATTGGAGAGGCCTGCAACGCCGACACCGCCAATGACGCCGAAGATCAGGACAAATTGCCAGAAGGTCTGTGCGACGGACGTGAGGCTGAAGGACAGGCCGACAAGAACCGCTCCGACGATCATCACAGTTCTGGGGCCTCGCTGATCAACCCAGCGGCCAACGAGGGGAGCGGCTAATCCGGCGACGAGTTCACGAAAGGCGATAACCCCGGTAATCTGCGTATTGGACCAGCCAAGCTCCTCACGTGCCGGATTGATGATGAAGCCCATTGTCTGGAAGCCGATACCGGCTCGAATACACGAGATGGCGAGGCAGGCCAGGGCAATATACCAGGCATAATGAATGTGGCTTAGCTTACGCATAACACGGTCCTCGGAGCAGTTTGAGGCGGGTACGGATGCGGAGCCCAAAGCGGAAAATGCACACAGGTGCCCATTGCCAATGCTTAAGCATCGGTTCGCGTAGCTCTTCGACGTGATGGTTTAATCAGAGGACGCGGGTGCCGCGCTGCCGTGAAGGGCGAGTGGGTGCAGCATGGCTGCACCCTTGAGCGATAAATGCCTTACGCGCTCACGACATCGTCCCTTTCCATTCTGGAAAGGGCAGACATCTTCTTTGCAGAAGCAGGAGCCACCATCGGGTAATCGGTGGGCAAGTTCCATTTGCGCCTGTACGCATCAGGCGTCAGACCGAAGCGGCTCATCAAGGCGCGCTTGAGGGTTTTGTAGCGACGACCATCTTCGAGGCAAATGATGTAATCTTCGAAGATCGATTCCTTGGGGTCTACCGAAGGTATTGCGGGAGCTTCCTTGGGAGAAAAACTCGATGATCCCGATAAGCCGCCGATGCATTGGCACACATCTGTGATAACACTCAGTAGTTCTTCAGAGGTCATCTGATTCTTATTAACATATGAAGTTATAATATTATTAGCTAGCTTCACATGCAAAATTCTATTTCCATTGATATATTCTTTATCTGCGTTTTCCATAATGTATCGCCAGATTGGAGGGGGATTATATTTTATCAACATTTTATAGATGGAGCTTGAATTCCGCTCGGTTCGAGCACGTCATCTCAATTTCCATGTTAAGTATCACCCTATTTGACTTTACAGTAAAGTAAAAATTAACATTACGTAATGTAGCAATCTACGGATTATGGTTGTGGTCAGCCTTGAAAGGTGTGGTCTGCCTTTGTGCAACCGATATCGTTTCCCGATCTGGCTCAATCAGATCGAGACGCGATCCAGCTCAGACGCAATGAAAACACTATCTGCCGATGGAGTGAGGGAGGGGCTGAATCTGATCGCGGCACATGCAAAAGCGCGATTAGCCTCAAATAGATTGAGGCGGGACGATATAGATTCGAGATTTGCATGGAAGTGGTGCGGGTGGTCGGAATCGAACCGACACTCCTTTCGGAACCGGATTTTGAGTCCGGCGCGTCTACCAGTTCCACCACACCCGCACAGGTCTGCCGAAGCAGTTTGATATGGTCCAGAATGGACAGCGGGTTGGGATATACCGGCTAAACGAAACGAGGTCAATTGCCCACAAGCGCAGGTTTTGGCGAGGAATGTCGATTGTTATGAATGGCCTGTGTAAAGCTGCGAGCTAAAGGCACCAAAGCGCGACACAGCATGGCTGTGTGACATGTTCTCAGGGAGATGCGGCGGTGAGGTGACGCGAAGCCGTCAAGCATTCTACGCTGCAGTGCCTCAAGCACGGCATCCAGTTCTGCATGGATGCGATCATCATATCCTGTCAGAAAACGCGGCGCGTTTTCGCAGGCAATCAGATCGCAACACTATCAACGGCAAGACCTTGCCGGGTCGATATGGCCTATCTGTGACGCAGGCCGTGTTCAACCACGTTCCACACCACGACGACCGCAATGAAGCCGAGCAGGATGTAATCAAGCGTGCTGATATAGTGGAAATATTCCATAGCGCATCTCCTTCCCATGGGAGGGCGCGATGGCGGTTGCGAACCAGACGAAAGCCGGTCCTGATTGTTATGACCCGGAACGCTCCGCACCTCTTGCGAGGTTGGAAATGCACCGGTGCGGACCTCCTCTTCCGCCTGTCATGCGCTCTCCCGAAAGCGATGATAACACGCCCTGAAAGCTTTCACAAACTGTTGATCTTGCCCGCTATTTCTATGGCCGGCAAAGCATCGCTCCAGAGCGGCATCAGTACGGCTGGATTGTCGAAACCGCTCTGGTTTTGTTCTTGCCCACGTCTTATCCGCAAATGGCTTTGCACTTTTCGGGACGTGTTCTAACTGCGATCCGTGAAGCTGCGAATGCGGTTGCGCACGATGCGTGCGAGATTGCGGGTCCGCTGATAGAGATGGATCTGCGATGCGGCCTGACGCGCAAGCCTGTCTGCACCGGGGTTCAGACCAACCACCAGTGTCTCAATGGTTTCGCGCTCCTGAAAGAGGCGCGTCATCACCGGATGGTCCGGCACGGCGCAGGAATCCGTTCTGAGGATATTCGGGTCGTTGAGATGGCTTTTCGCGACTTCAATCATGAGCAGAACGCCGGGCGAAAAAGCCTGAAGGCTTTCGTCGTAAGCGGTTTTCCATGTCCATGCTTCACCCGCAACGGTGAAGACGGTCAGGATGGCGATGACGCGCCCGTCCAGCTCCAGCGTGTGGACACGCACGCAATCGCGTTCGGCGAGATTGTTGACTGCCTCGCGCGCAAAGGCGGCACGGAAGCGGTCCACCGCCATGGCTGTGCCGCGCTTTCCTTTCCAGCCATTGGCTTCCAGCGAAAGAAAATGTTCGAAAGACTGCCGCACTTCATCCGGGGTGCGATAGATGCGGTGGGCGAGTTCACCCTTGTCGGCAAGACGCCGCCACAGACGCTGGTAGTCGCGGCGGTGTTGGCCGCCGATGGCCTGCTGGATGTAGCTGTCGCCGTCGAGGTCGCTCTTGAGGAACGGGCGCTCTTTCTGTTCGATGGCGACGACCGGCAGTTGCCGTCCGACCGCGACCGAGCGGATGAGCTTTGCCGCAGCGCCATTGGCGCGCATTTCAGGCAAAACCAGCACGTTGGGCAGTTTGAGGTGGTCGCGCGCCAGAATATCGAACAGGTCTTCCACCACGCCGACCGGGTCGTCGTGGTCGATGAGTGGTGTACCTTGCGGGCCGAAAGGTGTTGACCAGGCACGGATGACCGGGGTGGACAGCGGAAGGCCGGGACGCTCGATCGTATAAGGCATCACAAAGCGCAGGCGACTGCGGATTTCGTTTTCGTCGCGCATGACCATGAAGCGGACCTCGCGATCTTCAAGCCGCGGCATGGCGGGGGCCAGAAAGCGGGCGTTGAAGAAGACATTCGGCTCGATAGTCCGGTTGCTCAGGTGATCCAGCTCGTCGCGCAGCTCGAAACCAGCTGCCGCACCGTAGATCGCCAGCTTGCGCGGGATATCGCGGCTGTGAAGGCTTTCCTCCAGCTTCTTGGCGGCATCCATGGCGGTGACTGTATCGGACAGTTCCGAAACGATGCGCGCTGCGTTTCCGCCTGCGGATTCTTCAAGCAAAGGTTTTGCGGCCATTACAAAATACCCTCCGGGCTATTGTCTCGATCTCGGGGGATGAGAATGAACATAGCGATATGCATGGTGCGAGAAACGGCTGTCGAAAGCAGTGTTGCTTCCATCAGCATGGCGATGGCTGTCGAAATGGCGGCGCCGGTCAGGCCGAAGCGTGGGATCAGCACCAGATTGAGAATGACATTCACGGCTAGCGTTACGGCATAGAGCAGGGCGCAGATGTTCTGCTTGCCCGACATGTTGAGCAGGCTTTCCGCCGGTCCCACACTGGAGCGGGCAATCACGCCGATGATCAGAATGAACAGAAGCGGATAGCCTGTCGTGAAGGCCGGGCCGAACAGCCGCAGCAGCGGATATCCGGCCATCAGGATGACGATGCCGAGGACGAGCGTGGGCCAGAAGGTCCAGCGAACGGAAGCCTGCGCAAAGCTTGCAAACTCTCGCCGGTCGCCGCTGTGCAACAGATCGGAATAACGCTGGGCCACGCTGGCTTTCACAGCGAAATAGACGAAATGAGCGAGCGCCATGATCTTGGTGGTGGCGAAATAGATCGCTACATGTTCGGGGTCCATCTCGCGACCCACCATCAGAACATCGACATTGATGAGCAGGAAGAAGAAGCCCTCGACGAGGAAGATCGGCAAGGCGACCGTCATCCATTCACGTAGGCGCTGGTCGCGCTCTGCGGGCGGGATATTCTTTTGCAGCGAGCGGTCGACCGTGAAAAACTGTCCTACCGTGGTGATCCACGTTGCGACAATCGATACGGCAAGGGCAGTTGCAGCGGTTGATGGCAAGCCTGAAACATGCGCCA
This sequence comes from Ochrobactrum sp. P6BSIII, assembly GCF_014138065.1. Classification (NCBI taxonomy): domain Bacteria; kingdom Pseudomonadati; phylum Pseudomonadota; class Alphaproteobacteria; order Hyphomicrobiales; family Brucellaceae; genus Ochrobactrum; species Ochrobactrum sp. P6BSIII. The sequence goes on along the minus strand of NZ_JACGXB010000025.1, from coordinate 28,092 downwards.
CGATCATGAACAGAAGCACGAGAAGCGGGCGCACAATATAGCTTGGCGTCAGCGCCATGGTGACCCAGGTGCGCGACCGGGCAATGCCGTCCAGCATATTGCCGAGCGTGATCATGGGCAGGCAGATGAAGCCCAGAATGAATGGCACCAGATAATAGCTGGAGATTTGATCCTTCAGCAGCCAGAGCGCGAGCGAGCCGATCAGCGCAATGACGGTTGCGGAGGCAAAGGCAAATGCGCGTCCGGTAAACAGGATGCCACGGACCAGACCGAACATCTGGCGCTGAACATATTCCGGCACATAGCGAATGATGGTGGTGTGCAGGCCGAAGCAGGCGAGATCGCCGATGATGATCATCGTCAGCCAGACAAGAACGAAGATGCCATATTCGAATTCGCCCATCCAGCGGGCAAGGATGACTTGCGACAGGAGCGCGATGGCGGCGCTGGCCACACGGACAGAAAAGGCGACCAGCGATGCGCGCTGCGCAGCGGCCTGCGGACCGCTGTCGGTCAGCACGGAATCCAGTCGCTCCGTCACAGGACGAAGTCTGGCCGCGATGGTGCCGGGTAAAAACCGGCCCGCTGCTTCAGCTGCCGAAAACCACACGTCTTTGCCAACCCTGTTATGCGCCGCCCTTATGAATGAGCGTTTCGCTTGTTTGCGCCGGGATTTTCCCGGTCTTGCTGTCTGTTTTCTCGCATATCCTAACCGAAACCTGTTTCAAGTTTTTCGGGATATGTTCGAATTCTTGCATCTGCCTGATGAGAGGCCCATGACCGGACATTAGATGGGAGTCCTTTAAAAAGGGAAAAAGGAAAAATCCAGCGAAAGATTTGGCGCGGAAACTGCAAGAATGGTGAGTATTTCCTAAATCCCGATCGTATATGCTTACTGTCTAATTAAAGCATCTGCTTAAAGATGGCAAAGCAGGTTTATCTGCGCCGTTATGGACGCGGGCCAGTATTCTTGGCCGCTATAGCATGTCTTGTGAGATTACAATGTTGCTGCACCGGTCTTCCCGCCTGCGGGGACAGGTGCAAAGAAAAACCCCGGCGTGATAAGCGCCGGGGTTTTTGTCATTCGTCTTATTCGAAAGCACCGTGGCAATGCTTGTATTTCTTGCCTGATCCACACGGGCAGGCCTCGTTGCGGCTAACCTTGCCCCATGTGCGGGGGTCGGCTGGATCGCGGTCCGCTGCCGGGACAACGCGCTCATCGTGCTGATGATCGGTCCAGGCAGCATCGTCGAAATCGTTCTGCCCCGTCGTCTCGTCAATGTGGCGGCCTTGCATGACCGGCAATTCCGGCTCCTGCGGTGCCTCGCGGACGATTTCAACGCGCATCAACTGCGAGATAACCACTTCGCGCAGGTTCGACAGCATGGACTGGAACAGTTCGAAGGCTTCAGTCTTGTATTCGTTCAGCGGGTCGCGCTGGGCATAACCGCGGAAGCCGACGACCGAGCGCAGATGGTCGAGATTGACCAGATGCTCGCGCCACAGATTGTCGAGCGACTGCATGATGACCGACTTTTCAACATAGGTCATGATCTGCGGTCCGAAGCGTTCGGCGCGGTCGGCAGCGGCCTTGTCGGCGGCTTCCTTGATGCGGTTCTCGAACTCTTCTTCGGCGATGCCTTCTTCCTTGGCCCATTCCTCGACCGGCAGGTCGAGATTGAGCTTGGTGACGACATCTTCCTTCAGTCCGGCAATATCCCACTTTTCCGCATAGGCGTCCTTGGGGATACGCAGGGCGACGATGTCCTCGATAACCTCATGGCGCATTTCTGCGACCGTTTCGGTCAGGTCCGGCTCGTCCATCATTTCCAGACGTTGTTCGAAGATCACCTTGCGCTGATCGTTCATCACGTCGTCGTACTTGAGCAGGTTCTTACGAATTTCGAAGTTGCGTGCTTCGACCTTCTTCTGAGCCTTTTCGAGCGCCTTGTTGATCCAGGGATGGACGATGGCTTCGTCTTCCTTCAGACCGAGCTTCTGCAGCATGCCATCCATACGGTCGGAGCCGAAGATGCGCATCAGGTCGTCCTGCAAGGACAGGAAGAACTTGGAACGGCCCGGATCGCCCTGACGGCCGGAACGGCCACGCAGCTGGTTGTCGATACGGCGGCTTTCGTGGCGCTCGGTGGCGAGAACATAAAGTCCGCCTGCGGCAAGCGCCTTTTCTTTCAGCTGTGCGATATCGGCCTTGATCTCGGCGATCTTGGCTTCGCGTTCCGCACCTTCCGGAATATCGGCCAGTTCCTGACGAACGCGCATTTCCAGATTGCCGCCGAGCTGGATGTCGGTACCGCGACCAGCCATGTTGGTGGCGATGGTGACGGTGCCCGGCACGCCGGCCTGTGCGATGATGTAAGCTTCCTGCTCGTGATAGCGGGCGTTCAGGACCTGGAAGTCCTTGATGCCTTCCTTGCGCAGACGCTCGGCCAGAAGTTCCGACTTTTCGATCGAGGTCGTGCCGACAAGGATCGGCTGACCCTTTTCGTGCGATGCACGAATATCGCGAACGATGGCTTTGTATTTCTCTTCGACGGTGCGGTAAACCTCGTCGTCCTCGTCGATACGCTGCACAGGCAGGTTGGTCGGGATTTCGAGAACTTCGAGACCGTAAATATTGCCGAACTCTTCCGCTTCGGTGGCAGCCGTACCGGTCATGCCGGAGAGCTTGTTATACATGCGGAAATAGTTCTGGAAGGTGATCGAGGCCAGCGTCTGGTTTTCCGGCTGGATCGTCACATGTTCCTTGGCTTCCAGTGCCTGGTGCAGGCCTTCCGAATAACGGCGGCCCGGCATCATGCGACCGGTGAATTCGTCAATGATGACGATTTCGTCGTTGCGGACGATGTAGTCCTTGTCGCGCTGGAACAGCTTGTGAGCGCGCAACGCATTGTTCAGATGGTGAACCACGGCGACATTCTCGATGTCGTAGAGGCTTTCACCCTTCAGATGACCTGCGGCTTCCAGAAGCTGCTCGACCTTTTCGGTGCCGACTTCGGTGAAGATGGCAGTCTTCTGCTTCTCGTCGACTTCGTAATCTTCGTCTGCCAGCGGCGGAATGAAGGTGTCGATAAGGTTGTAAAACTCCGAGCGATCTTCCAGCGGGCCGGAAATGATCAGCGGCGTGCGCGCTTCGTCGATGAGGATCGAATCCACTTCGTCGACGATGGCGTAATTGTGCGGGCGCTGCACCATCTGGGCGCGCTCATACTTCATGTTATCGCGCAGATAATCGAAGCCGAGTTCGTTATTCGTGCCGTATGTGATGTCGCAGGCATAGGCCTCGCGACGCTCATCATCGTCCAGACCGTGCTTGATGACGCCGACCGTCAGGCCGAGGAAATTGTAAAGACGACCCATCGTCTCCGCATCGCGGGTGGCGAGGTAGTCGTTGACCGTCACGACATGAACGCCCTTGCCTTCAATCGCGTTGAGGTAGACGGGCAGGGTCGCCATCAACGTCTTGCCTTCACCGGTGCGCATTTCGGCGATGCCGCGTTCATGCAACACCATGCCGCCGATCAGCTGCACATCGAAGGGACGCATGCCCAATATGCGCTTGGCGGCTTCACGCGCGGTCGCAAAAGCGTCGGGCAGAATGGCGTCGAGCGTCTTTCCTTCAGCCAGTGCGGCGCGGAATTCGGCGGTCTTGGCCTGAAGCTGCTCATTGGTGAGCGTTTCGTAATTCTTCTCAAGCGCGGTAATTTGCTCCGCACGCTGACGCAGGGTCTTTACCTGGCGGTCGTTGGATGAACCGAATATCTTGCGGGCGAGGCCGCCAAAGCTGACCATCTCTGGTCCTTTCCTGTCCGTTCAGCCGGAAGCGCTTCCGGCAATGTCGAATGCTTTATTCACGCGTATTGAAACAAATGCAAGAAAAGTACACCGCTAAAGCAGCCCTTCAAGGCGCAATTTTGGCGCAATTTCCCCCCGCTACTCGCCGAGCGTCCAAACCCCGGCAGATTTGCAGGGTATCGCTGGAAACACTCTGGACGCAAAGCCGAAGGACAGATAAGTGGGGCTTAGGGCGATGTCAACGTTGCTCAACAGGCCGGAAATCCCGCTCTTTCGTGACAGGGTGGCGGTATCCGGGCCAAATTCCGCCGCATTCATCGGGCCGGTAAGCGGTCTCGAAGGAGAGAATCTCATATGAAAGCCATTCTCAAAGCCCCTTATCGCAAGGCTCTCGCTGTTCTTGCGGCATCCGCTGCCCTCGCAAGCCTCTCCGGCGCGGCCTCGTTCGCGCAGGACGCGGCGCCCAAGCCTGCGGATGCGGCACAGACTGCAGCCGCTCCGGCTGAAAAAGAAGATCCGGCAAAGGTTCTGGCAACCGTCAACGGCAAGGACATCACTGTCGGCGACGTTGATCAGGCCGCTGGCGATCTTGATCCGCAGTTTGCCCGCCTTCCGGCTGAACAGCGCCGTCTGGCAGCCTTGGCCGCGCTGATCGACATCAAGGCGATGTCGGCGGAAGCGGAAAAGGAAAAGCTCGACCAGACCGACGAGTTCAAAGCCCGTCTGGCTTTCCTGCGTGAACGCGCCCTGCACAACGAATATTTCAAGGACGCCATCGTCGACAAGATCAGCGATGCCGATATTCGCGCTCGCTACGACAAGGAAATTGCCGCCATGCCGCCTCAGGTTGAGGTGCGTGCGCGTCACATTCTCGTGAAGACGAAGGAAGAAGCCGAAGCCATTATCAAGAAGCTCGCCGGTGGTGCGAAGTTCGAAGATCTGGCCAAGGAAAGCTCCACGGACGGTTCCGCTGCCAATGGCGGCGATCTCGGTTATTTCACCGAAGGCCAGATGGTTCCGGAATTCGAAAAGGCAGCCTTTGCGCTCAAGCCTGGCGAATATACGAAGGAGCCGGTGCAGACCCAGTTCGGCTTCCACGTCATTCAGCTCGAAGACCGCCGCACCAAGCAGCCGCCTGCATTCGATCAGGTCAAGGAACAGATCCGTTCGATCATTCTGCGTGAGCGTTATGTCGAAACGGTCAAGAAGCTCCGCGACGGGATGAAGATCGACTACAAGGATCCGGCCGTCGAAAAGGCGATGAAGGATGCAGCCGCCGCACAGGATGCTGGCGAAACGGGCGACGCGCCTGAAGGCGAACAGCCGCAGCAGTAAACTTTTTAAAAAACTTAAACGCCCCGGTCTTCCGGGGCGTTTTTCATTCTATCTGCCGTTTCTGCTTGATTTTGTCCCGCAAACATTTCCAATGCGCCAGAATCAAGACTATCGATGAACCATCGAACCGAACACCCTGAACCGACCCCTTTTGAGGCACTCATGTCTGCGTCCGTTTCTCCGCTCGCTCCAAAACATTACCCGTCCATGCCTGCCATCGACGGTGTGCGTATTGCTACTGCCGCTGCCGGTATCAAATATAAGGGGCGGACCGATGTGATGCTGATGGTGTTCGACCGTCCGGCGGAAGCCGCAGGCGTATTCACCCGTTCGCTCTGCCCGTCGGCACCGGTCGATTTCTGCCGCAAGAACCTCGTTCACGGCAAAGCGCGTGCTGTCGTGGTCAATTCGGGCAACGCCAATGCCTTCACCGGCGTGAAAGGCAAGGCCGCAACCGAGGCGACGGCGGAAGCTACCGCAAAGGCTGTCGGCTGCAGCACGACCGATGTGTTCCTGGCTTCGACCGGTGTGATCGGCGAGCCGCTCGATGCGAGCAAATTCTCTCATCTGCTCGGTGATATGAACAAAGATGCGGTCGAGGATTTCTGGACCGAGGCAGCCAAGGCCATCATGACCACGGACACCTATCCGAAGGTCGCCACGGAAACGGTGCTGCTGGGCAAGGTTCCCGTCACGATCAACGGTATCGCCAAGGGCGCGGGCATGATTGCGCCGGACATGGCGACCATGCTGTCCTTCATCGTGACTGATGCGCCGATCAAGGCCGATGTGCTGCAAAGCCTGCTGTCCAAAGGCGCGAACAAGAGCTTCAACGCGGTGACTGTCGATAGCGACACCTCCACCTCTGACACGCTGATGCTGTTTGCAACCGGTGCTGCGGCTGGTCGCGGTGCGCCGAAGATCACGGATGTGTCCGACAAGCGCCTGAAGGAATTCAAGAAGGCTCTGAAGCGCGTTCTGAAGTCGCTGGCCTTGCAGGTTGTGCGTGACGGTGAAGGCGCACGCAAGATGATCGAAATCGAAGTGACGGGTGCCAAGTCGTCGGCTTCCGCCAAGAAGATCGCGCTCTCCATCGCCAATTCGCCGCTGGTCAAGACCGCTGTGGCGGGTGAAGACGCCAATTGGGGTCGTGTTGTGATGGCCGTGGGCAAGGCAGGTGAACCGGCGGATCGCGACAAGCTCGCCATTTCGTTCGGCGATATCCGCGTTGCCTATCAGGGCGAGCGCGATCCTGCTTATTCCGAACAGGCGACCTCCGCCTATATGAAGGGCGAGGATATCCGCATCCATGTCGATCTCGGCATCGGTCGCGGCGAAGCCACTGTCTGGACCTGCGATCTCACCAAGGAGTATGTGGCGATCAATGGCGACTACCGAAGCTGAGGCCTTGGGCCCTAGCCGACAGATGTTGTAATGCTTTCAGGAATTCCGATGACCAAACCAAGTCTTGCCATTGTCCGCCAGCTCGAAGCCGTAGGTTTCCGCGCCTGGCCTGCCACGTCGGTTCATTACGACGGAACATGGGCGATCCGCATGACGGCAGCGCATTCCTCCAAGCGTTTGAACTCGATCAATCCGCTCGATCCGGGTGACACGCGGGATATTCCAACCCGCGTGGAGCTGGCGGCGCAGCGTTTCCGTGCTTATGGCCGTGTGCCTTGTTTCCGGCTTTCGCCACTCGCGCCTGTCGAACTTGAAAATTATCTCGAAGGGCTAGGCTGGAAGCGGCAGGACGAAACCATCGTCATGACCTGCAATCTGGCCGAGACAGACCTGTCGGGTGAAATCGACCAAATTCCGCTGAAGGATATTGGTCGTTTCGTCGATGCGTCCTTGTCCATTCACGAGCGTCCGGAAGAGATGCGCCCCGGCATGTCAGAAATTCTGGACGGTATTCGTCCGAACAAGGGCATGTTCGTGCTGGAGGAAGGCGGACGTGCGGTGTCCGATGTGCTGTGCGTGCAGGATGGTGTCATGGCCGGATTGTTCGATGTCGGCACCTTGCCTGCCGCTCGCCGCAAAGGCTACGGCCACAGTGTCGTCGGCTCGGCGCTCAAATGGGCGGCGAAGCTTGGCGCAAAGACTGCATGGCTGCAGATCGAGGCGCAAAATGTTGCCGGTCTCGCGCTTTATGAACGCTTCGGCTTTCAGGAAGCCTATCGTTACGCCTATCGGGAGAGCAATGAGAAATGAGCGAAGTGAAGAGCCGTCGCATTCTTCTCGTTGCAGCCTGTGCGCTGGTGGATTCCGATGGGCGGGTGCTGTTGGCGCAGCGCCCGGAAGGCAAGCAGCTCGCGGGCCTGTGGGAGTTTCCCGGCGGCAAGGTCGAGCCGGGTGAAACGCCCGAGGAAACGCTGATCCGTGAATTGCAGGAAGAAATCGGCATTACGACCAAGGTTGCCTGCCTCGCGCCTTTGACCTTTGCGAGCCACACCTATGATGATTTTCATCTGCTGATGCCGCTTTACGTCTGCCGTCGTTTTGAAGGCATTGCGCGGGGTTTGGAAGGGCAGGCGCTGAAATGGGTTCGCCCGAAGGATATGCGCGATTATCCGATGCCACCAGCGGATGAACCTTTGATCCCGTTCCTCATCGATCTTCTTTAGTTTTCGAAAATCCGGATTGCTTATCAACAGCTGTGAAAAAGCTGACAATTTCTTACGATTAAGGCAGTCGGTTAATCTCTGATTCACTCCGTTGCGGCATTCTCGAATGGGAGCCGCTCCGGAGTCTAGTATCATGAGTTTCGACAACAATTATTTCAGTGCCGATCACAACGAATATGCGCCCACCACTTTGACGAAAGCGGGGCGTGGTTTCCTGCGTCTCGTGTTGTTGTTTGGTTCTGCCGCTGCGGCGATGGCGCTGATTATTGTTCCGATCCTCAACGAACAGGCAGCCAAGGTTGCGGCCCAGTCCGTTCTGCCTGCTGGCATCGACCGGACGATGACCGGCTCCACCAAGCGCGATGCAGGCAACCAGCCCCATGGTGCTGTTCAGACCTATACCGTGCGCAAGAGCGTGCTGCAGCCCAACCCGAGTTCGGTTTGCGTCATCGATGTGGACGGAAGTCATCGCGGCGACTGCTGACACAACAGCTGCATTTTCCGTGAATTTGCAGCTATCGCGTAGGTCTATTCTTCTTCTGCTTTCTTCAGCGCATCGGCCAGCGACGCCTTGGCCGAGCCGGGCTTGAGCGGCTTTTGCTGCGAATCATGCGGCGCCCAGCCAGACAGCCAAATGATCGAGAATGTCGCGCGGATGCGTCCATCGGGATCGCTGAAGCGTTCCGCGTAGATTTCCGCCGCCCGCAAGAACAGCCGTTTCGATACCGGACGGCGCGACCGGTCGCGCACGATGTTCTGCATGCCCATGGCGCGCAGATCGGCCATCAGGTTGAACAGGGAATCATAGCGCACCGTCACGTTTTCCACGTCCGTCACAGGCAGTGCAAAGCCGGCGCGCTGCAACAGACCGCCGACATCGCGCACATCTGCAAACGGAAAAACGCGTGGCGATGCGCCGCCGGTCAGTTCGATTTCCGCCTGCAACAGGCTTTCACGCAATTCGCCGAGTGTACCGCTGCCGCTGAGCGCTGCCAGAAAAAGCCCGTCAGGCTTCAATGCGCGGGCAATCTGCACCATGGCGCCCGGCGTGTCATTGGTGGCGTGCAGCGCCATTAGCGATACGATCAGATCGGCGCTGCCCGGTTTGATCGGCAGCAGCTCTTCGTCACCGACGACTGACGGAAACGGACCTTTCAGGAAATCCGCATCGCGTTCCACGCGCAAAACGGTATCCGCCTTGCCGGAGAAGGCGATGGCCTCTGCTGCAAGACCATTGTGGCCTGCAAGATCAATGGCCACTGGAAAGCGGCGCTCGACAGCATCCAGACGGTCCGCAAGGTCTTCCGCCACGCGTCGCAACAGAAAATCGGCACCCGGTTCGGCGCGCCGGAATGCGCGGCGGCGAAAGGCAAGCTGTAGATCGCGGTCGAAGATCGCACTTTCGGGGGCAGGCATGGAATCCGTCTTTTCTTTTGCTATGCGGCGTATAGTGTAATTGCGGGCATAGATGCATTCGAACGGGGGCGAATGCAATGGCGGATGACGATACACCGCATCAAACCTTTTTGCGCAGGCTTTACGCAAGCGCGTGCTTTGCCGCGCGCCATCTGGCGCTTGCGGCCGCCAATCTGCTGTTTCCGGCAAGCTGTGCGGGTTGCAAGGCGCATGTCTCGCAGCCCGGAACTTTGTGCCCGACATGCTGGTCGGAGCTGCGCTTTATCGAACGGCCTTACTGCCCGGTGCTGGGTGTGCCGTTTGGTCATGATTTTGGTGACGGCTTCTTGAGTGCGGAGGCGATTGCCGATCCGCCGCCGTTCCGCCGTCTGCGGTCGGCGGTTCTGCATCGCGGCGCAGCGCAACGTATGGCGGTTGCCTTGAAATTCCATGACAGGACTGATCTGGCCCCATGGATGGCGCGCTGGATGCAGCGGGCTGGCCGCGAATTGCTGGATGAATGTGATGTGATCCTGCCGGTGCCGCTGCATCGCTGGCGCTTCTGGCAGCGCCGCTTTAATCAGTCCGCCGAGCTGGCGCGGGCGCTGGCAAAGTCGAGCGCCTTGCCCTTTGCGCCGCAAGCCCTGAACCGCATCCGTCGCACCGAGCAGCAGATCGGGCTTGGCTCCAAGGAGCGCAAACGCAATGTGGATGGTGCTTTCCGTGTGCCGAAAGAGCAGGAAATTCATGTGCGCGGGCGTCGTGTCCTGCTTATCGACGATGTTTATACGACGGGCGCAACAGTAAAGGCGGCAACGCGCGCCTTGCTGCGCGGCGGTGCAAAAAGTGTCGATGTTCTGACATTCAGCCGGGTGCTGCCCGATTGAAACTTGCGGGCAAGAACAAGCCTGCACACACCGTCGTGAAACCTGCAGGGTCTTCCGGAGCGGAGCGTTGCCGACTATATAGTGAGGCAACGAATGGAGTTTTTCATGGTTGACGTTACCATCTACACCCGCCCCGGCTGCCCTTATTGCTCGCGTGCGGTCGATCTTCTGACCCGCAAGGGCGTTGAGTTCAATGAAATCAACGCAGGCGCCACGCCGGAACTGCGCGCCGAAATGCAAGAGCGTTCTGGCCGCAACACCTTCCCGCAGATTTTCGTCGGTTCCGTCCATGTCGGCGGCTGCGACGATCTCTTTGCGCTCGACGGTCAGGGCAAGCTCGACGGTCTGCTCAAGACCGGCGAACTGAACTAATTTTATAACGGGGGAGAAACCGATGAGCACGTTCCGCGCTGCCGCACTACAAATGCGTTCTGGCACCGATGTTGTCCGCAATATCGAGGCTTTGGAGAAACTCGTCGCTGATGCGGCAGCTAAGGGCGCGACTTACGTGCAATCTCCCGAAATGACCGGCGCGATGATGCGCGATCGGGTGGCGTTCAAGGCCAGTCTGCGTGACGAAGCCAACGACCTTGTTTTCAAGGCGGCTTCGGTGCTGGCAGCCAAGCACGGCATCTTCCTGCATATCGGTTCTACGGCCATTGATGCTGGCGATGGCCGGATTGCCAATCGCGCCGGATTGTTTACGCCATCGGGCGAAAAGCTCGTGACCTATGACAAGATTCATATGTTCGATGTCGATCTCGACAATGGCGAAAGCTGGCGCGAATCGGCAACCTATGAACCGGGCAAGGAAACCGTCATTGCTGAATTGCCTTTCGCCAATATTGGCATGGCGATCTGCTATGATATTCGCTTCCCGCAGCTTTTCCGTGCACAGGCGCTGGCTGGCGCCAATGTGATTACCGGGCCTGCGGCCTTCACCAAGCAGACCGGCGAGGCGCACTGGCATATTTTGCAGCGTGCGCGCGCTATCGAAAATGGCGCATTCCTGATCTCGGCTGCGCAGGGCGGATTGCACGAGGACGGGCGCGAAACCTATGGGCATTCGATTATCGTTTCGCCCTGGGGCAAGGTGCTGGCGGAAGCCGCCCATGACGAACCGGCTGTGATCGTTGCCGATATCGATGTTGCCGAAAGCGCTGCGGCGCGCGGCAAGGTGCCGAATTTGAAGAATGCCCGCGAGTTTACCGTCAAGACGGTGACCGCAAAACAGAATGAGGATGCATAACTCCATGATCCGCTTTTCGCTTCATTGCGATAACGGCCATGAATTCGAGGGCTGGTTCCGCGACAATGCCGATTTCGATCGGCAGTCGGAGATGAAATTCGTCTCCTGTCCGGTCTGCAATTCGCATCAGGTGCAGAAAGCCCTGATGGCGCCTGCCGTCTCCACGGCAAGGGCTAAGGAAAAGATCGCGATGGCGCTGGGCGAAGCCCAGAAGAAGGTTCTCGAAGAAATGCGCGATCTCAGCCGTAAGGTCCGCGACAATGCGGATTATGTCGGCGACAAGTTTGCCGAGGAAGCACGCAAGATCCATTTCGGTGAAACGGAGCAGCGTGGCATCTATGGTGAAGCGTCGCGCGAGGACGTGCATTCGCTGCTTGAAGATGGTGTCGATGTGATGCCATTGCCGGTCTTTCCAGAAGATCAGAATTAGGTCACCTGTTCGTCATGACAGCACGGCAGGGGAGGCCGGGTGCATGAAATTGATGGAGTCTGCCTCCTTTCTGCTTCTGGCCACCGGCACCCTGCTGGGGCTTATCCTGCCTCTGGGAAAGATCGCTGCGCAGGTGGGCATTCCGCCTGCCATGTGGACCTTTCTGTTTTCCGCCAGCGCTGGTGTGATTCTATTCGCCGTTCTGCTTTTGCGGGGAAAGAGCCTCGGCTTTTCCGGCGGGCGCGCACGCTATTATGTCTGCACCGCAATCATCTCTTATGCCTTGCCCAATCTTCTGATTCTGTCGGCGATCCCACGTCTCGGTGCTGGTTTCACGGGAATCATGTACACGCTGTCGCCGGTTATCACGCTGGTGATTTCAATTGGCTTCGGCTTGCGACGCCCCAATGCGCTGGGCATTGGCGGCATTGCTGTCGGCTTTATCGGCGCGATTCTTGTTGCGCTGACACGCGGCGAGGTCGGCAAGCCCGCTGATCCGCTCTGGGTTGCGGCCGCCTTGCTTATTCCGGTGTTTCTCGCCTGCGGTAATGTCTATCGCACGCTGGACTGGCCGAAAAATTCCGATCCGACAGAGCTTGCAGCAGGCAGTCATCTGGCTTCCGCCATCATGCTCTTTGCGGGCATCCTGCTGTTCACCGGCGGTTTTCCGGTTGAGACATTTGCACTGGCACCATGGGCCGCAACAGCGCAGGCGATTGCATCGGCGGGAATGTTCGCGCTGTTCTTCCGGCTACAGGCGGTGGGCGGACCGGTTTATCTCAGCCAGATCGGCTATGTGGCCGCAGCGCTCGGTCTCATTTCCGGCACGCTGTTTCTGGGCGAGCATTATCCGCTGCTCACCTGGATTGGAGCAGCCGTTATCGCTGTTGGCGTGGCGATGACCACGCGCGCCCAGAAAAGCTGATTGTTGAATCTGACTATTCTGGCCGCTCGGCCAGAACCATATAATTCACATCCGTATCGCGGGAGCGGCTCCAGCTGTCGGCAAGCGGATTATAGGTCACGCCCAGCTTGTCGATGAGACGCAGGCCGCCTTTGGCAAGGGCGGATTCGAGTTCTTCCGGACGCACCAGCTTTTCATATTGATGCGTGCCGCGCGGCAGCCAGCGCAGCACATATTCCGCACCGATGATCGCCAGACCATAGGCTTTCAGGGTGCGGTTGATGGTGGCGACGAACATTAGCCCTCCGGGCTTCACCATTTCACTGGTCGCCGACATGAACAGATCGACATCCGAAACATGCTCGACCACTTCCATGTTCAAAACCACGTCGAATTTCTCGCCAGCCTCGGCCAGAGCCTCCGCTGTCGTGGCGCGATAATCGACCTCGACGCCGCTTTGCGCAGCGTGGATTTTCGCAACCTCGATATTGGTGGTCGAAGCATCCGCGCCGATCACGGTTGCACCGAGACGCGCCATCGGCTCGCAGAGAAGACCGCCGCCGCAACCGATATCGAGCAGGCGCAATCCTTCGAAGGGGCGCGGCGAATTCGGGTCGCGATTGAACTTGGCGCAGATTTTTTCCTTGATATAGGCAAGGCGCGTTGGATTGAATTTGTGTAGCGGGCGGAACTTGCCCTGCGGGTTCCACCATTCCGCGGCAATGCGCGAGAAATGCTCGATCTCGGAAGCGTCGATGGTGGTGCGGGCAGTCTCGGTCATTTCAATCTCCAGGAGCGGAAGCGTGCAATCCTGCTCTCAAGGTAGCGCCTCAAAGTCAAGGTGCAAATCAAATTCCGGCATTCCTGACCCTATCGGGACGTTCTTGCGAATCGCGGCCTTGCGGAACCGCGACATATTAGCTATGTGACCCCGGGTTTGCCTGTCGCAAGATTATAAGGTTTGGGCAGGTGAGAGTGTAATTTTCAAAATAGCGGGACGTATCCTTAAATGGCGCGCATCGTGATGAAATTCGGCGGCACTTCGGTGGCCGATCTGGAACGCATCTATAATGTGGCGCGCCACGTCAAACGCGAGGTCGAGGCGGGCAATCAGGTTGCTGTTGTCGTCTCGGCCATGTCCGGCAAGACCAATGAGCTGGTCAACTGGGTGCAGAACATGCCGAAGGTATGTGGCGCCAGTTCGCCTTTCTACGATGCGCGCGAATATGACACCATCGTCGCTTCCGGCGAACAGGTGACGAGCGGCCTTCTGGCCATCGCGCTTCAGTCGGTTGGTGTCGATGCGCGTTCGTGGCAGGGCTGGCAGATTCAAATCAAGACCGACAATGCGCATGGCGCGGCTCGTATCCAGGACATCGACGGTTCGGAAATCATCCGTCGCATGGAAATGGGTCAGGTTGCCGTTGTGGCCGGTTTCCAGGGCCTGGGCCCGGATAACCGCATCGCGACGCTCGGACGCGGCGGCTCCGACACATCGGCTGTGGCTGTTGCCGCAGCGGTGAAGGCTGATCGCTGCGATATCTATACCGATGTAGATGGTGTCTACACGACCGATCCGCGCATCGAACCGAAGGCGCGCCGCCTGCCGAAGATTTCCTTCGAAGAAATGCTGGAAATGGCTTCGCTCGGCGCCAAGGTTTTGCAAGTGCGCTCGGTCGAACTCGCTATGGTGCACAAGGTACGCACCTTTGTGCGCTCGAGCTTTACGGACCCCGATGCGCCGGGCATGGGTGATCCGATCAACCCGCCCGGAACGCTTATTTGCGACGAGGATGAAATCGTGGAACAGCAGACCGTCACAGGTATCGCCTTTGCGAAAGATGAAGCTCAGATTTCGCTGCGGCGCGTGGCCGACCGGCCGGGTGTGTCGGCAGCCATTTTCGGCCCGCTTGCCGAAGAGCACATCAATGTCGATATGATCGTTCAGAACGTGTCGGAAGACGGTTCCAAGACCGACATGACCTTCACGATCCCGACCGGCGACATCGACAAGGCGCTGCGCGTTCTCGACAAGGTCAAGGCTGAAATCGGCTTCGACAACATTCAGTCCGAAACGGGCCTCGCCAAGATTTCCGTGATCGGCATCGGCATGCGCAGCCATGCGGGTGTTGCCGCCACGGCCTTCAAGGCGCTGGCTGAGAAGGGCATCAACATTCGCGCCATCACGACGTCGGAAATCAAGATCTCGATCCTGATTGACGGCCCTTATGCCGAATTGGCCGTGCGCACGCTGCACGCCGTCTATGGTCTCGACAAGTCGTAATCCATTGATGGCTGATATTAAGCCGGCATAAAATCCGGCTTTTATTAAACCGTTTTGAAACAATGCCGCGTCCTTGAATGGATCGCGGCATTTTTTCGTTCCAGAACCTGGCATAATTTCTGCTTAAAGCACTAGACGGCAGTGTCAAAAATGCTCACAAAGGGGTTGGCGTAACGCGTCGCGGGCGGGTAATGGGAATCGGTCGGCGAAAGCGGGCCACCAGTCCGAACGGCTTTCGGTAGTACGGAGCAAGCAAAGCCGTTTTCTCTTTATTCGCCGCAGTTCGCACGGAAAGCCGCTTCACCTCGGTGCCGAAACTGCACAAGAGGAGTGTCCGACGATCATGCGCGATCAGACAACCGGTCCCCGCGTGCTGCTGAAGCGGTTGCGCGAATTGATGGCTGAGCCGCTTGAGCCGCAGCCGCGCCTTGACCGGATCGTTCGTGAAATCGCGCAAAATATGGTCGCGGAAGTCTGCTCCTTCTACGTGCTTCGCGCTGACGGCGTTCTCGAACTCTATGCCACTGAAGGTTTGAACCCACAGTCGGTCCACCTGGCGCAATTGCGTCTGGGGCAGGGCCTTGTCGGCACCATTGCCGCCAGCGCGCGTCCGTTGAACCTTACCGATGCACAAAGCCATCCGGCCTTCGCCTACCTGCCGGAAACGGGCGAAGAAGTATATAATTCCTTCCTCGGTGTTCCCGTGCTGCGCGCAGGCCGCACCATGGGCGTTCTCGTCGTGCAGAACCGCACCAAGCGCGCCTATCGTGAAGACGAAGTCGAAGCGCTTGAAACGACAGCCATGGTGCTGGCCGAAATCATCGCGTCCGGCGACGGGCTGAAGCTTGTGCGCCCCGGTATCGATCTCGATATGGGCCGCCCGATGAGCGTGACCGGGCTTGCCTTCAATGACGGCATCGGTCTCGGTCATGTCGTGCTGCATGAGCCGCGCATCGTCGTCACCAATCTTTTCAACGAGGATAGTCAGGCCGAGCTGGCCCGTCTGGATCAGGCGCTTGGTTCCTTGCGCATTTCCATCGATGACATGCTGTCGCGCCGCGATGTCGCGATCGAAGGCGAGCATCGCGAAGTGCTGGAAGCCTATCGCATGTTTGCTCATGATCGTGGCTGGGTGCGTCGTCTGGAAGAGGCGATCCATAACGGTCTGACCGCCGAAGCAGCCGTAGAGAAGGTGCAGAGCGACACGCGTGCGCGCATGATGCATCTGTCCGATCCCTATATGCGGGAGCGCCTGTCGGATTTCGACGATCTCGCCAATCGTCTGCTGCGCCAGTTGATGGGCCGTGACATCAAGACGATGGCCGAATCGCTGGTCAAGGATGCCATCATCGTTGCGCGTTCCATGGGCGCTGCCGAGTTGCTGGATTATCCGCGCGAGCGTTTGCGCGGCGTGGTGCTGGAAGACGGCGCCGCCACCAGCCATGTGGTGATCGTGGCCCGCGCGATGGGCATTCCGGTCGTTGGGCAGGCCAAGGGCGCTGTCTCCATGGCTGAAAACAACGATGCGGCTATCGTCGATGGCGACGAGGGCGTGGTGCATCTGCGTCCGCAGTCGGACCTCGAATCAGCCTATGCGGAAAAGGTTCGCTTCCGTGCCCGGCGTCAGGCGCATTATCGCGAATTGCGCGACAAGCCTGCCTTGACCAGGGACGGCGTCGATATTTCGCTTTTGATGAATGCAGGCCTTCTGGTCGACCTGCCGCAGCTTGCGGCATCGGGCGCTTCGGGCATCGGCCTGTTCCGCACCGAGCTGCAGTTCATGGTCGCCTCGACCTTCCCGCGGGCAGAGCAGCAGGAGCGGCTTTATCGTTCGGTCATGGAAGCGTCGGGCGACAAGCCGGTTACGTTCCGCACACTCGACATCGGCGGCGACAAGGTGCTGCCTTACTTCAGCGCATCGGCGCAGGAAGAAAATCCGGCGCTTGGCTGGCGCGCTATCCGCCTCACGCTGGATCGTCCGGGTCTGCTGCGCACCCAGTTGCGCGCGCTTTTGAAAGCGGCAGGCGGACGTGAATTGAAGCTCATGCTGCCGATGGTGACGGAAGTTGCCGAAGTGAAGGCAGCGCGTGAGATCATCGAACGTGAGGTTCGCCATCTGTCGCGGTTCGCGCATTCGCTGCCGACGCGGATGAAGCTTGGCGCGATGGTGGAAGTTCCAGCCCTGTTGTGGCAGCTGGATGAGCTGATGACGGCGGTTGATTTCGTCTCCGTCGGCTCCAATGATCTGTTCCAGTTCCTGATGGCGGTGGATCGCGGCAATTCGCTGATTTCCGGCCGTTTCGACCAGCTTTCTCCGGCTTTCCTGCGGACGCTGCGCCACATTGTCGATACCGGCAACCGGCACAACACGCCAGTTACGCTCTGCGGTGAAATGGCGGGACGTCCACTGACGGCAATGACGCTGATCGGCCTTGGTTTCCGCTCCATCTCCATGTCGGCTGCTGCCATCGGCCCGGTTAAGGCGATGCTCGGCGCGCTGGATACAACGAAGCTGAATGCGCTTCTCAATGAAGAGCTGGACAAGCCGAATGTCGCGCATTCTCTGCGTGAACTGATGCTTCGATTTGCAGAAGACAACGATATTCCGTTATAGCAAGGCAAATTGCATAGAATGACCGGGTGTGGCGCGGGACGCGGCGCGCCCGGTTTCGCACATTTGCATTCGGACGATGATTTTTAGGACATGACATGATCGCATTGCCGCAGGACCGGATGGACCAGCTCTTGAAGCGGTTCTCGATGATCGAAAGCCAGATGGCCGACAATCCGGATTCGGAAACCTATGTGAAGCTCGCTTCCGAATATTCCGAGTTGCAGGAAGTCGTCGGCAAGATTCGCGAATTGAGCGATGCGCGTGCCGAAGCGAAAGATCTGGCCACCATGCGCGACGACGCGTCGACCGATGCCGAAATGCGCGCATTGGCTGTCGAGGAATTGCCGGAAGTCGAAAAGCGCGTCGAGGCGCTGGAGCAGGAAGTACAGATTCTGCTTCTGCCAAAGGACGCGGCGGATGAGAAGAACGCCATTCTCGAAATTCGCGCCGGTACGGGCGGACTGGAAGCAGCGCTTTTCGCGGGCGATCTCTTCCGCATGTATGAGCGTTATGCCAGCGAGAAGGGCTGGCGCGTCGAGCTGGTCTCGGCCAGCGAAGGCGATGCGGGCGGCTATAAGGAAATTATCGCGACGGTTTCCGGCAAGGGCGTGTTCTCGAAGATGAAGTTCGAATCGGGCGTGCATCGCGTGCAGCGCGTACCGGAAACAGAAGCCGGCGGGCGCATTCATACATCGGCTGCGACCGTGGCCGTGCTGCCCGAGGCCGAAGACATCGATATCGAGATTCGCAACGAGGATATCCGCATCGACACGATGCGCGCATCGGGCGCTGGCGGCCAGCACGTCAACACGACCGACTCGGCAGTGCGTATCACCCATATTCCCACCGGCATCATGGTGGTTCAGGCGGAAAAATCCCAGCATCAGAACCGCGCCCGCGCCATGCAGATCCTGCGTGCCCGCCTTTATGACATGGAGCGCCAGAAGGCTGAAAGCGAGCGCTCGGAAGCGCGCCGTAGCCAGGTCGGCTCTGGCGACCGTTCGGAACGCATCCGCACCTATAACTTCCCGCAGGGCCGCGTCACCGATCACCGCATCAACCTGACGCTCTACAAGCTCGACCGCGTGATGGAAGGCGATCTCGACGAATTGGTCGATGCGTTGATTTCCGATCACCAGACCGCGCTTTTGACCGAACTGGGCGCCTGAGCGTGAGCGGCGAGCGTCTCGACGTTCTGGCAGCACAGGCCCGGCGGCAATTGCGCGATGCCGGGTTGGAAACGCCTGATCTCGATGCGCGGCTGCTGATCGAATGGACTACGGGCACGACACGGCTCGATCTGATTTCCGCACCGGACAGACTGATCGAAGCCGAGTGCGTCGAAACCTTGCGTGCGGCGCTCGAACGCCGCGCCAAAGGCGAACCCGTGCATCGGATTATCGGTGTTCGCGAATTTTACGGACTGCCATTCCGGCTTTCTGCTGAAACGCTTGAACCGCGCCCGGATACGGAAGCGCTGATCGAGCTGGTCACGCCACCGCTTGAACAGCTCGTTGCGGAGCATGGCGTGGTCGAACTCCTCGATATGGGCACGGGCACCGGGGCGATTGTGATTTCGCTCCTGCATCGCTTCGAGACATTGCACGGCATTGGCCTCGATGTGTCGGAAGGGGCGTTGGCGACGGCGCGAATCAATGCTGCGATCAACGATGTGAGCCAGCGTTTCGCCGCACTGCGGAGCGACTGGTTCGCCAATGTCAGCGGACGGTTTCATATGATCGTCTCAAACCCGCCCTATATTCCGCATGAAGATATTGCCGGTCTGTCGCGTGAAGTGCGCGAGCATGATCCGCTTGCAGCACTGGATGGCGGCCAGGATGGACTGGATTTTTACCGGGCCCTTGCAGAACAGGCAGTAGAGTACCTATATGATGGTGGTATGGTTGCTGTAGAAATCGGCGCCGGACAATTCCAGGATGTAAAAGCGCTGTTTGAGCAAGCGGGTTTTGAACTCGCGAACGATGCGCGTGATCTGGGCGGCCATAGAAGGGCCATGCTTTTTGCGCAAAAATCATAAACGAAATTTTGATACCCAACGGCGCGAAAAAAAACTTGGAATTTGCCGCGAAGCCGTTTAGTTTCCGGCCACCGTATACAGACAGAATGGTTTTGCCCGCTTTTTAGAGGGCCGTGGCGGAAATGCTCCATGACGATTTGAGGTCATGCTCTCCCGGGGTCTAAGCCTTTGGAGATGGCTCGTACGGAAGTACACGACTTTCAGGCATGGTCCCGAAGAGCGATGCTTTTCGGCGTGGACCTTGCACAAGGCAACCGTCAGGTTCCGGCCATCCATCTGGATATGCGGAGCCGAGAAGCATGTCGCGGAAAAGTGGGAACCGGTTTTCCGGGAACGACATGCATAAAAGCAACCCCTTAATGTGCGTCAGGCGAACAGTTTGAAATGCGACGCGCTTTAAGAATAGTCGATGTGTAGGAAGTTTTAGGGCGTGCTTCCTCCATGGCTCAATAGCAAGAAACAGGCGACCGTTTTCGTCGCAACGTTTCTGCGCCCTTTAATCTGAAAAGAGATGAATATGAGGCCAGCACAGCAGAACAGGCGTATGCGCGGACGGGGGAATAACAATAACAACAATAATAACAACAACCGCAAGGGCCCCAATCCTCTGTCGCGTAATTACGAAAGCAACGGACCTGACGTAAAGATCCGTGGCAATGCGCAACATATTGCAGAAAAATATTCGACACTCGCTCGTGACGCGCAGGCTTCTGGCGACCGGGTGATGGCTGAAAACTACCTTCAGCACGCTGAACATTACAATCGCATCATTATGGCTGCCATGGCGCAGAACCCGGTGCCGTTCCAGCGCGAAGAAACCTTCGACGATGACGGCGCTGATGATGACGATACTGGCTTCACGCCAGCAGTCGCCGTCGAGCCGCGTCCGGTAAGCGGTTCCGGTCCGCAGCCGGTCATCGAAGGCACGCCTGCCGAAGTCATTTACGGCGAGGAAAGCGGCGAAAGCCGTCAGCCGCGTGAACGTGATAATCGTGATCGTCGCCTTGGCCGCGGTCGCCGCCCGCAGCGTGAACGCTTCAATGCCGAAGAGCGCCCGGAAGCGCAGGCCGGTGAAGCAGGCGAACAACCGGCAGTGGAAGCTGCTGCGGAAGTAGCAGAACCAGCTCCGGTCGCTCGGGCTGCCAAGGCTGCTCCGGCGGCTGTGGAAGCGGCACCCGTTGAGGCTCCGGTGGAAGCACTCGTCGAAGCGAAGGCCGATGACGAAGCTGCACCGCGTCGCGCTACCCGCCGTCCGGGTCGTCCGCGCCGTGTTGCGAAGGATCAGGATGCCGGCAGCGATACGCCAGCAACCGAACCTGTCGATTCCGACGCTTAGAGCGAGTTTCGATCTGAATGAATCAGATCGGCGCTCTAAGCTTCTATATATCGAGCATAATCTTATCGATCCTCGTTTCACTCCGGTCGGATTATGCTCTAAAGCTTTCGGTATAAGATTTGAAAATGGCGCGGTTTTCCGCGCCATTTTTATTTGGTCGCACGTGCGTTGTTCACCCTTGCCGAAAGGTGGTCATAGTCCCATATCCTGTCTTGGAAAGACATGAAGCCCGCCCATGCGGGGGCTTCGTCACCCAACATCTTCCGGTGCCTATGCAGGGCTGGAGGGCAAAAGGAGACACTATATGAATATCGAGAAATACACGGAACGCGTTCGCGGTTTCATTCAGTCGGCGCAGACTTTCGCGCTTTCTTCCGGCAATCAGCAGTTCACTCCGGAACATATTCTGAAAATCCTCGTCGATGATGACGAGGGCCTTGCCGCATCGTTGATCGAGCGGGCAGGTGGACGCATTGCCGATGTGCGCCTTGGTTTACAGAGCGCATTGGAAAAGTTGCCGAAAGTATCGGGCGGTAACGACCAGCTTTATCTCTCGCAGCCGCTGGCCAAGGTTTTCGCTCTGGCCGAAGAGCTTGCCAGCAAGGCGGGCGACAGCTTTGTCACGGTCGAACGGCTGCTGACGGCGTTGGCAATCGAGAAATCCGCAAAGACATCTGAAATTCTTGCCGCTGCCGGTGTGACACCGACGGCGTTGAACAAGGTCATCAACGATATGCGTAAGGGCCGCACTGCCGATTCTGCTTCCGCCGAAAGCAATTACGACGCACTGAAGAAATATGCGCGCGATCTGACTGAAGACGCCCGCAACGGCAAGCTTGATCCGGTGATCGGCCGCGATGAAGAAATTCGTCGCACGATTCAGGTTCTGTCACGCCGCACCAAGAACAATCCGGTGCTGATCGGTGAGCCGGGCGTCGGCAAGACGGCCATTGCCGAAGGTCTGGCGCTGCGCATCGTGAATGGTGACGTGCCCGAATCGCTGAAGGACAAGCAGTTGATGGCGCTCGACATGGGCGCGCTGATTGCCGGTGCGAAATATCGCGGCGAGTTCGAGGAACGCCTGAAGGCAATCCTGTCGGAAGTTCAGACGGCTGCCGGTCAGGTTATTCTCTTCATCGACGAGATGCACACGCTTGTCGGTGCGGGCAAGACCGATGGCGCGATGGATGCGTCCAACCTGCTCAAGCCTGCGCTGGCCCGTGGTGAATTGCACTGCGTCGGCGCGACCACGCTGGAAGAATATCGCAAATATGTCGAGAAGGACGCCGCGCTTGCGCGTCGTTTCCAGCCGGTCTTCGTGGACGAACCGACCGTCGAGGACACGATCTCGATCCTGCGCGGCCTGAAGGAAAAATACGAGCAGCATCACAAGGTGCGCGTATCGGACTCGGCGCTTGTCGCAGCCGCAACGCTGTCGAATCGCTACATCACCGACCGCTTTCTTCCAGATAAGGCCATCGACCTTGTCGATGAGGCTGCGTCGCGTCTGCGCATGCAGGTCGATTCGAAGCCGGAAGAACTCGACGAGATCGACCGGCGCGTTATGCAGCTCAAGATCGAGCGCGAAGCCCTGAAGGTCGAAACTGATGCCGCTTCCAAGGATCGTCTGGTGCGTCTTGAAAAAGAGCTGACCGATCTGGAAGAGGAATCAGCTGAACTGACCGCCAAGTGGCAGTCGGAAAAGCAGAAGCTCGGTCTTGCTGCTGATCTCAAGCGTCAGCTTGAAGAAGCACGCAATGCTTTGGCCACTGCACAGCGCAATGGTGAATTCCAGAAGGCTGGTGAGCTTGCTTATGGCAAGATCCCGCAGCTTGAAAAGGAACTCGCCCAGTCGGAAAGCCAGGAGAACAAGGGTTCTCTACTGGAAGAGACGGTTACGCCGGAACATGTCGGTCAGGTGGTATCCCGCTGGACAGGTATTCCGGTTGACCGGATGCTGGAAGGCGAGCGCGAAAAGCTACTGCGGATGGAAGACGAGCTTGCAAAGCGCGTCATCGGTCAGGGCGAAGCCGTTCAGGCGGTTTCCAAGGCTGTTCGCCGTGCGCGTGCGGGTCTTCAGGATCCAAACCGGCCTATCGGTTCGTTCATCTTCCTCGGCCCAACGGGCGTGGGCAAGACCGAATTGACCAAGGCGCTGGCTTCGTTCCTGTTCCAGGACGACACCGCGATGGTTCGTATCGATATGTCGGAATTTATGGAGAAGCACTCCGTGAGCCGTCTGATCGGTGCGCCTCCCGGTTATGTCGGTTACGAAGAAGGCGGCACGCTGACGGAAGCCGTGCGGCGTCGGCCATATCAGGTGATCCTGTTCGACGAGATCGAAAAGGCGCATCCCGATGTGTTCAACGTGCTGTTGCAGGTTCTGGACGATGGGCGTCTGACCGATGGTCAGGGGCGCACGGTCGATTTCCGCAACACGGTCATCATCATGACGTCCAACCTTGGCGCCGAATATCTCGTCAATCTTGGCGAGAAAGACGATGTCGAGAGCGTTCGTGACGAGGTGATGGGTGTGGTTCGGGCGGCATTCCGGCCGGAATTCCTGAACCGTGTCGATGAAATCATCCTGTTCCACCGGCTGCGCCGCGAGGATATGGGTGCAATCGTCGATATCCAGTTGCAGCGTCTCCAGACCTTGCTCACCGATCGCAAGATCGCATTGGAGCTGGCAGAGGATGCCCGCGAATGGCTTGCCAACAAGGGATATGATCCGGCTTACGGCGCACGTCCTTTGAAGCGCGTGATCCAGAAGGAAGTCCAGGATCCGCTCGCAGAGCGTATTCTGCTGGGCGATATTCTGGACGGCTCGCTCGTCAAGATCACCGCTGGTTCGGACAGGCTCAATTTTCGTCCGGTTCGCGGTGCTCTGGAACCCGATCCGAAGAACGAAGGCGTGGAAGCCTGACGTTCCACTTGTTCTAACAAAGCGCCGCAGTCGCAAGATTGCGGCGCTTTTTATTGGCTTTAATCAATTCGGGCGGGATGTATCACAATGCTCGAAGAAATTTTGCAGATACAAATTTCATAAAACTTGTCGTCACTTGGCCATTTTCATGTCCAGTTCATCTGGCATCTGCTGTTACTCGGATAATCAGTTATTAACCATATTCACGGCATCCATGATCTGACGATCCGATTGAACGTCTGAAATTACGGGCACCTGGGACTTCCTCCATGACGCATTCCATACGCATGCTTCGTTTCGCATTGTTTGCTTCTGCGGCTCTTCCCGCCACGGGTGCCGGTGCTTTTGCAGAAGAAAACCGTGACACCACGCTCACGGAAGCTCCGGTGCAACTGGCGCAGCTCTACGATCCGGGCGAAGAGGTCTATCATGACCGACGCGTGCGCGTTTACATCGACCAGTATGGTCGGCGCGTGACGATGGATCGTCGTGGTCGCATTGTCAGCGTCGAGGATGCCAATACCTACGATCGCAATAGCTATGGTGGTCTCAATAGCCGCCGCGATCCGCAACAAGACGACAACTGGACACTAAACGGCCCTGTCGATGGCGGTTCGCCCTATGACGGCTTCAGCAATGTGCCGGAAGACCCGAATTATTATCCTGCCGCGCCGTCCGATCCGAACTATCGCGGCAATCAGGATGGTCAGGTGCAGCGTTCGGAACTGCCGCCGTCCGGTGAAAACTATCCAGACAATACGGGCACCAATTCCGCCAGCATCGATCAGAACTATAATGGGCAGGATTACAGCCAGCCCGGCTATGAGCAGCCGCAGAATGTGCCGAAGTCCAGTGATATGGCGCCGGCAATCGAAATGCCGAAAGGCGAGGGTGCCAAGGCCAAGATTGCAGCCTTCCAGGTGTTGCTGGATCGCGCGGGCGCATCGCCGGGCGTCATTGATGGCCGTTCCGGCAGCAATGTCGACAAGGCCGCAGCCGCCTATGGCGAACTGACCGGCAAAACCATCAGCCCGAAGGATGATGCGGCAGTCAATGCCGAGCTGGAAGCAACCGGCGGTGCGGCGTTCTTCGAATATACGATCACCAACGAGGATGTCGGTCGCCAGTATGTGGCCTCGATTCCGGAAGATTACGCCCATAAGGCGCAGCTTCCATCGATGGCCTATACATCGGTGACCGAAATGCTCGGTGAGAAATTCCACATCGACGAAAACTACCTGAAGGAAATCAATCCGGGTGTGAACTTTAATCAGCCCGGTTCCGTGGTGAAGGTGCCAAATCTCGGCAAGCCGGTGCGCGCCAAGGTGGCGAGAATCATCGCCGACAAGGGACGCAAGCAGGTCCGTGGTTATGATGAAAGCGGCAAGCTGGTCGTGGCCTATCCGTCGACCATCGGCTCATCGGATAATCCGTCGCCGTCCGGCATCGTGCAGGTTGAGCGCATCGCGATCAATCCGAATTACACCTACAATCCGAAGATCAACTTCAAGCAGGGCAATAACGACAAGGTTCTGACGATTCCGCCGGGTCCGAATGGGCCAGTCGGTACGGTCTGGATTGCGCTTTCCAAGCCGACTTACGGCATCCATGGAACGCCGGAGCCGTCCAAGATCGGCAAAACGTCGAGCCATGGCTGCGTGCGATTGACGAACTGGGACGCGGAAGAACTCGCCAAGCTCGTCAAAGCGGGCGTCACCGTTGAATTTTCCGAATAGTTCAACCTTCACGGGTCAAACAAAAAAGCCGGGAGAGCATTTTGCTTTCCCGGCTTTTTTTAACCCTTGGTCGAGGCGTTAGCAGCCAGCTTGGTGCTGTTGTCGTCGCTGTTCAAAAGCGTGTCGATGCGATCGCGCTCCTGCTTGAAGGCTTCAAGCTCTTTGCCCTTCAAAGCCTTGTTGTCCGGCAGGCGGATGCGAAGCGGGTCCACCTTGGTGCCGTTGACGATCATTTCATAATGCAGATGCGGGCCGGTCGAGAGACCGGTCGAACCGACATAGCCGATCACCTGCCCCTGACGCACCCTTGCGCCAGCAGACACGCCGCGCGCAATTGCATTCTGGTGGCTGTAGCTGCTCACATAGCCATTGGCATGACGAATCAAGGTCTGATTGCCATAGCCATTGGTCCAGCCTGCCTTTTCGACAACCCCGTTACCCGTTGCGATGATTGGCGTGCCGCGTGGCGCGGCCCAATCGACGCCGGTATGCATGCGGCTATAACCAAGAATCGGGTGGCGGCGCATGCCAAATGGCGAGCGGAACACGCCATTGGGTACCGGATTGCGCAGCAGAAACTGCTTTGCGCTCTTTCCGCCTTCGTCGAAGTAATCGACACCACCATCCGGCGCCTGATAGCGGTAGAATTTCCGGGTCGTGCCGCTGAAAGTCGCCGCAACATAGAGAAGTTGCGAATCGCTGTCGGCCTTGTCCGGATCATCGGGTCCGTCCGGCAGGGAGAAGAAGGCGTCAATATTGTCGGTCGGCGTCAACTGCGCCTGAAGATCCACGTCGGTGGCCAGCATTTTGACGAGCTGTTCGCGCATCGTTTCCGTCATGCCATAGGCAAGGGCCGCGCGACTGATACCGTCATAGACATTGGGCAGATTGCCGCGGATGGCGCTGGGGATCGCATTGCCGTCAAAAGCGGTCTGCAACAGAGGCGTTTCTTCGGGTTCATCCGATGGAACATATTGCTGACGGTCGTTCAGTGTGACCGTCACGAGATGCGTGGTGCGATTATAAATGCTTGCGCGAACGATGCGGTCCTGCCCGTTGCGGGTTTCAGTTCCCACACGCAAGATACTGCCTTGCTTCAAGCGCGGCGAATTCATCATCTTGGCGAGCGCATCGACCATGTTCGATGTGTCTTCGCCAGTATAGCCCGCATCTTCGAGCGCCTGCGCGATGTCGGCGGTTTGCCGGAAGGGGATCAATTCTTCCGAGAAACCATCATCAGTCTGCTCGTCATTCGCCTTCGGGGCGACGCTGACATTTTCCTGCGTGATCTTCACGCCGAGCGCTGGGCCAAGCGCATAAGGAGAATCATTGCCGCCAAAGCGGGCCGGGTCGACATAATGCAGCGAGGCAACCTGGACATCGCCATCGGTCAACAAGCCGCCGGTATCACGAACGACTTTTTCGACTTCATCCACCGACAGATCGCTGGAGGCATCGAAAGTTGCGCTGTTCAGCGGAAAATCGACAACATGGAGGCTGACTTCGCTTTCAACCTTGGCACCATAAATCTGTCCGGTGTCTGCTGGCAGCGGGGCGGTGGGGCCTTCAGAGAACACAGTCAACGCATCGAATGCCGGATATTTGCGGCTGGTCGGGTGATCGACCGCCAGCGCCATGCTCACAAGTTCGAACGGGCGGGTGCGGATAACTTCGCGTTCGCCAACTTTCTGCATGGTGGAAAGGTCGAACCGACGCCGGTCGCGCGGCTGCTGTGCCGAAACCGTGCTGACGAGACGACCGCCCTTGGTGACGGCGCTTTCCTCGGCGGCACTTGGCATATCGTTGCGGGCAAGAATTTCGGGCGGGGTCGCCAATTGCTCGCGCCCGTCAAGGGCGGCAAAAAGAGCAACGCCAATCAGCATGCAGGAGGTAACGCCAGTCAGGAAGGTGCCGGCAAGCCAGCGTGCCGAAACTTCGCGCCGATCTGGAGGCCGTCGCCGTCCGCCAACGCTCAGCGGGGGCTCGTCACCCGGATCGAGATTATTCGGCCCCATTTCCTTCATACTGCTATAGTCGGCCCTTCTTCTAAACCTGATGGCACGAAAACGTGCTTGAACATCGCTTGTCAGAAAAGCGACTTATGCGCTGATCCGATGCTAAGGTGTCTTCCTTTATCTATGGAAGGCTCCCAAACGGGCATCAGAGTTTTGCCTGCCGTTGGCGCGTAAGTCAATGACGAGGCGGCCAAACGCCGATATCCACAATGCCAACAGGCTGGCTATAAGCTGGATGCAGTACGGCTAAATTTCGAATTTCGCGGAAACTAGTTTTTCATTGAGGCTGGTTTGTGGCCCGATATTCCGCAACGTCATGTTTCACCCCTATATATAGAGTGGCAAAAACTAGGGATTTGACGCCCTGTGGAAAGCTGTCAAAAAAATATCAAAAAACTTCAAACCCGTTGTTGACAGTTTGGCTTAGTCCGCCCTATATAGCGCCACAACGAGGGCGGCGACGCTGCTAGCGGCAGGTTGCTTCGTCCTTGAGTTCTGGTGAA